>JAHOYT010000011.1 GCA_019038645.1 Bacteroidales bacterium
TAATAGTATATTTTTTTGATTTATTACACTTAAATATACTAAATAACCTGCTAATATGCAAATACTTAGCAGGTTATTCTCTTAACTTATTGACATTGGACTGCCGTCAGGCAGGCTTGTCGAAGTATAGACAATTTACTTACTTTTTGGACACTCTCTTCTAATTACAAATAGTCATATCCATTCCATCCTTACGATGCTGTGTTAATATTATTGATAGCTAAGGTAACTCTGAAACACCTACCGAAATAAATTCGAATGTTTACCAAACATCAATAATACAAGGAGTTATTGATGCAATTATTATTGAGCCCGATAATTTAAATCAGGAAGTTTTTGATTATTGCAATACACAAAGTTCTTTATAAGAAAACTTTATTTTTAGTGCATCACCAAATAATCCAAACAGTAATATATCAAATGGAGCACCTGGATATTTTTGGAGCTTATTCATTTACCCGGGATACTCTTATAATACATTAATTGATTAAATGATTTTCATAAATTGAACTGATAATTATCATAAAAAATCAAAATATTAAAACAATATCCTTAATCGTATAACTATTATTTATAAATTGCTAATAGGTCAATTGTCATATTATCAATACCTAAGAAATATAAATGATTAAATCAGAAAAGTTTTGGGACAGAATATCATCCAACTTTAATAAGCATAGCAAAAAAACAGAAAAGGCTCATATCAAGACTGTTGGAACCATTAAAAAATATCTCAATAACAGTGATATTGTTTTAGATTATGGATGTGCTACAGGAGCAATAGCCATTGATGTTTCTGGCAATGTAAAAGAAGTTCAAGGTATTGATATATCATCTAAAATGATTGATATTGCAAAAAGAAATGCAAATGAACGCAATATAGAAAATGTAGATTTCGAGCAAACAACAATCTTTGATAAGAAATATAAAAAAGAATCATTTGATGTTATACTTGCATACAATGTACTTCATTTAGTAGAAGATTCTCAGAAGGTCTCTCAAAGGATAAACGAGTTATTAAAGCCAAGAGGATTAATTATATCATCAACAGCATGCCTGGGAGAAAAATCATTTTTAGGGATATTCTTTATTATTTTAAGTAAAATAGGAATAGTACCTAAAATAACAACATTTAAAATTTCTGAATTGGAAAATTTAATTAGCGGAAATTTCCAAATTATTAAAAGTAAAAATTTTTCAAATCCACCAAACTATTTTTGTGTAGCTAAAAAGGTGTAGAAAACAAAACTAATTTAAATTAGGAGGCCCTTCATGAATATCTTCAAATCAAAAAAAACCGAATTAAATGCTAAAAGGATATTTCTCACAAAAGGCTCATGCTCAAATACATTCTTCTATATTTTAAACCGCGAATTTGGCTATCCAAAAAAAGATGAAGAGCGTGCTATTGATCCATTAGCAGGAGGAATAGTACAACAAGGATATCAGTGCGGAATGCTTTGGGGAGCATCAATGGCAGTTGGAGCTGAATCATTTCGAAGACATAAAGATATAAATACAGCAATAGCGGTTTCAATCAGAGCAACTCAGCACCTAATGAAATCTTTTGAAAACAGGACAAAATGTATCGAATGTGAAGATTTTACTAAAACGGATTTCAAAAATAAATGGAGCTTCGCAAAATATATGTTTACAGGGAAGTTTCTATCTTGCTATAAACTTGCTGAAAAATGGACTCCGGAAGCTATCAGGGCTGCACATGAAGGATTGTCTCTTGAACAAACAGAATCGGATAAACAGGCAATAAGCTGCGCTTCTGAAGTTATAAAAAAAATGGGTGGTAGTGATGAAGAAATTGTTATGGTTGCAGGATTTGCTGGAGGTCTTGGTTTAAGTGGAAGTGGATGTGGAGCCCTTGGCGCTACCATTTGGAAAACGATTCTCGAATTAGTAAAAAAAGAAAGCTGGAAATCTACCTTATCTGATCCGGATTCAGAAAAAATAATTAAAAGATTCTATGATGCGACGGATTATAAAATGGAATGTCAGGAGATATGTGGGGAGCAATTTAAAACAATAGACGAGCATACAGAATTTATTAAAAATGGTGGTTGCGAAAAACTAATTAATGTACTTGCACAATCATAATTACTTGTAATAATAAAAAAAGGAATTAAAAATGAATTCAAACGAAAAGACACCCGAATCGATTGATCAGAATCCTGTCCGAATACTCCCAGGCATTATTATCGCTATTTTACAATGGGTACTGTGGTTTCTGGTCCCTAAATTTACCACCGGGGATATTGCAATGGCAATCAGTGTTTTTGGCGGACTAATTTGTGGTTTAGTTATTATTGTTTGGTGGGCATTTTTTAGCCGGGCACCAAAATCCGAACGATGGATTGCGATCATTCTTATGATCGTTGCACTTATTGTGATTCCACGTTTCACACACAAGTCGATTGTAACAGGCTTAAACAATTTGATGTACTTTGTGTATGCCATTCCAACTCTAACTATCGCCTTTGTAATTTGGGCGGTGATTACACAAAAGCTTTCTCCTGGACTCAGGCGAATAACAATGGTTTTAACTATTTTATTTGCATGTGGAGTGTGGACGCTTGTTCGATCCGATAGTCTTTCTGGTAATGCCAGTGCGAATTTTTCCTGGCGTTGGGCAGAAACCAATGAGGAAAAACTACTTGCCAAATCAGAAGAAGAGTCTGTAGCTCTCACATCAAATTTATTAGAAACAGAAGCAGAATGGCCAGGCTTTAGAGGACCTAACCGGGATGGTATTATCCATGGTGTTCGAATTGAAACCGACTGGAAAGCATCTCCACCCATAGAGTTGTGGCGTAAAGCTATTGGGCCAGGTTGCTCTTCTTTTGCAATTCATGGCGAACTCTTCTTTACACAGGAGCAACGCGGTGAAGATGAAGTGGTGTCCTGCTACAATTTACTTACTGGTAAACCTGTATGGCAACACAGCGACAAGGCACGTTTCTGGGATTCGCATGCTGGTGCAGGGCCACGTTCAACACCAACTCTTCGCGACAGTCTCGTATATACCTTAGGTGCTACCGGAATAGTTAATGTACTTGATATTAGAGATGGTTCTGTTGTATGGTCACGAAATGATGCATCTAAAATTGATACAGTAATTCCTGGTTGGGGTTATGCAAGTTCTCCACTGGTGGTTGATGATGTTGTTATTGTAGCAATATCAGGTACGCTTATTGCCTATGATATTGCTACTGGTGAACCTCGTTGGTTTGGTCCGGATGGTGGCGAAAACTATAGTTCACCACATCTGGTAACCATTGACGGAATAAAACAGGTACTAATGATGAGTCAGTTTGCTATAAGTAGCTTTGTACCTGGCGATGGTAAACTGCTATGGGAACAATCATGGGAAAATGGTGCTATTGTTCAACCAGCCATAACTGCTGATGGAGATATCCTGATAAGTGAAGGCTACAAAAAGGCTATGCATCGTATAACTGTTTCTAATAATTCTGGTGATTGGACCATTGAAAAGCGTTGGACAACAACCAAAATTAGAAATGACTTTAATGACTTTGTAATTCATAAAGGCCATATATATGGTTTTGATGGATTCAGCATCAATTGCATTGATATTAAGGATGGTAGCCGCAAATGGAAAAGAGGACGCTATGGAGGGCAGATAATCCTTTTAGCTGACCAGGACTTGCTATTAGTACTTACCGAGAAAGGAGAACTAGTACTTGTAGAAGCAACTCCTGAGCAACTAGTGGAACATGCACGTTTACCGGCAATCGAAGGAAAAACCTGGAATCATCCTGTCTTAGTCAACGACATTCTGTTAGTTCGGAATACTCAGGAGATGGTTGCATTTAAGTTACTCTTAGCGGACGATTAAAGGGAATTGTATTATCCGGTAATCGGCAAAATAATTATATATCAATTAAGAAACGCTATACTTAAAGTAAAAGTCTCAGACACCACCAATAATTCTGCAACGAAGTGGAGCATTTGGCGTGTGTTTAGCGATTTGTTTTAGTGGAGCTGGCGGGAGTATTTTGAAATATCTTTACACTAACAAATATAGGTGCTTCATTAATTATACTTATTCCTGTTAACCGAATTGTTAACTAAATTGTTATAAGAAAACATTTGTAAAACTAAAAAAAAACTTTAAATGAGGATTTTTGATCCGAATAATTAAAAGGAAATTTTAATAAAAATACGATTGATTATTCCGTTTTGGTCTAGTCCTTTTACTGTAATCTTTAATTTATCTGTGTTTTTCTTATAAAAAACTCGACTATGTATTTTTTTTATATAACCTATATCAAGATCATTTTTAAATACTCTTACTGCAAATTTATCGTGCTCATTATCAGGTTCACGTTTAAAAGTTAAAATATCTCCGGGCTTAATTTGCCCTGACTCTAAATTTCTGTTTGATAAACCTGCTATTTCGGTAACAAAAGAGATATTAGTAACTGGCTGAAAATCTGCTAAAAACTCTAAGTTATCTGTGGATAACATTCCTTGTGTATACGCTAACATATAAATTACATCATCTTTATAATAGGGATCAATTTCCCAAAAATCGTAATATGACTGAATATCTGATCTTTCCTTTTTCATTAACCTTTGACCAAATATCTCAATAACATTTTTAGTGTAAATCTGGTCTATTACCGGAAAATCCACATAAGGAGTAAAACCATCTTTTTGAGCCTTTTCAACTTCTTCTTTAACATATTCAAATCGCACACCCTCATTAGAGTTTCTTTTTAAAATCCCAACAAGAAATCGCCGAGACCCCTTTCCTTTCCTCCAACTTAAATATATATTTCCAATCGCTTTCACCGAACTAATTCAAATAATTTATTAACACGCAAATTTATCAATTTTATTATTAATCTCTTTCTATTATCAGGTAATCTATTATCACTATATTCTTTTGGTAAATTTAAATCTATATTTTTAACTATATTTTCTATATTTTGTTCAGAGTATTTTTGTTTAA
The DNA here is from genome assembly GCA_019038645.1 of Bacteroidales bacterium. GTDB lineage: Bacteria > Bacteroidota > Bacteroidia > Bacteroidales > UBA12077 > UBA12077. The sequence goes on from JAHOYT010000011.1 coordinate 4,988, forward strand.
CATCTGTAATGTATTGTTTAATTTTATCAGTCTTCAATATACTTATATTCTTTATTAATTCAAAATGATTTAGTTTTCCTCCATTCCAATGAATTTCTGACTTTCCCTTTTTAATATATGAATTAAACATATTGTCATCTTTAAGCATCTGCTCAAGTTTTTGATCTGTTATTTCTCTCCCTAAACAACTACCATTATCATATACAGGTGCAAACGAACCTGGAATTATTAAGCTTAGTTTTTCCGAGAAACGATTTTTCCAAAAATCTTTATCTTTCATAACTTTTGAAAGAACTTTTATTAATATTTTGAGCAACAATCTGTTATCCTTATCTGCTTGCTTTTGCAATATATTAGCCGCTTCTTTATAATTACTTATTACACCCCAATTTTCTTGATGTCTATCTCCATTCCCAATAATGCTATCAAGAATAATAATCTTGTCTATATCTGAGATAAACCTCCCTTGATCAAAAAAATTTAAAGAATCACAAATAAATTGGTACGAATAAATACTATGAGAATCCTTTTTTTCAGGATCATATGAATTATCATATCCAGTTAAAAAACTAATTCCTTCAATAAGCTTACTTTCTCCATCTAAGTTCATCGCTTTACTTAAACATCCTATTTTTTCTCCACGAACTGCTATTTCATAATTTAATGTATCAAATCCCAGTAATTTTCCAATTTTAGATGCTATTATCTCAGACCAAAATTCAAATTTATAGTCCATTACATCTTTTTTTATAGAAGTTTTAAAATAATAAACTTGCCCTTCATTATCTTCGACAATTTGCTTATCTCTTGTTCCACCACTACTAAACCATGGTTTCTCATTCCAGTCTGTTATATTATAAAATAATGCCATCCCAAGTAATTTATTCAATCTCAATCTTATCAATTTCTTTCATTATCCGGTCCGTTTCTGAAAGTGCAACAATAATTTTCTGATAGTGTAAAATATCTTCAAAGCTTAGTTGTCTTTCCTTACGGTCTTTGAGCCATTTTTGAGCTGGTTGGTAACCGCCAATGTAAAATTCCCAGGCAACTAAAGGAATATTCTCAAAATACTGTTCGTCATTTATCCAAATACGACCAAGTTGTTTTTCAGAATCAGTAATTTCCCAATCTGATTTTCCGATTTTTCTTGTAATTAGGTTATCTCCATCAGCTGGGTATTGAGTAATGTATTGCTCAACTTTTGGAGATTCTAATAAATGTATTTGGCGCAATTCTCCACCCAATTTAACCAATTTCCAAAAAGTTTCCTGATCTTTTGGATAAGGCACTCTTGGGAAATCTATTTTTAGAAACTCTTTATATTTTTCTCTGTAAGTTGGAGAATGCAACACAGCATAGATGTAATCTAAAATATCAATTGGTGCAAAAGTTTTTTCTTTATTTTCTTTTTCGTTTGTGAATGTTAAACCGAGATTTTTTGCAATTTGATTTATAATTTCTTGGTTTAGGTTTGGTGTACGCTCATTATTTGTTTCAATTATTTGTTGGTCAAATGATTCAGAATATATGTAAAGAGGAAGAACGGTACCACCACCCCTGTAATAAATATTTTGATCAGAAATTGTATTTGTTATAAAAGATAAGTTCCATTGCATTTGCCCAACAGCTTGCCCTTGTCTTCCTGTGATTAAAGCAAAATTATTACCTTTTTTAAGGTTTCGCATAACTCTATTTTGACTATATGCAAAGAATCCCTTTGGCTTCCCAGTGAAATAGGTTATACGATTATCAAATGGGCGATAAACTATATTCTTATAATTATCATTTGAATAATTTTCTTTTAAATCTGAAATAGCTTTATGCAAAATCCAATCACGACTATCAGATTTAATATCTAGAATAATCCTAGCTTCATTTTCGGAAAGAGTTGTTAATTGATTGATGCGATTTGCTAATTCGGGTTTATCATATGCTATGGTTATAGAATCATTTTTAGAAAGAACACCAAGAGAATATTCTTGAAATAAATCAATTATACTAAAAGCATTTTGGTATGATTTAAATCCTTCTTTATTTTTATTTATAAAGAAATAATGAGGTTCTGTAAAATCCACTTTATTGAAGTTTGTATTATCTAGGCTATTAGACCATAAAAAATTATACTTTGATTCCCTAGTACCATACACATCAAAGTGAAATACTTCTCCTAATTCATCCTTTTTCTTTTTTCCCGTTTTAATGAAAAGGTTTATAGAAACTCCGGGTAAAATGTCAAAAACATTTTTATCAGGACTTCCATCTGGAGACACTTCTTTTTTCTTAGAGTTACCATGTAAATCAATGATATGTATTTTATCAAAAGTTTTTAATAGATTCCAACGCATTCCCCGAAAAGTTGGATTATCTAAAAAACCATGATTATTGATAAAAGCTAATACGCCTTCATTGTTTTTTTCAATGAAATGTTGTCCATATCTTAAAAACTTTACATAATCATCGTTTATAAATTTTGAGTTTTTTTCTTGAAGTTTAATCTTACCCCCAGGTTCTTTTTTGTAATCTTCCATGAGGTTCATTATCCATTCACCTTTATTTAAACTTTCCCCACTGTATGGAGGATTCCCTATTACACACATAACGGGAGTATCGCGTTTAATTTTATTTGCTTCGTTGGCTTCACTGCTTAGCCAACCGGCAAATAAAGTTCCGCTATCGGGGTGGTGTTCTTCTAATGAATTGGTAAGAAAGATATTAAATCGTTGATCATTTTTTGCTTTATATCTTGTTTCAGCTAAAAGCATATCTAATTTTAAATGTGCCATTGAATATGATGCCATTAATAACTCAAATCCATTTAAACGAGGAATTAAATGATCTTCTACATAACCACTCCATGCACCTTGCATGGCTTTAAATTTATTGTTGTAAATATGTTTTACTACTTCCGCTAAAAAAGTACCTGTTCCGGTTGCAGGGTCAAGAATTTGTACTTTGTGTACTTCTTGTTCTACTTCCTTGTAACCATTTGCAGTTCGTTTATCCTGCGATTGTGTTTTAACTTTTATTTTGGTTTTTGAAGTATCGGCTAAACCATCTTTTATATCAAATTCCGTTTTAAGAATATCATCTACTGCTCGAACTATAAAATTAACAACAGGTTCGGGCGTATACCAAACGCCTTTGGCTTTACGGAGTTTTGGGTCGTATTCGGAAAGGAAAGTTTCATAGAAGTGTATAATTGGGTCGTGCATTTGAGTGCTTTTGCCAAAGTTGTGAAGTAAGGCATCTACATTAGTTGCCCTAAAAACTTCAGCTAAGTTATCAACTGTTCGTTTTATACGGTCGTCAATGTCTGGTCCGGCAATATATCCGAAAAGCTTTCTTAAAAAAGGATTTGTTTTTGGAATTAATTCAGCTGCTTCTTGTCTGCTAAAATCATCAAGCGTAGGATCATGTAAACGAGCTGCAAACATTCCATAAGCTAAAGTCTGAGCGTAAATATCAGCAAAGCCTTTTGGAGTTAAATCATGTATTAAAATATGTTTGAAAGACTCGTACTGTCCACGTAAAGAAGTGTTTTCCTGTGTTTTTTCATCTGATTTTAGAGCATTCTCAATGGTATTTTCCAATAATCGTGCTTTAGCAGCCATCATTTCAGCAAGCCTTTTCGATGATTTTATGGTTTGTCCAACAAAAGTGCAGAAGTTCTTAATCAAGTTCTCAAATTGCTTAAAATTGTCTGAAATAGGCTTAATAGAATTATCTTCTATTTCAGCAATTTTTATTTCATGAACTAATTCTCCATTTTGAAAAAACCGGAACCATGTATAATCAGTTATAATTAAATTGTCGAGTGCTTTTTTATATCTGGTAAATTGCTCTTTGTAACCTTTACTATTTAAATCTTTCCCAATATCTTTTGCTTCGATATATCCAACCGGAATTTTACCTTTTGTAATAACATAATCTGGGTTTCCGCAATCAGTAACATTTGCAGGTTCGTTGGTTATCTCAACTCCTGTTACAATTGTTCGAATTAATTGTTCCAGATCTGTCCTGTATGTATGTTCTCTTGAGATTCCTGTTTTGAATCTTTTGTTTAAGGAATCAATATATTCCTGGATGGTCATAACTTTAATATTTCAAGGTAATTTTTACTCTTTATTCAAATAATTTCTTCTCGTATTATAATGCAATAGATAAGCTCGTTTGGTTTTTTCATCTAAAAATGAATGGCTAACCAATTCTTCAACCGATGATTGTTTTTCAAGAAATGGAGCTAAAAGTTTTTCTATTCTGCTTTCCTTTATTTCCATTCGTTTAGCTAGTTCAATAAAGTCATTTTTACTAGCATGATTAGATTTTTTGTAAGTATCAGATTTAAAACTAAGCTTAAAAAGTTCTCTGTCTAAAGCAAAATCTGTATCATCAACATGAATTCTGGTATTTATTAAATCATAAGCAGGGCTTAATAAATAGTCTCCATTAGGAGATTCTAACAAAGAGAAATTCTTTAAATGAGCATCTCCATTCGAAAACAAATAATTAAAAACAATCAAGCTAAAAAGCTTCTCCACTTCAACCATATAAGCAGGAACATATTTCTTTAATAGCTCTGCCAGTTCTTCGTAACTATAATTATATTTAAAGTTTACTCCTGCATTTTCTTCTGTTTTACCTGCTAATGAAGCAAAATCTTCTTTTCCCCACCTACTGCCATCTCCTTTAACATCAAACCTTTTAGTTATATATGCTTGCTTACCATCTTTAAAAAATATTAAAGCATTCTCTGCGGTATAAATACTATAAACCTGCTGTGCTATTTGCATTGTTAAATGCTCATTAGCCGGAACCTGATCAACCTTCCTTAAATCTCTTGGTATTGGCTTTAAAATATAATTCCCTTGTTCACCTTCATTAGTTAATCGTAATTTGTTTTTATCCAATATCAAAGACATTTTCTCTTGCACTCCCGATATCGAAATTCGTTTGCGATTATCTACAAACTTATTATCATCTTCTTCATCAGTTTGTGGCGAATTATAAGGCAACACATGACTTACAGTTTTGCCATTAAAAACCCTGCGCAAACAGGTTCGACTATATGTGCTATTACCTTCTGCTAAAGTACCCGGACAATATTTTATTTCATTTAAGTTCATTATTCTGTATCAGGTTTAAGAGTTATTGCTCCTATGGTATCATATTTTGCGGTCTCCAATAATAAACCAAAATAATCCTTTTCATCAATCTTTAATTGTCTGCTTTGTAGCTTACGGTTTACACCTTCAGAGAGCATATTAAAAAAGAAAGGAAACAGGAATTCTGATTTGTATTCTTGCTGAGTCTTTGGTAATGTCAAACTAATTGCCGGCAAAGAATCATTTGAAAAATAAGAATCACTGTACCGAAACACATAACTTTTTGCATTCTCTTGAATAAGTTCTCCTGCCAAATGGCTATTTCTATAAACTTTTGCTTTTCGCATTTCTTAATCTACTTTTTTACATCAAGCGTTATTTCTAAACCCAGAATCTCTACTATTTGATTCAATACCTTAATAGTTGGATTTGCTTTTCCATTTTCTATTCTGTGCAATGTACTTTCACTTATTCCTGCCATTTCTGCAAGATGCGGTTGAGTTATACGTAGAGTATTTCTGCGCTCCCTTATCTTTTTACCAATTTCTATCAAGACCATATGATATAATTTTACTTGAAATTACAAATAATTAATAAATTCACAAATAAAATCCGTAATATAATACGGTTTTAATGTAAAAATATAGTTTTTACATGAAAAAAACAATAAAAACCAGAGTATGTTCTGGTTTTTGTATAAAATACTAATAAAAAGAAGCAATAAATTAATAAAACCGGAACATACTCCGGGATTATGAATAAAAACAAAGTGATTCGTAAAATTTCGAGAACAATACCGTTTATCGGTACTTATTTCGAAAAAAGATTTCAAACAAAACGAGAGTAGAAAATGTTAAAATTTACTCTCGTGCAATAATTAGGGGTAAATGGTGTCTTGTTAAATAATTTGAAACTCTAAATTAAAGTTACTTAAAAATTGTTTAAATAACGCGTCTACATCTATTTGTGGTAAACCTAAATCCTTAAACATCCTTTTATCTGGCAATTCATCTTTAACCACATTAGCGAAATCTTGCATATCTGCTTTTATTGAGTCAGGTAATGCAAATACTTCTTCTGAAGTAAGCATTGCAGCCATCCGAAAGACATCTTTCTTATGCTTAGGAATATCTTCTTTTTTAACTGGTTCACCTTTTGCTAAACGTTCAGTTAAATCCAGAAAGGCTTTAACTTTTTGACATATTAGAGCTTCAGTATTAGCAATATGAATATTATCTTCAACCTTACTGTGCTCTATAGTATAGTTGTAATAATCTTCATTCATTAGAATAGCTGAAAGACTAGAAAGACCTTCACCAGTAGGAATCGGTGTCAAATGAGATTCTTCATCTATATCTAAAAGGTCAGGAATTCGAGAAAAAAGTTCAATCTGTTTAGGGAAATCCTTTTTTTCAGGTTTAAAAAAACGATAATATTTACGTTCATCTTCACATTTCTCTTTGCGCTCATAATTAGCTTCCTTAATAAAGGCCCAAAATTGTTTAACAAATTCTGGTTTTAAAGCTTCTACAATCAGAATCATATCAATATCTCTAGTAGCTCTTGGTGTTAGCTCTGCATCTTCCAAAATAATGTCACATGCTGTTCCGCCAATAATGATATAACTATCAGTAAAATCTTTAAAATATTCTCGAAATTTATCTACTCCAATTACCATATGTATTTTTTAATTATTTGTTCTAACGCCATTTCAATTCGTTCATCTTGATTGTCTGTAAAGCTTAAGTATAATGATAAAGGATCAACAACTGCTTCTTTAGCTATATCTTCCATCAGTATAAACGGATTGTATTTCCAAATTTCCAGACAATATCTTCCTTCAAATTCATTTAAACCTTGAAGTTTATTCTCTTTCTCTAGTTTGTAAAACAAGTTCTTTTCTATTGCAAAGTATTCCTGTTTGCTAGGATTCATGTCGCTATATTCAGGCAAAGCAGATGTATTAGCAAGAAATAAAAGTTCTCCTTCAGGATATTTTTCAATGTAAACCTGTTTCAATACCGGACTGGTCATTAAAGGTAAAGCTTTATACCATAACTCAGAAATGTTTCCATTAAACCGAACATACTTTTCTTTGCTTCCTTCAGTCTCGCATAATTCATGAGCTTTTAAATTATTAACTGCTTTAGTTATTGCCATAGCAGAATAATCTAATTTCTGAGCTAAATCTTTAAAAGTATATTGTTCCAATGAGTTATCCCTTTTCAAAATTTGATACAACATTATGTATTGAGCAGAAGGAATAAGTGTTTCCGTTTTTTTAGGCCTTACATATTCTTTTTCGTTTAAATCAATACGAATGTTAGGCATAAACATTTGTCTGCCCGGAACGATAAAATTAATTTGTTTTTGAATTAATCTATTTCTTATATATGAATGGATTGTATTATAAACCAACACTGTTCTTCTTTGTAAAATATCTTCGACAGTTTCCATGTTTTTTTTCAATTGTCCAACGTTAGGTAACGTTTCATCTTTAGGAATCAGTAAGGTGAATTCATTACCAAGAAAGAAATCTCCATAATACAACCAATAAGTTTCTTTCAGGTAAAAAGGGATGATTTTTTGTTCATCATCGCTTATTTTCCACAGTCCGGGTTGAACTCCTACAGTGTCATGTAAGTATTGTCGCAATTGCTCTATAAATGTAAGTACCTTCATATCATAATGATAAACTGAAAAATACACAATAAACTAATCAGGTTTATTGTGCAAATATAGGTTTATTGTATTGAAATACAAAATATTATAACATAAAATCATTTTTAGCAAATAAATGTTGCATTGTCATTAAATAATTGATGTTCATTATACTTAATGTAACCCAGTTGGTTGGTTACTAGCTGGGTTTTGCCAATCCTAAAGTTAGCGATATTTTGATGGTGGTGCCCGAAGATCCAATAATTGATATCCGATTTTTCAATAAGATTATATAGTTCTACTGCAAAGGCACTGCTTAAAACATTTCCTTTGTATTTCTCGGGATAATTAAAAAAGCTTGGTGCGTGATGAGAAACGACAATTGTCTTTTTCTGCCCGTTTTGTTTTAATTCCTGTTCAATAAATCGGATACATTCCTGATGCAATTGGTTATAATGAAAAGGAGTAAGAAGCTCCTTTTTATGTTTTATTACCTGAAAATCGGACATGCTTTGTTGAATAATCCATTGGTTTGCGGGATTTATCTTTGACCAAAGAGTAGAGAATATAAGCTTTAAATTATTATGCTTTACAGATGTATTGTTAACCAGGAAAACATTGTCTCTGATTTTCTCGTGAATGGTACCATTTTTTTGAGAGATATCGTAATAATAATATTCGTGGTTTCCCGGTACCCAATAAGTATATTTAAAATTATCGGAAATGTAATCGAAAAAATCACCATGGTTTTTCATTACTATAAAAGGAACAATATCGCCTGCCAAAACCAAAATGTCTCCTTTGGCCTGTAAAGGATTTGATTTCAGGAATTCATTGTTTTCAGAAAATTCCAAATGCAGATCAGAACAATATTGGATTTTCATGCCAGGTTATTTAATTTTCTAATATTGTAAAAAACAGCTAGAACAAATATAATGTAGGTTTGGTAAAATTTCTAATTGAATATCAAATAAAAAAATATTTGAATACGTTAAATAATAAAGGTATATCAATTAATATTTAGTCAAATTCGGATACAAACTTAGAGCTTTCTTTGTAATTGATTTCTTAAAACTTTTTAACACATCATCTATCGTTGAGACAATATTAAAGAGTTCTTTTTCTGTAAGATATAAGGATAGGTTCAAACTAACCTTGCTTTCAAATGTATGTTTTGAAATGAAAAGGGCTAAAATATTCGTAAAATCATTTTCTTCATATTTTGTTTTTAAAATTGAATTTTTAAATTCATGTGATATAAGTTTCGCTTTAGCATTCGTTTTAAAGAAGTGCTTTTCTTTGTTATTGTGGTTATAGTTTTTGTAAAAATAATTGCAGCTTGATTTGATTAATATAAGTCTTTTAAAAACAGCGTCTCTTTTTTCCTCATATGAAGTTACAGTACTAACACATTGTCTTATTGTATATCTACTTTTATCCCAATTCTTATCTTTCTTTTCGAATAAAAAAACATAAAGTTCAGGTAATGGGCTAAACTTAAATTTTTTAGATTTATTAAGTACGCCAATTAATATTGTAGTATCTTGATCAAATAAATTATTAGACTTTATCTTGTCAATTTCTTCAGATTCCTTTTTAAGATAGTAAAGCATTTTTGGGTAATTTCGATTTCGATACGACATAAGGAAAAATGGTACAAAATAGAAGACCATGGTAGCAAAAATAAAATAAATGACAATGTGTTCATATGAACCAAGTGGAATGACAAGATTATAGAAGTAAAAAAATATGCAAATAAGAATTGCAAAAAACACATATTCAGTTAATCTGTTAAATAGCTTTCCCCTTTTAATTTTAATGTTTAAAATATCAATAGCTTCTTCCTTTACACGATGATAGATTTCTTGGATATTTATTGAGTTTTCATTAATTGTTTCAATTAATATTAAATCATCAATAAATTTCCACATATTGTTTATGTTTTTACCATGGATCCCAAGATAGTTTTTGATTCGAAAACTGAATTTTAAAAGCATAAATGTAAAAAGGTTAATTCCTTCAGATTTAATCTTTCTTTTTACTTCAGATACTTGATTGAAAATATAAGGTTTTATATCAGCGAAGCCTTGTACATCATTTATTTTCTCCTTTTTAGTAAAGAACTTAACTATTCGTCGTACCATTTGATTTATTGTTTAGTGAATGATTATTTAGTTTTTCTCTTAACTGAGTCATGTCTTCGCTTACTTTCTTCTCAATTACCTTAGCATAAATTTGTGTTGTTTTTATAGATTTATGTCCTAATATGGAGCTTACTGTTTCAATTGGAACTCCCATTGTTAAAAGCCAGGTGGCACAAGTATGTCTGGCAATGTGGAATGAAAGTACTTTATTTATAGAACAGATATCAGCTATCTCTTTAAGATATGCATTTGTTTTTTGGTTACTTGAAACAGGTAAAAGTTTTCCTTTGATACTTGATTCTGGATGATCTTTATACTTTTCAATTATTTCCAGAGCTTTTGGGAGTAACGGGATGTTACTTTTTACCTCCGTTTTTTCTCTGTAAGTATATATCCATTTTTCACCATCGATTCCGGTAACAATATGGTTTGGAGTTAGATTTGCAACATCAACATATGCTAAACCTGTGTAACAGCTGAAAATAAAAACATCCCTGATAACATCCAGTCTTGGAATAGTTATTTCTTTAGTTTCTAATTTGATTAGTTCTTCCTGGGAAAGAAACTCTCTTTTACTTTCTTTTAAAGTAACTTTATATTTAAGGAATGGATCTTTATCTAACCAATCATTAGCAATAGCAAGATTTATTACTTTTTTAAAGTTCTTAATATACTTTATAGAGGAATTGTGATTGCAATTTTTAACGACTTTGAAATACTTTTCAAGGTTTGTTACAAAAGAGTAGTCCATTTGCTTCAGGTACATATCATTTGTTCCATATTCATGTTCTATAAATTCTGATATGTGATTCAATGTTGTATCATAGCGTTTAACAGTTGCTGAAGCATAGGTTTTTCCTTCAAGTTCCTTCATTTGCTTATTATGGTATTTAAAGACTTCTAAAATAGTTTTGTGTCTTTTGTCAATCCCTATTAGTCTGTTCTTAATTGCCACAGCTGTAATAAATTCATTTCGGTCGAGCATATCTCGTTTTACGTCGTGAATTTTAGTGGTTATTGAGTCAATTTGTATATTGATTGATCGTGCATCTTCTTTATTGCCTTTAACGCAATTTGCATGACTATCCCATCGTGAAGGTAATATCTTTCTATTGATGTATACTTCGGCCCTTTTCCCATCTATTGTTATTCTAGAATAGATTGGAACAAGACCATTCTTATCAATTTTGTCATTTTTAATATAAAATAAGACGTTTAGTGAAGTTGGATTATTCATATTTGGTGTCTAAAATGATTCAATTAATAAATTTTCATATCAAATTAAGACAAAATAATTCAAATTATCAAGAAATTATCAATTTTTATAATTAATAGATATAGAGATTATTATGATACAATATTTTATATCGACAATTTGCAGTTGAATTGAATAAAATGATATCACTTTGTCGACTTCAAGCTATCTTTAGGGCAAAAATGATATCATTTATTCTGTTTTTGTCGATAATGCAAGGTTACCTATTCGGACACCAAAATAGCAATTGCAGTAATGGTATCCTAATAGGTGTCATTTAGTATGATTAATTGCAAATATTAAGGGTTTTGTTAAAAAGAAAAAACAGCGCTAAACATTTAATTTAGGCTGTTTTAGTGTGTTTTGTGATTTGTTTCAGTGGAGCTGGCGGGAGTCGAACCCGCGTCCGGACAAAGAACCCAAATGCCTTCTACATGCTTATCTCTTTATTAATTTTTGTGATTAGCCTGGCAAAGAGCAGCCCAACTATACCTTAGCTTCTTAATTTCGCTTAATTGTCGAAGCGCCAACTAAACTAGTTCAACATTTACGATGCCTCTGAATCAAGTGCGGTTAAACAACGCCCTTTGAGAGACAGCTTGTTCCGACAACCTAGTGTCGGAATTAAGTTTAATTCACTGAGTGAGATTAAGCAGCAAGCGCGTAATTATTATCGCCGTTTATAAATTTGAGTTTTAAGATTAACGAGTCAAAACACAAAACTCGACATGCTTACATTCCAATTTACCTTGCCGTCAAAACCATGGCAGCCCCAAATTAGAAGTGCAAAGTTACAAAATGATTAAATCATTCTTAATTATTTAATAAAAAAAATTAATTTTAGCCTTTCATAAATTCACATTACAATAAAGTAAATTAAATATGACCAAAAAAATAAAAGTTGGTATTCTGCGTGAAACGAAAAATCCTCCGGATAAGAGGGTTCCTGTAACACCATTACAGGTTGTTAAGTTAACAGAACAATTCTCAAATGTTGAGGTTTATGTACAACCAAGTGATATAAGATGTTATACAGACGAAGAGTATCAATATCTTGATTTAAATATGAAAGAGGATTTAAGCGATTGTGATATTCTTTTAGGAGTAAAAGAAGTTGATCCAAAAACATTTATTGCCGACAAAACATATATGTTTTTTGCCCATGTTGCTAAAAAACAACCTTACAATCGCGGGTTATTACAAGAAGTAATTAAAAAAGGGATTCAATTAGTTGATTATGAATATCTGACTGATAAAGATAATCAAAGAATAGTAGCTTTTGGTCGCTGGGCTGGAATTGTTGGGGCTTATAATGGATTACGGGCACGTGGAATCAGAACGGATCAGTTTGAATTGAAACCTGCACATCACTGTAAAGATATGGATGAGATGTATGCTGGATTAAAAAAAACCAAACTAAAAAAGAAAAAGATTTTAGTTACCGGAGGTGGTCGTGTTGCAATGGGAGCAATGGAAACTATAAGCCAATTAAATATTCGGGAAGTTACATCGGACGAGTTTTTAAATCAGGAATTTGACGAACCTGTATTATGTCGTATTGATCCTGAACATTATGTTCAGCACAAAGGCGGGATGCAGTTTAATTTGCGGCATTTCTTCAAACATCCTGAAGAATACAAATCTGCTTTTAAACCTTATACTAAGGTAACTGATATTTTTATTGCATGTCATTTCTGGGATCCTAAATCTCCTAATTTTATTACTAAGGAAGATTATTTAGATCCTGATTTTAAAATTACTGTAATAGCCGACGTTAGCTGCGATGTGGATGGCCCGATTGCTTCAACAGTAAAAGCATCAACCATAGCTGAACCATTCTTTGGTTATAATCCAAAAACCGGTAAAGAGGAACCTCCATTTATTAACCCGAAAAATGTTACTGTAATGTCAGTTGATAATTTACCCGGTGAACTTCCTCGTAATGCCTCTTCAGATTTTGGAAGTAATTTAATTGATAAAGTTTATCCATCGTTGTTTGGCAATGATGATAATGGAATAATTGAACGGGCCTCAATTGCTAAAGGAGGTAAACTAACCGAAAGATATTCTTATCTAAAGGATTATCTTGAAGGAAAAGAGTAGTCTATATATAATAAAAAAAAGTCATCCCAATGTCATTCTGAGCTTGTCGAAGAATCCAGGGATGACTTTTTTTTTCGTTTATGTTGTCATTCCTGCGAACTTTTCTCATGAGCAAAGCGAGTAATGCAGGATTCTTTATTTTACCTTAGCTAAGATTCTTTAATCCTTTAATGGTGTCAGGTTGATTTTCTGATTTAAAAATATAGCTACCAGCTACAAGTACATCGCAACCTGCATCTATCAAAGTTTTCGCATTAGTATTATCAACTCCGCCGTCAACCTCTATGAGCGCATTAGATTTTTTCTTAATAATTAACTCCTTTAGTTCTTTTATTTTATCAATTGTATTTGGGATAAATTTCTGACCTCCGAACCCCGGATTAACCGACATAATTAAAACTAAATCAACATCTGCAATAATATCTTTAATTAAATGAACTGGCGTATGTGGATTTAAACTTACTCCGGCTTTCATCCCTTTCGATTTGATATTTTGAATAGTTCTGTGTAAGTGATTACATGCCTCGTAATGTACCGTTAATATATCAGCACCAACTTTCTGAAAATCATCAATATATCTGTCCGGATCAACAATCATTAAATGTACGTCAAGAGGTTTTGTAGCATGCTTTTTTATATATTTTATTATAGGAAAACCAAAAGATATATTCGGGACAAACACTCCATCCATAATATCCAGATGAAACCAATCTGCTTCGCTCGAGTTTGTCATTTCAATGTCATGCTGCAAATTTCCAAAATCGGCAGAAAGTAGTGAAGGTGATATTAAATGCATCATTACCAAATTATTTTATTTTTGCAAAAATAACAAAAAAAAGAAACCTAACGGTTTCATGCATGTTGTTTGCTTATCCCAGATAGGTTTTTAATATTTTACTTCTGGTTGTATTCTTTAATCGTTTTATTGCTTTTTCTTTTATTTGTCTCACCCTTTCACGTGTTAAGCTAAATTCCTCTCCAATTTCTTCCAGTGTATAAGGATGTTTTCCGTTCAAACCGAAATACAGTCTGATTATGCTGGCTTCTCTTTCAGTTAATGATGATAACGCTCTTTCAATTTCTTTTCTTAGCGAATCATTTAGTAAACTGCTGTCGGGACCAGGGTTATCTTTACTTAAAAGTACTTCGTACATATCCCCATCTTCACCATCCGTTAAAGGTGCATCCATTGACACATGCCTTCCCGAACTGCGCATAGCTTCTTTAATATCATGAGGTGCAAGTTCAATTGCTTTTGAAATTTCCTCAACAGAAGGTTCTCTTTCAAATTTTTGCTCAAGCTCAGATAAAGCTCTGTTTATTTTATTTATTGACCCTATTTTATTTAGAGGCAGCCTGACAATTCGCGCCTGTTCTGCAAGAGCTTGTAAAATTGATTGTCTAATCCACCATACTGCATAGGATATAAATTTAAAGCCACGCGTTTCATCAAAGCGCTTTGCTGCCTTTATAAGACCAAGATTCCCTTCATTTATTAAATCCGGAAGACTTAATCCCTGATTTTGATATTGTTTTGAGACAGAAACAACAAATCTAAGGTTAGCTTTTATGAGTTTTTCTAATGCGAGATTGTCACCATTACGAACTTTTCGGGCAAGTTCAACTTCTTCTTCTGCTGATAGCAAATCTACCTTCCCTATTTCGTGTAAATATTTATCTAACGAGGCAGTTTCCCGATTGGTTACTTGTTTAATAATTTTTAACTGTCTCATTGTAATGATAAGGTGATTATTAACTTAACATGTACATTTTGTAAGCTCATTGTTACAAATATATTCAAATATGTGAATAAAAATCTTTACAATAAAGTTTTTTGGTTGTTTTTATTTAATTAATCTATACAATAGTTTTTAAAAAAAATACAGACTTTCTTTGGTAATTGTCAGGAAATCTTTAATATTGCATAGAATTTTCTTATGGATTAATAAATCTCCTACAGTAAAAATCAATGTATTTACTGACTTATCGCTGATAACAGTTCAAATATTTATTATAATATCAAAAATTAATTTCCAAAATAAAATATGTACGACATTCTTGAATTGAATAAAAAACTTGTTTCCGAATTAAGAGAAATAGCTAAAGGATTGCAAATTAAAAAAGTAGATCCGTTAAAAAAACAGGATTTGATCTATAAAATCCTTGATCAACAAGCAATAAATGCTACCTCTGATGCGAAACCGGAAAAGAAAATACCTACCAGAAAACGCTTAGCTGATAAACCAAAGATCAGTGAAAGAGAACCTAAAAAAAATGAAAAAATTAATCCTGAAAAAGCAGATCAAAAAAGAGAGCCTGTAAAGGATAAAAAGCAATTTATTGCTGAAACTAATAATCTAAAAACAAAAAATAAAGAGGTGTCAGCTCCCGAAGTAAAAAAAGAGATAAAGACTGATACACCGGATAAAAAGCATTCATCAGACAGAGACGATGCTTACAAAAAAAGATTACCATACAGACCTCAGAAAGAAAATTTTCATAAAAAACCACATGATAAAAGAAATGATAAATCATATGAGTTTGACGGAATTATTACTAATTCCGGTGTTCTTGAAATAATGTCTGACGGATACGGTTTTTTAAGATCATCTGAATACAATTATCTGAATTCGCCTGATGATATTTATGTATCACAATCACAAATTAAACTTTTTGGTTTAAAAACAGGCGATACAGTTGAAGGTACAATTCGACCGCCTAAAGAAGGTGAGAAATACTTTCCTTTAATTAAAGTAGCAAAAATTAATGGAAGAAGTCCTGATTATATAAGAGACAGAGTGCCTTTTGATTATTTGACTCCATTATTTCCGGAGGAAAAATTTACAATAAACAATAATCAGAATGATAAAATCTCAACCAGGATCATTGATATGTTTGCACCACTTGGTAAAGGCCAGCGTGGATTAATTGTTGCACAGCCAAAAACTGGTAAAACAGTATTGTTAAAAGACATTGCAAATGCGATAGCTGCAAATCACCCTGAAGTGTACATGATTGTACTCTTAATTGATGAGCGTCCTGAGGAGGTAACTGATATGGCACGTAGTGTAAATGCGGAAGTTATTTCATCAACATTTGACGAGCCGGCAGAAAGACATGTACGAATAGCAAATATCGTTCTTGAAAAGGCAAAACGTATGGTTGAATGTGGTCATGATGTGGTAATTCTCCTGGATTCTATAACTCGTTTAGCACGTGCATATAATACTGTTTCTCCTGCTTCAGGTAAAGTTTTATCAGGTGGTGTTGATGCTAATGCATTACATAAACCAAAAAGATTTTTTGGTGCTGCCCGTAATATAGAAGAAGGCGGATCGCTTAGCATTATTTCGACTGCGTTAACAGAGACAGGATCTAAAATGGATGAGGTTATATTTGAAGAATTTAAGGGTACAGGTAACATGGAATTACAGCTCGATCGTAAATTATCTAACAAAAGAATTTATCCTGCTGTTGATCTTACTGCCTCAAGTACCCGACGTGAAGATTTGTTAATTGAACCGGGAATGTTAAATAAAATATGGATATTACGTAATTATTTAACTGATATGAACTCAATAGAAGCAATGAATTTTTTACGTGATCGTTTGTTAAAGACAAAAACAAATGAAGAATTTATTATTTCAATGAATTCCGACTAAATGTTTCACAACACATAACAAAGGGAATGCGGATTAATTTCCGCATTTTTTGTTTGTATATTAGAATGATACGCGAATATTTTAACCTTAAACAAGTGATATAAATCATAGGTTATTTTCCTAAGGAAGAATGTAATAAATGAGATTTTTATTATACTTTTGTAGTTCCAAAAAAATAAAGTTAATTATCTTTTAATAAATAAATTAAGGAGTTAGAAATGTCAAAAAACAAGAAATTTATAACCTGCGATGGTAACTTTGCTGCTGCTCATGTAGCGTATATGTTTAGTGAAGTTGCAGCGATTTATCCGATTACTCCTTCATCAACTATGGCAGAATATGTTGATGAGTGGGCATCATACGGACGTAAGAATATATTTGGAGATCAGGTGAAAGTTGTTGAAATGCAGTCAGAAGGAGGTGCTTCAGGTGCTGTACACGGGTCATTACAAGCTGGTGCATTAACTTCTACATTTACAGCTTCACAGGGATTATTATTAATGATTCCTAATATGTATAAAATCTCAGGTGAGTTATTACCTGGAGTATTTCACGTTAGTGCAAGAAGTTTAGCTGCTCAGGCTCTTTCTATTTTTGGTGATCATAGTGATGTAATGAGCACACGTCAAACTGGTTTTGCTATGTTAGCAACGGGTAGTGTTCAGGAAATTATGGATATTGCCGGAATAGCTCATCTGGCATCAATTAAATCAAGAATTCCGTTCTTACATTTCTTTGATGGTTTCAGAACTTCGCATGAGATTCAGAAAGTTGAGTATTTCGAAAATGAAGATTTAGCTAAATTATTGGATTATGATGCATTACAAAAATTCAGAGATAATGCATTAAATCCTGAACATCCGGTTACACGTGGTACTGCTCAAAATCCTGATATTTATTTTCAGGCTCGCGAAGCTGCAAATAAATTTTATGATCCAATTCCTGATATGGTTGAGGATTATATGCAGGAAATTGCCAAACTTACTGGTCGTGAATACCATCCGTTTACATATTATGGATCAAAAGATGCTGAAAATATTATTGTAGCTATGGGATCTGTTACTTCAACCATACAAGAAGTAATTGATTACAAATTAGCGCAGGGAGAAAAAGTTGGTTTAATTACTGTTCACTTATACAGACCTTTCTCTGAAAAATATTTCATGAAAGTTCTTCCTAAAACTGTAAAACGTATTTCTGTTTTAGATAGAACAAAAGAACCAGGAGCTAATGGAGAGCCATTATATCTTGATATAAGGGAATTATTCTATGGAAAAGAAAATGCTCCGATTGTTATTGGTGGACGTTATGGATTAAGTTCAAAAGATACTACTCCTTCACAAATTATCGCTGTGTATGATAATTTAAATTTACCTGAACCAAAAAATCGCTTTACCTTAGGAATTGTTGATGATGTTAAATATACTTCTTTACCATTATTACCTGAAATTAGTGTAGTGCCTAAAGGTACATTCGAAGGTAAATTTTATGGCTTGGGTGCTGACGGTACTGTTGGAGCGAATAAAAATTCAATTAAAATTATTGGTGACTCAACCGACAAGTATGCTCAGGCATATTTTGCTTACGATTCAAAAAAATCAGGTGGTATTACTACATCTCACTTGCGTTTTGGAGATAACCCGATTCGTTCGCCATACTTAGTTGGAACTCCGGATTTTGTAGCTTGTCATGTTCCTTCTTATCTTTATAAATATGATATGTTGAGAGGGATCAAGAAAGGTGGCACGTTCTTATTAAACAGCATTTGGGATGTTGAAGAAACAAAAAATCATTTCCCTGATGAAATGAAAAAAACTTTAGCTGAAAAAGACATTAAAGTTTATATAATTAATGCTACAAAAATTGCTGAAGAAATAGGTCTGGGTAATCGTACAAATACTATCATGCAATCTGCATTCTTTAAAATTGCAAATGTAATTCCTTACGATAGTGCAGTTCAGGAAATGAAGAAAGCTATTGTTAAGTCATTTAGCAGAAAAGGTGAAGATATCGTTGATATGAACAAAGCTGCGGTTGAACGAGGTGGTATTGTAGAAGAAATTGTTATCCCGTCTGAATGGAAAAATATTGAAATTAAAACTAAAAATGACGATAGAAATATTCCTGACTTTATTAAAAATGTTGTTGAACCTATAAACGCTCAAAAAGGTGATGATCTGCCGGTGAGTGCTTTTGTTGGTAGAGAAGACGGAACTTTTCCTGCAGGTACAACTGCTTACGAAAAGCGTGGTATAGCTGTTACTGTTCCTGAATGGGACGCTGATAATTGTATACAATGTAATCAATGTGCATATGTTTGCCCTCATGCAGCAATCAGACCATTCTTATTAACAGATGAAGAATTGGAGAATGCACCTGAAGGTACAAATGCCAAACAGGGTATAGGTGGTACTAAAGAATATAAATTTAAAATTCAGGTTAGCCCACTTGATTGTACAGGTTGTGGTAATTGTGTGGATGTTTGCCCGTCTAAAGTAAAATCTTTAGTAATGCAGCCTCTGGATTCACAGTTGGTTGAAGACGAACGTTGGGACTATATGCATAATACAATTGGTTATAAGGATAACGTTTTACCAAAAGAGAAGAGTGTTAAGAATAGCCAGTTTGCTCAGCCTTTATTCGAGTTTAGCGGTGCATGTGCTGGTTGCGGTGAAACTCCATACATTAAGACGATTACTCAATTATATGGTGATCGAATGATGGTAGCTAATGCAACAGGATGTTCATCTATTTACGGTGGTTCTGCGCCTTCTACTCCATATTGTTCAAATAGCGAGGGTAAAGGTCCGGCATGGGCTAATTCATTATTCGAAGATAATGCTGAATATGGATTAGGAATGCATGTAGGGATTGAAAAACTCCGCACAAGAATTGCTGAAAAAATGAACGCTTCAATGGATGAGGTTTCTGCAGAAACGAAGGCTGCATTTGAAGAATGGATTAGCAATATGGCTGATGCTGAAGGTTCGAAAATAGCTTCTGCAAAAGTTATTAATGCTTGTAAGAAAGAAAAGAATCCTATAGCAAAAGAAATCTTATCATTAGAACAATATCTTATTAAGAAATCTACATGGATATTTGGTGGTGATGGTTGGGCTTATGATATTGGATATGGAGGATTAGATCATGTATTAGCTACAGGAGAAGATGTTAATGTACTTGTTCTGGATACTGAAGTATATTCTAATACAGGAGGCCAGGCATCTAAAGCAACTCCGGTTGGTGCAGTTGCTAAATTTGCTGCTGCTGGTATGAGATTACGTAAAAAGGATCTTGGAATGATGGTTATGTCCTATGGACATGTTTATGTAGCTCAGGTTGCAATGGGAGCCAGCCAGAATCAATTCTTTAAAGCTCTTAGGGAAGCTGAAGCGTATCCGGGACCATCACTAATTATTGCATACTCGCCTTGTATCAATCATGGTTTAAAATTAGGTATGGGTAAAACTCAGTATGAATCAAAATTAGCTGTTGAAGCTGGTTATTGGCATAATTACAGGTATAATCCATTATTAGAAGCAGAAGGAAAGAATCCTTTCCAACTTGACTCTAAAAAACCAGAGTGGAGTAATTTCCAGAAATTTCTGAAAAGTGAAGTACGTTATACTTCATTACAAAAATCATTTCCTGAAGTTGCAGGAAAATTATTTAAACAAGCAGAGGAAGATGCAATATGGAGATATAATAGTTATAAGCGATTAGCTTCTGATTAATTGCAATTACAAACTTAATTTAAAGCAGGATTAACA
The DNA here is from genome assembly GCA_019038645.1 of Bacteroidales bacterium. Lineage (GTDB taxonomy): Bacteria > Bacteroidota > Bacteroidia > Bacteroidales > UBA12077 > UBA12077. Next base: position 25,688 of record JAHOYT010000011.1, read on the forward strand.
ATCCTGCTTTTTTTATTACTTCTTACTGATAAAGGGTTTTTTAAGTTCTACATATTCTATAATTGCATTACAATCAAATGATAAGTTTAAGCATATTGAATAATTTAGTTAATATTTTAAAAATAGATGTTCTATAACACAAAATGAACTAAATTTTTTGTATATTGGTATACAAAATAAAGAAACACAAGTTAAACTAAAACACAAATCATATGGCAGACTTAAGCACAACCTATATGGGGTTAAAACTAAAGAATCCTATTATTGCAGGTTCTTCAAATCTTTCACTGGATATAAAAAATATTGAAGCGATGGAAGAGGCTGGTGTAGGAGCAATAGTTTACAAATCCCTATTTGAAGAACAAGTTAATTTTGAATCAGCCGATTTAGATGAAGATTTAATGGCCTACAATGACCGTCATCCGGAAATGACCAGAATGTATCCGAATATGGAGCATGCAGGACCGAAAGTTTTTTTAACACAACTTAAAAAAATTAGAGACAATACTTCTGTGCCATTAATTGCAAGCATTAATGCTATTCATGAAGAAACCTGGGTTGAATATGCCAAACTAATAGAAGAAACCGGAGTTGATGGTTTAGAAATTAATTTATACAAGCTGCCAAAAAAATTTGAGAATACAGGACAAAGTCATGAAAAACGTAAACTTGATATTATAAAGGCTGTAAAAAAGGCAATAAAAATTCCTGTAGCTGTAAAGTTAAGCTCATTTTATAGCAGCCTTCTTAACTTTATTTCAGAGATTGACAAAACAGGAGTTGATAGTTTCGTTTTATTTAACAAAATGTTCGAACCTGAAATTAATATTCATACTGAAAAGTCAATGTTCCCGTTTAATCTCAGTCATAAAGGCGATCATCGGTTACCTTTAAGATATGCTGGCTTATTATATGGAAATATAAATGCAGATATTTGTAGCTCATCAGGAATTTTTGATGGCGAAGATGCAATAAAAATGTTACTTGCCGGAGCAAATGCGGTGCAAGTGGTTAGCACTTTGTATAAAAATAAAATTGAGCAAATAGCTAAAATCCTGGAACAAATGGAAGAGTGGATGGATGGAAAGGGCTACAAAACATTAGATGATTTCAGGGGAAAACTTTCACGTAAAAACAGTACAGATCCTTATATTTATCTTCGTGCTCAGTATGTTGATATTCTTTTAAATAGTGCAGATAAGTTAGTAAAAAAATATCCTTTAAGATAGGAAAGAAAGTTTTTTAAAATCAATATTATGTAAAAATAAGAGTAGAGAAATCTGCTCTTATTTATTTTAACCTTGTATACATGATTAATAGCCTGTTCTTTAAAATATCAGAAAAAGATAATAAGATTATTATATATAATCGTTTTTCAGATGATCCGGATTCTGTTGTTTCAGTATTACATAAAGTCTTGATTTTATAAAATCAGAATATAAATTAAAACAAGAAATATTTAAAATAAATAATGATTTTATTAAGTTAAGTTATATTCTATATAAAAATTATAACTTTGCAGCTGTAAATCTTATTTTAAAAAGTGTTGGGAAGAATTTTATCAATTGATTATGGCAGAAAGCGGGTTGGTCTGGCCGTTACAGATCCGCTTCAGATGATAGCTAATGCATTAACAACAATTCATTCAAAGGACATTTGGAATTTTTTATCTGAATATCTTGAAAAAGAAGATGTTGAATGTATTGTTGTTGGATATCCAAAACAAATGAACAATCAGGCATCAGAAGCTGTTAGGTTTATTAATCCATTTTTGAAAAAGTTGACAAAAACTTATCCTGATATGGAGGTAAAACAGGTTGATGAAAGATTTACATCAAAAATAGCGCATCGTACAATGATTGATGCAGGTTTAAAAAAGAAAGCCAGACAAAATAAAGCATTAGTGGATACAATTAGTGCTACAATAATTTTACAATCGTATTTAGAACAAAGAACAAAATATTAAAATGATTTATCCTGTTGTTATATATGGATCACCTGTTTTAAGAAAGGTGGCAAAGGAAATTGATAAGGAATATGCGGAACTGGATAAATTTATCCAGGATATGTGGGAAACAATGTATCAGTCTGATGGTTTAGGACTGGCAGCGCCACAGGTTGGTAAATCTATTCGATTATTTGTTATTGATGGCTCTCCGCTAGAAGAAGATAATACTGAACTTAAGGATTTTAAAAAAGTTTTTATTAATGCAGAAATTGTTGAAAAAGAGGGTGATAATATAACGGTGAATGAAGGTTGTTTAAGTATTCCTTTATTACGGGAGGATGTTGTTCGCCCTTCAAAAATAAGAATGGAATACTATGATGAAAATTTTAATTTTCATGATGAGTGGTTTGAAGGAATGGCTGCTAGAGTAATCCAGCATGAATATGATCATACTGAAGGAATATTATTTACCGATAAAGTTGCCCCAATTAAAAAGCGATTATTAAAGGGTAAATTACTTGCTATAACGAAAGGTAAATTCAAAGTTGATTATAAAGTGAAATTATCAAAATAATTATAATTGTATAACGAGAAGCCTTTTAATTCAATAATTAAAAGGCTTTTTTCTATTAAAAAACAATTAAACTATTCAAATTATAAAAAGTCTAAATCGTATAAATTTTGAACAGATCGTTCATTTAAATGTTTTAAAATTCTAAATTTGTTTAATAACCTTCACTAAAATTTACTAAATCTTTATAAAAATGAGAATTTTACAAAAGAACAATCGGATAAAGGTACGAACGTTGTTTGTACAGTTTTTTGTAGTTGCATTTCTTTTTGCATCAACTAATCTTTTTGCTAAAAAAGAAGAACCAAAAAAAGAAGAAGACCCTGTTAATACAGGAATTTTAAGCGGAATAAAATTCAGAAGTATAGGGCCTGCGTACGCATCCGGCAGAATTGCAGATTTCGCTGTTAATCCCGAAAATCATTCTGAGTATTATGTAGCAGTTGGTTCTGGTAATATATGGAAAACTGTTAATAATGGAATTACGTTTAAACCTGTTTTTGATAGTTACGGATCATATTCGATTGGCGCTTTAGCTATGGATCCTAATAATTCTAATGTTGTTTGGGCAGGTACCGGAGAGAATAATCACCAGCGTGCATTAGGTTATGGCGATGGTGTTTACAAATCAGTTGACGGTGGTAAATCATGGACTAATGTTGGATTAACAGAATCCCGTCATATTGGAATGATTGCTATTAATTATCAAAACTCTGACATTGTATATGTTGCTGCAGAGGGTTCAGCATGGGGACCAGGTGGAGAAAGAGGTCTGTATAAAACAGTCGATGGCGGAAAAAACTGGAGCAAAGTATTAAACATTAGCGAAAACACTGGTATAAATAATGTTTTACTAGACCCAAGAGATCCTGAAGTTATTTATGTTACATCGGAACAACGCCGCAGGCATGTTCATACAAAAATAGGAGGAGGCCCTGAATCAGGTGTTCAAAAATCAACAGATGGTGGTGTAACGTGGAAGAAAATAGAATCCGGACTTCCGGGAGTTCATAAAGGAGGAATGGGAATAGCAATATCTCCTGTAAACCCTGATTATTTATATTTAATTATTGAAGCTGCAGACGGTAAGGGCGGTTTTTACAGAACTACAGACAGAGGTGAATCCTGGAATAAAATGAGTGATCATGCATCTAGTGGCCAATATTATAATGAAATATTCTGTGATCCGGTTGATGTAAACAAAGTATTTTCTGTTGAAACTTTTTCTCATGTAACTTATGATGGAGGTAAAACATGGAATCGTTTAGGTATGAAAGAGCGTCATGTTGATGATCACGCCTTCTGGATTAATCCATTAGATACAGATCACTGGATTATTGGTGGCGATGGCGGAGTGTATATTACTTATGACGATGGTAAAAACTATCGTTTAGTTTCTAATTTACCCGTAACACAATTTTATAGAGTTGGTGTTGATTATGATTATCCGTTTTATAATGTTACAGGTGGAACTCAGGACAACAATAGCTGTGTAGGTCCTTCAGCAACAATAAGCAGAGATGGTGTTACAAGTGGTGACTGGAAAGTTACAATAGGAGGAGATGGTTTCTGGTCACAAATTGATCCGGAAAATCCTGATATATTATATAATGAGTATCAGTATGGTAATGTATACCGATATGATAAGAAAAGTGAAGAATCTATATTTATTAAACCTCAGCCTGCTAAAGGTGAGCTAACTTATAAATGGAACTGGAATACACCTTTAATTATTAGTCCTCACAAAAATACACGTTTATATATGGCAGCAAATGTTGTATTTAAAAGTAATGACAGAGGAAATACATGGGAAGTTATAAGTGATGATTTAACTGCTAAAATTGACAGAAATACATGGCCTGTAATGGGTAAGTACTGGAGTGCCGATGCAGTAGTAAAAGATGTTTCTACATCTCAGTTTGGAATGGTTATTTCATTTGTTGAATCTCCGGTAAAAGAAGGTTTACTATATGCGGGTACCGACGATGGTGTTATTTCTGTAACCGAAGATGACGGAAAAACATGGAGAAAGATTACAACTTTTCCGGGGATTCCAGCAAACACCTATGTAAGTGATATTTATGCATCAAGATATGATGAAAATGTAGTTTATGCCTCATTTGACAATAGAAAAAGAGATGATTTTAAACCATATTTGTTAGTGAGTACCGATAAAGGGAATACCTGGAAAGCTATTACAACCGGATTCTCTGAAAACGGAACAATTCATACAATTGAACAGGATCACATCAATAAAGATTTATTGTTTGCAGGTACAGAATTTGGTGTATTCTTTTCTTATAATGGCGGACAAAAATGGGTTCAGTTGAAATCAGGATTACCTGTTATTGCGGTTAGAGATATGGTTATTCAAACAAGAGAAAGCGATCTTGCAATTGCAACATTCGGACGAGGATTTTATATATTGGATGATTATTCACCACTGCGTGATGTAAATCCGGTTCTGGTAGAAAAAGAGGCCCATATGTTTCCAATAAAGGATGCTTTACTTTATGTACAGTCAGGTAAAAAATACGGACAAGGATCAACATATTATACTTCTCCTAATCCTGAATTTGGAGCAACTTTTACATATTATATGAAAGATGTTCCTAAAACTAACAAACAGGTTCGTAAGGAAAAAGAAAAAGAATTGTTTAAGGATGGGAAACCAATTCCACAACCAACCTGGAAGGAATTAGAGGACGAGGATAAAGAAATTGCACCATACCTTATATTTACAATTAAAGATGAGGATGGTACAATTATTAAGAGAACGAATAAAAAACCTTCAAAAGGTATAAATAGAGTTAACTGGAATTTAAAATATACCGGAGATTTCCCAACAAGATTATCAAATAAGAAATTTGATCCTTATAATGATAGAAGAGGATTTTGGTTAGTTATGCCTGGAAAATATAATGTTTCAGTTTCAATGTACCAAAAAGGTCAGGTTAAAGAACTTATTAGCGATCAGGAGTTTACTGTTAAATCTTTAAACAATACTACACTTCCTGCTCCTGATAGAAAAGCAATGGTTAAATTCCAGAGAGATGTTGCTGAAATGACAAGAGTTATGGCTGGTGCTGTTGACTTTAATGAGGAATTACTTGAAAAAGTTGCTTATTTAAAACAAGCAATAGTAACCACTCCGGGTGCTACTCATGAATTATTAGTCGAAGCGGAAAAAATCGAAAAACAACTTGAAGATATTCTTTTTGCCTTCGAGGGAAGTGATGCAAAAGCGAGTGATGAGGAAATACCTCCAAGGCAGGTTCCTTTAGGAAACAGATTACAGTATATTCTATGGGGTCAATCAGGTTCAACTTCAGCAATTACTTCAACAAGTAAAATGGCTTATCAGATTATTCAGGAAGAATTACCTGAATTAATAGATAATCTTAAGACTATTGCTACAGTTGATATTAAAAAACTGGAAGAAAAACTTGAAGAAGCAAAAGCTCCGTGGACACCAGGCAGAATACCTGTAATGAATTAACTGAACATAATGATTCTAAATATGTTTAAAAACCAGGGATTGATTTTTCCTGGTTTTTTTCCTAAATTTGATGAACGTATTAATTTCGGTGATAAAGGTCTTAAATTATTTTTTAAGATAGAAACATAAAAACTAACACATCGTATATTGCATAAGAAGTAGGTTTTAAACTTATTAAAGTTATAAATTTAAAAAGGAGCAGAAATGAAAAAGATTGGTTTAATGGTAGTAGCTTTGATTATTGTTGTAGTGTGCAGTTCGTGTAATATAAACAAAAGTTGCCCTGCTTATTCTGACAGTTCTGTTGAAACAGAACAAAATGTTTAAATTTTATTATATTATTTTTTTTTTTAGATTTGATAAATTGAAATAGAAACTATTTTTTAACTAAACCATCATGAAAAAAATTATCGTAGCTTTATTATTATCATTATTTGTTATTGCTGTACTAAGTTCTTGCAAAAGTAAAGATTGTCCTGCCTATGGACAGGTCACCACTGAGCAAGCAGATGTTAATTCCTGATAAATACTTTAATACTTAAATATTTTCAGAACTATTGAGTAATAACTCATTATCTGTCTCAAATTTGTTATTTTTACAATTGAGACAGTTTTTATTTTATGAAATTAAAAGTATTTATTGTTGCTTCTTTTCTTTCTCTTTTCTTTACAAAGGTTAACTCGCAGGAATTGCCCGGAGATATACCTAAAATTTTTTATAGAAACGAAAAAACTCTGGGTTTACACGCCAACACAAATGGCGTTGGAATTGGATATCGTTATGGAGACAGAATAAATTACTTCGAAAAACGAAATTATGAATTCGATTTTTCAATCATTAAACACCCAAAAGAGATAAAATCATCATCTTCTTTTATTGCTTCAGAATCATTCGTTTTTGGTAAATTGAATTATGTATTTGATTTACACTTAGGTTACGGAAAACAGAATGAAATGTTTGCCAAGCGCGATCCCGGAAGTGTTGCAGTCAGGTATTTTTATTCCACTGGCCTTGCAGTTGCATTTTTAAAACCTGTTTATTATGAAGTATTATATCCTCTTAACGACAGTGTTTATGGAGTGCGTGAAGAAAAATTCAATCCGGATATACATACTCCAGGTGAAATCAGTGGAAAATCATCCTTTTTTAAAGGATTTGATGAGATAAAGCTTGTTCCCGGAGCTTACTTAAAAGCCGGAATTAATTTTGAATTTAGTCAGTCAGAAACCATAATACACGCTCTGGAAGCAGGAGTAATGTTTCAGGCTTATCTGAGTAGTATTGAGATTATGGCGGTAGATGATAATCAACAGTTTTTCTTTACACTTTTTATAAGTTATCGTATCGGAAAAATAATTAATGCGCAGGAAATCTCTTCTGAATATTTAAAAAAGAGAAAGAAAAAAATAAAGATTTTTAACTGGATGTGATTCTTTATTCCGCATCAAAATTATTTAGATTAATTCTTATTAATTTCTTGAAGAAATCCTTTTTAATGTATAATTTTGATCTCAATAAATTTTTAACTTCAAAAAAACATTAAAATAATGTCAAAAATTAAAGTAGCAATCAACGGATTTGGCAGAATCGGCCGAAATGTTTTTAAAATTGCCCTCGAGAGGGATGATATAGAAATAGTAGGAATTAATGATCTTACTGATACAAAAACTCTTTCGCACTTATTAAAGTATGATTCTACACAAGGTAAATTTAATGGTGAAGTTTCTTACGACAACGAAGGAATTATTGTAAATGGGAAAAAGATTAAGGTTAGTGCAGAACGTAGCCCTATTAATATCCCATGGGGTGAAACTCCTGACCTTGTTGTTGAATCAACAGGAATTTTTAGAAATAAGGAAAGTGAAAAAGGAGGTTACGGTGATCACCTGAAAAATGGTGCAAAAAAAGTTATTCTTACAGTTCCTGCAAAAGATCAGATTGATAACATGATTGTTTTAGGAGTAAATACAGAAAACCTGAGACCAGAGGATCAGTGTGTTTCAAATGCTTCATGTACAACAAATTGTCTTGCTCCGATAGTGAAGGTATTAAATGATAAATTTGGCGTTGAGAATGGTTTAATGACAACAATTCACTCGTACACAAATGATCAGATGATACTTGATGCTCCGCATTCAGATCTTCGACGTGCAAGATCAGCCGCTGTTTCTCAAATACCAACAACAACAGGTGCTGCAGCAGCAGTAGGTAAAATATTGCCTGAGTTGAAAGGTAAACTTGATGGAATGGCTGTTCGGGTTCCAACAGCAACGGGTTCAATGGTTGATTTCGTTGCAAATTTAAAACGCGAAGTTACTATTGATGAAGTGAATGCTGCAATGAAAGAAGCAGCTAATGGACCAATGAAAGGAGTGCTTGAATATACAGAAGACCCAATCGTTTCTGTTGATATTATTCATAATCCACATTCGTCGATTTTTGATGCTTTAAGCACTATGGTATTAGGAAGGACTGTAAAGGTTATTTCATGGTACGATAATGAATGGGGATATTCATGCAGAGTAGTTGATTTGATTGAAAAATTATTTTAATTCAGAATAATATTTAAAAAAGCCTGTCAAAATTTACTTTGGCAGGCTTTTTTTATAATCGAAGTTCGGTTTAATAAATCTCAATTAATTTAAAGGGCACATCAATAATTGCCTGATAATGTTTCCCAAGTTCTAGAACAGCTTCATCATCTTCTTCATAATACCAGCTAATCTTACAGCTAAAGCCTTTACTTTTAAATTCCTGTATTAACTGAAAATATTCCAGAATAAATTTGGAAGAACCACTATTAATGTATTCTAACTGAATATTTATTAGAGTTTCACTCTGTGGATTTTTAAAATATTCGTTTACCCAATCAAATAATTTATTAAAAAACTCATCAGGATTTTCAGGAATAGATCGTCCGATAATTTTTAAAATTCCGGATTGGGCATCGAAATTAACATATGGCGTTTTTACTGTTTTTTCAATAACCAATTCTTTCATATTAATGTATTGTTATTCGTAACGTAATGAAATTATAGGGTCAAGTTTCGATGCTTTTATAGCAGGAAACAAACCTGATACCAGTCCAACAAACAAACATAAAACAACGCCACTTAGTATCCAGAACCATGGAATAATAAAAATCCCACCAGTTATTAAAGATACAACATTTCCCATAAAAATTCCTAAAATAATTCCAAAAAATCCACCTAACTGACCTATCAGCACAGATTCATAAAGGAACTGACGCCTGATTATTTTTGATTTTGCTCCGATAGCTTTTCGAATACCAATTTCACGTGTTCTTTCTGTAACGGATACGAGCATAATGTTCATAAGCCCAATAGCAGCACCAAAGAGAGTAATAATTCCAATAATCGTTGCTGCAATTGTCACATATCTAATATTCTTGATTAACAGATTAGATAAACTATCACTGGTTTCAATTGTGAAATTGCTTTCTTCAAAACTCCGTAGTTTTCTTATAACTCTAAAAACTCCTTCAGCTTCGTTAATTGCAGCTTTTAATAATTTTGAATCATCAGGTAATACAGAAATTCTGAAATTCATATTGGGACGTGAAAAATTCTGACGAACACTTGTAATCGGTAAAATACATGTTTTATCGCCTGATCCTCCAAAACTGGAACCTTTTTCCTTTAAAACACCAATTACTTTATATTTTCCGTTCCCAATACTAATTACTTTATCCAAAGGATCTTCGCCATCGGTAAAAATATCTTTAACCAGACCTGAACCGATTATGACAGAATGAGCATTTGATATTATTTCACTGAAAGAAAAATTTCTACCCAATTTTATTTCATAGCCAGACGTAGCCAAAAAGTATTCATCAGCACCATAAACGGGAATATTTGGATTTGTTTTTTCCGATTTATATTTTACAGTTGCAATATTAGATGCAAAAGTTGATATTGAAACTTTCGCTGGGAAATTAAAGTCTTCCTTAAATGCCATCGCATCTCTGAATTTAATGCTTTTATATCTGGCAGTTCTTCCACCTACATGTACTCTGCTTTCTCTGTTAACAATGGAAAAAGTATTTGCGCCCATATTTTGAAATTGGTTGCTAATTGAACTTTTTATTGAATCAATAGCTGTTAATATTCCAACCAGAGCCATTATCCCGAACGCAATAATAAATACTGTTAAAACAGTGCGCATTAAATTTGACCGGATAGCGCTAAATGCAATTCTTAGATTCTCTTTAAATAGACTTTTCGAAAACATATGCTTCAAAAATAATATAAGTAGATAACAATTAATATTATTCATTCCTTTTTTTCGTTTTGAGATTAAAAACGATATATGATTGAACTTAATAATTGAAATTTGTAATTTTACTTGTACTCTGATTTCTTATACTCTGACTATGTTATTTAATATATTATCTATTTCCTTATTTCAAATCATAAATAATTAAATGATAAAAAGTGTAAAGATTAATATTTACGGAAGAGTACAGGGTGTTGGTTTTCGTTATAGTGCGCTTCAGAAAGCAAATGAAATGGGTATTTACGGATTTGTAAAAAATCGTTCTGACGGAAGCGTTTATATTGAGGCTGATGGAGAAACTGAAATTCTTGAGCTATTTATAATTTGGTTGAGAAAAGGACCTTCCTGGTCGAGAGTTGATGATCTGAAAGTTAATGATATCCCTTTTAATAATTATAAATGTTTCTCAGTTAAATAAAAATGGAAGCTCAGTATTATACACAACTTGAGAACAAAAAGGTAAGCTGTAAGTTATGTCCGCATAACTGCACGATAAGTGATGGAAAATCAGGCGTATGTAGGGTCAGGGTTAATAAGAATGGTGTTCTTATTTCTGAAAATTATGGGATTGTATCTTCAATAGGATTTGATCCCATAGAAAAAAAACCATTGTATCATTTTTATCCGGGCTCCGAAATATTATCTGTTGGAAGTCTTGGATGCAACCTGCAATGTGATTTTTGCCAGAACTGGCAAATCTCGCAAACATCAGTAAAAGATTTTGAAAGAAAAGGTAGACTGTACAAATCATCTGAAATTATTGAATTAGCATTGTCCGGAAAAAATAATGCAGGAATTGCTTTCACTTACAACGAACCAATTGTTTTTTATGAGTATATGATTGAAATAGCATTAAAGGCTCACGAAAAAGGATTGAAAAATGTAATGGTAACCAATGGTTTTATTAACAGGGAGCCTCTGGATAATTTGAATAAGTATATTGATGCTTACAGCGTCGATTTGAAAGCTTTTATAAACGATTTCTACATTGATTTTACTAAATCTCAGCTTGAACCTGTTAAAGAAACGCTGATTAATATTGCAAAAGCCGGGAAACATCTTGAGATTACAAATCTGGTGATTCCGGGTTTAAATGATACGCAGGACAAGTTTAAAGAAATGGTTAAATGGATAAGGGAAAATACGGGTAAAAAAACAGTATTGCATATTTCAAGATATTATCCGGCTTACAAACTCAAAAAAGAACCGACTTCTGTTGATAAAATGTTACAGCTATATGAAATTGCAAAAGAATACCTGGAATATGTTTACCTTGGAAATCTGTTGTTACCTGAAGGAAACAGTACCTTTTGTTCTGAATGCAATACACTGTTAATTCAAAGAAGCGGATACTTAACAACGCTTGTTGCTATTAATCAACAGGGAAATTGTTCTGTTTGCGAAAATCATATTCTCGATCATATTAAATAATTCATATGAAAATTAGAAGATCAGCTGTAGCCGGCCGATTTTATCCGGCCGATAAGGATTCATTAATTGAGCAAATAGAATCCATATGGAAAAAGGAATTATCTGCTGTTAATTTGAAATTGACAGATAATCAAATTATAGGAGGTGTCGTTCCGCATGCTGGATATATGTTTTCAGCTTACCAGGCAGTACATTTTTTTGAGATAATAAAACAGTCTTCGCAAAAGTTCGATACTGTTGTAATTGTTAATCCTAATCATACCGGAATAGGAAATGAAATTGCATTTGATTCTAATGATTATTGGGAAACGCCATTAGGACAGGTTTCTCTTGATACAGAATTTGGCGAAAGCCTGGGAATTGATATTTCTGATAACGAACAAAAACACGAGCATTCAGGTGAAGTAATGATTCCATTCTTGCAATACTTTTTAGATTATGATTATAAAATTGCTCCAATTGCTTTATCAAACCAAACTTATAAAAATGCTAAGTTCCTGGCAGAAAAATTGCACGAGAGCTCTAAGTTGCTGAATAGAAAGATCTTGATCATTGCATCGTCAGATTTTTCACACTTTCTATCCCCTGAACAAGGTAAAGAAAGAGATGCCTTTGTTCTTGAAAATATAATAACTCTTGATTCTTCTGCAATTGAAAAAGTTGTTCATAAGAAAAATATTTCTGTTTGTGGTTATGGACCCATTATGACATTAATTGAATATGCTAAATTAGTATCTTCAGATCCTAAGGTAGATATTTTAAGAATAGGACACTCAGGCGAGATTATCCCATCAAATGAGGTAGTTAATTATGTTTCTATACTTTTTTCAGATTTAATATAAGATTGATTTTATAATTGTTTATGTATCTGCTATATTTGAGCTTCAAAATAAATATTAATGTTTGGGAAAATAATATTCTGGCTTGAATCGCATCAGCAAGCATGCTTTTATAAAAAATATTTAGGTGTCGAATGCCCTGGATGCGGAATGCAACGTGCTTTTATTGAGTTGCTTAAAGGGAATTGGTGGGAAAGTATTATATTATTTCCTGCTTTGTTACCTACTATATCTTTAATATCGTATTTAATTTTACATCTTATTTTTAAGTTCAGGAATGGAGCAAATATTTTAAAAATTCTGTTTATTGTTAACACCAGTATGGTAGTTTTAAGCTATATTTATAAATTATTAACTTAATAAAACCCAAATTACATGGAAGATACAACTACTCCAACGATTCAGGAAAATACTCCTAAGAAACAGCAATTATTACCAAATTCAACAGCAGTTTTAGTTTTAGGAATTTTATCTATAGCAGTTTGTTGGTGTTATGGATTGTTTGGTATAACAATGGGAATTATCGCCCTGGTTCTTTCCGGCAAAGCAAAATCTCTTTATAATGAGAATCCTGATATGTACACTCAGGCATCTTATAAAAACATGAGTGCAGGTAGAGTGTGTGCAATAATTGGAACTGTATTATCATCAATTTACGTTGCCGTTGTACTTATTTACCTGTTGATTATTGGTGCTGCTATTGGTACTATTTTTACACAATTACCGTGGGAATCGTTTTAATTTAAATAATAAATATATTATGGATGATATATTAAAACATATCATCCATTTTTTGTTTTCGGATTGAAACATATAAAGCCAATTCATGGAATTAGGTAAACACATAGAGTCATTTATTAAACTTGGTGAGTTTTTAAGGAGTTTCTCCGGCGAAAATACTGAATCAGTATTCAATAATCGATTTGAAGATATTGTTCGCAATGATCATATTCAAAATCCATGGTTTATTGAAAATAATGTCAGACAAGCGATTAATGCAATTGGAGAATCCTTACAGCCTGAAAAACTGGAATTGTGGATTAATAAATACGATAAGCTTCAAAGCCAGAATAAATTACCGAAAACTATAGGGCTTGTTACAGCCGGAAATATACCTCTTGTTGGTTTTCATGATTTTATAACTGTGTTAATATCAGGAAATAAATACCTGGGGAAATTATCATCTAAAGACAATCGCTTACTCAAATTTATTTCGGAATATTTAATTGATCTGGACAGTGATTATCGTGATTTAATTGAATTTACAGGTGATAAATTAGAAAACTTTGATGCAGTAATTGCTACAGGAAGTAATAATACGGCCCGGTATTTTGAATACTATTTTGGTAAATATCCTAACATTATCAGAAAAAACAGAAATTCAGTTGCTGTTTTAACGGGAAATGAAACTAAAAATGAGATAGAATTACTTGCCGATGATATTTTTAGTTATTTTGGTTTAGGTTGTCGCAGTGTATCAAAATTGCTTATTCCTGAAAATTATTGCTTTGATGACTTTTTTGAAAATCTGCAGAAGTATGAATTCGTATATCAGCATAATAAGTATGCAAATAATTACGATTATAATAAATCAATTTATTTAATGAATCAGGTTCAACATCTTGATAATGGTTTTGTGATTTTAAAGGAAGATCAAAATTTATCATCCCCAATTGGTGTTTTATTCTTTCAATACTATAGTAATATTGATAAAGTGGCTGAATTTCTTGAATTGAATAAAGATCAGATTCAATGTGTGGTTAGTAAGCCCGGAATTATTAAAGATTCTGTTCCTTTTGGAAAAGCTCAGAGTCCTGAGTTATGGGATTATGCCGATAATGTTGATACAATGAACTTTTTGTTGGATTTGTAAAATTTGAGAATGAAAACTCTTATCGTAATATTAGGTCCGACAGGGATAGGCAAAACAGATTTAAGCATAGATATTGCGAAGGAATTTGGCACTGAGATTATTTCTTCGGATTCCCGACAGATTTACAGAGAATTAAAAATAGGTACGGCAGTTCCTTCAGATAATCAATTAAGCAAAGTAAAGCATCATTTAATAGGCCATAAATCGGTTTATGATTATTACAATGCAAGTATTTTTGAAACTGAAGTCCTCGAATTACTCGCGAAATTATTTTTAAATCATGATCAGCATATTATGACTGGTGGTTCAGGAATGTATATAAATGCAGTTTGCGATGGAATAGACGAACTACCCACAATAGATATGGAAATCAGAAATGATTTAATTGAAAAATACGAGAAGGAAGGGATAGATAGTCTTCGTTTATATTTAAAAATGATAGATCCGGAATCATATAAAAAGATTGATTTAAAAAATGCAAAAAGAATTCTTAAAGCTTTAGAAGTGTCATTACAGACAGGTAAACCTTATTCTTCTTTTTTAATGGGAAATAAAAAAGAACGTGATTTTAATATAATTAAGATTGGATTGAAAAGAGACAGACCAGAGCTTTATGAGAGAATAAATTTAAGAGTTGATCAGATGATAAATGATGGTTTGGTCGATGAAGCTGAAAGATATTACAAAGACAGGGATTTAAATTCTCTTAATACTGTCGGATATAAAGAATTATTCGATTACTTTGACAATACTATTACACAGGAAAAGGCCATTGAATTAATTAAAAGAAATTCACGGCATTATGCTAAAAGGCAAATTTCGTGGTTTGCACGGGATAAGGATATAAAATGGTTTAATCCGGATAATTACAAAGAAATTACAGATTTTATAAGATCAGAAGTTTAAAATGGATAAAAACATTAACAGATATATTATCAGGGTTTACGCAATAATATTAAATGCAGATAAAGAAGTTTTGATTAGTGATGAATTTCAAATGAATATGAAAATGACAAAATTTCCCGGTGGAGGAATGCATTTTGGTGAAGGTCCGGTTGATTGCCTTAAAAGGGAAGCTGTTGAGGAGTTTGGTCAGGAAATAAAAATACTGGAACATTTTTATACGACTGATTTTTTCCAGCAGGCTCAGTTTTACAATGATGCTCAGTTGTTAAGTATATATTATTTAGCTGAATTTACAAGTCCTGTTAAATTTAAAATATCTGGCAAACCCTTTGATTTTAAGCATGAAGAAAACGGAGCACAGTCTTTTCGTTGGATTAAACTTGAAAATACCCATGAAAATGAATTAACTTTTCCCATTGATAAAAATGTTATTGCTCTTTTAAAAGATAAATATCTAAGATAGACATGATTAAGTTTAGTGTAATTGTTCCTGTATATAACAGACCTGATGAATTAAAAGAATTATTGGAAAGTTTAAATAAACAAACCTTTCAGAACTTTGAAGTTATTATTGTTGAGGATGGATCGACTTTAAAAAGTGATACTATAGTTCAGCAATTTGAAAAAGATCTTGACATAAAATACTTTTTTAAATCAAATTCAGGACCTGGTCAGTCAAGGAATTATGGGTCAGAACGTGCACAGGGCGATTATCATGTTTTTTTCGATAGTGATTGTATTATCCCTGACCGATATTTTGAAATTGTAAATAAGCGTTTATCCGAAAAGCCTGTTGATGCTTATGGTGGCCCTGATATGGCGCATCCTGATTTTTCTGCTGTTCAGAAATCAATTAACTATTCAATGACATCATTTTTTACTACAGGCGGAATTCGTGGAGGCATGAAAAATGAAAAGAAGTTTCATCCCAGAAGTTTTAATATGGGATTTTCAAAAAAAGTTTATGAAAATACTAAAGGATTCTCAAAAATGCGTTTTGGTGAAGATGTAGATATGAGTTTGCGAATTATTGAAAATGGTTTTACAACAACTTTAATTAAGGAAGCTGCAGTTTATCATAAAAGAAGAGTTGATTATAAAAAATTCTTTAAACAGGTTTTTAATTCTGGAATTGCACGAATTAATTTATTCAAACGACATCCAAAATCACTAAAATTGGTGCATTTTTTACCGACAGGTTTTACTTTAGGATTGTTTTTATTGTTGGCTCTATGTGTATTAAGTATTTATTTTTTAATTCCAATCGGGTTTTTTATTGTAGTAATCTTTTTTGATTCACTTCGCTTAAACAAGAATTTTAAAGTGGCATTTTTATCCGTTATTTCAAGCTTTATTCAATTGCTTGCATACGGATTTGGCTTTATTAAATCGTTTTTTAAAAGAATTATCCTGAGGCAGGATGAATTTCATGCCTACAGGAAAAACTTCTATAAATAAGACTTGTATTTTGTAGTCATTCCGCACTTGTTGCGGAATCTATGAAGTGAAACGGTTAATTATAAGTAAATTACTGTTGTTTTAAATCTTATCTTCAATTTCATAATTATTTCTGTCACTTGAACTTCTTGATACCAGTTCTCCTAGAAATCCGATAAGAAATAATTGTGTACCAATAATCATTGCGGTTAATGATATGTAAAAATAAGGGCTTGATGTTACTAATGGAGCTCTTATTCCTTTCCACATAGAAATTAGTTTTTCGGCACCTAACCAGCCTGCAGCAATTAATCCGGCAAAAAACATTAACGTTCCTAAAGTCCCGAAAAATTGCATAGGTTTTTTCCCAAATCTGGAAATAAATGAAATTGTTAATAGGTCAAACATTCCACGAGCTCTGCCAAAACCAAATTTAGAAACCCCGAATTTTCTTGCCTGATGCTGAACCACTTTTTCGCCAATTTTCTTAAATCCGGCAGCTTTGGCTAAAACCGGCATGTAACGGTGCATATCGCCATAAACTTCAATGCTTTTAACAACTTCGTGACTATACGCTTTTAGTCCACAATTAAAATCATGTAGTTTAATCCCGGTAACAATCCGGACTAA
This sequence comes from Bacteroidales bacterium, assembly GCA_019038645.1. Taxonomy (GTDB): domain Bacteria; phylum Bacteroidota; class Bacteroidia; order Bacteroidales; family UBA12077; genus UBA12077. The sequence goes on from JAHOYT010000011.1 coordinate 43,119, forward strand.
ACGATTGTAAATTTTACTAGGGAATCGTTTTGAAAACGGATCGTGTCTTTTTTTCTTCCATCCGGAAACAAGATCGTAACCATCTTTCATTATCATACGATATAGTTCAGGTATTTCTTCAGGACTATCCTGTAAATCTGCATCAATTGTAACTATTACATCACCCTGTGCTTCCCTAAATCCTGTATGTAGTGCGGCAGATTTTCCGTAATTCCTTCGAAATTTAACAGCCTTAATAAACGGGTACTCAACCTTTAAGTTGTTTACAACTTTCCACGAATTATCCTTACTTCCATCATCAACCAATACAACTTCAAAGGTAAAGTTGTTTTTATCCAGAACCTGTTTTATCCACTTTAAAAGTTCAGATAATGATTCTTCTTCATTAAATAAGGGTACTACAATTGATAAATCCATTTTTAAATTATTAAAAGCTTGTCAAAAATACTGTAATTATTTTCAACAAGCTTAATATATCAACTTATATCAATTTATTCTTCAATATCCTGCATTGCTTCCTGGTATGGATCTCCTTCTTTTTTAAGAAAAGCAGATGTTATCAGAGATAAAATGAATCCTAAAATTGATGTTCCGATAAATCCTGATATCGACATTACAACCGGAGACATAAATTTTTTAGAAAAAGACTGTGCCATTTCAACCTGATCATCAGACATCCCTTTTTTTAACATTTCTTCTTCACTTATAGCGAGTATTTTGTCAATTATGTCAGGGTCAATTACCGTAACAAACAAATAAGTATAAATTGCGCTAAGAACAGCAGCGACAATAACTATCATAGTTCCAAAGCCTAATGCCTGACCATATGTAATAAAGCCATTCATATTATTATCACGATATGATTTAGTCCAAAATATCAGACCCGCAAGAATAATAATATAAGAAACATAACCCAATGATTTATTCAGATTTAAATCGAAAATATATAAAAGCACTGAGTATATTATAAGAGCAAGTCCCAGCATTAGCCCATTGGTAAGAATTGCTTTCCGGAATGATGATTTTTTTTCCATGTTTCTTTAGAGTTTAGTTTTTATGTAAACAAATATATCAGTTTTTACATAAATAAAGATTCAATTATTTGAAAATATTTAGGAAATTGTTACTTTTGTGCCCCGGGCAAGTCTTATACGACCAGCTCCTGTTGAATCCCCCCAGGACCGGAAGGTAGCAAGGGTAGACGGTTGTAGCGGTGCGATGTAAGTAGCTTGCCCGCTTTTTTTACTTTCCGTAATTCTTTTATTTTATTCTGAAGTTTTTTTCTTTTTTTGTTCGTAATCAACATAAATATTAGGTTTAGGTGCTGTAAATCAACAATGTTTTTATGTTTAAACTTGTGTTTTAAATACCGTTTTTGTATTTTGGTGTAAATTTTTAATGCATGAGCTACAAGGTGATATTAACGGAAACTGAAGAAACTGAACTAAGGAAGATTGTGCGTGAGAACCAAAACAGGAAGAATGTCCTTAAACGTGCTTATTGCATATTGCTTAAAAACGAAGGTCAAAAGAACATTAATATAACACAGTTGTTAGGTATTCATGAAGATACAATAGCTGACTGGACAAAAATATTTTTAAAAAAAGGAATTAGTGGTTTACTTCAATTTAAATACTCTGAACGAAGAAAATCAAAGTTGCATCCGTACAAAAGCAGAATAAAGAGGATGGCATCGGCTAAAAGCATTAAAACAATTGAGCAATTACAGAAAAAAGTAAACAGAGAACTTAATATTGATATTGAATATAGCTGGTTTTACAGATATTGTAGAAAATATGGGGTTTACACAATATTAAAGGATAAATAAAATGAAAAAACCCAAAATAATATCAGGAGGACAAACAGGAGTTGATCAGGGAGCATTGGATTTTGCACTCGATAATAACTTTGAGTGTGGAGGATATTGCCCAAAAGGTAGATTAAGTGAAAAGGGAACGATTCCTTTTAAATACCCATTAATAGAATTAGAAAGCGAGAATTATGAAGACAGAACCAGAAAAAATGTTTTAGAATCTGATGGTACATTGGTAATTAAGGATGAAAAAGAATTGAATGAGGGAACGGAAGAAACAATAAGATTTTGCAATCAATTTTCAAAACCCTTTTTAATAGTAAATGATGATTCAACCATAAATGCCGGATATAAATTCAGAAGGTGGTTAGTAGAAAACAAAATCGGGGTTTTAAATGTAGCAGGAAACAGGCAAAGTGACAATCTCCATATTCGTGGGAAAGCATATCTTTTACTGATAAAATTGTTTGATGTATAATCTCACCATTTATTTTTAATCTGTTATTATATAAAATTTTTATAGTCGAAAAAATGCTTTATTTTCGCATCGGATTTTGATTATTAATTAAATATAATATACTATGAAATTTTTTATTGACACGGCAAATATAGATCAGATCAAAGAAGCACAGGATTTAGGCGTTTTGGATGGTGTAACAACAAACCCGTCTTTAATGGCTAAAGAAGGCATAAGTGGAGAAGAAAATATTATAAATCATTATAAGAAAATTTGTGAAATTGTAGATGGGGATGTAAGTGCTGAAGTAATATCAACAGATTTTGAAGGAATGATTAAGGAGGGTGAAAAACTTGCTGCATTGCACCCACAGATAGTTGTTAAAATTCCAATGATAAAAGAAGGAATAAAAGCTATAAAATACTTAACAGAAAAGGGAATTAAAACGAACTGTACTTTGGTTTTTTCTGTTGGTCAGGCGCTACTAGCTGCTAAGGCCGGAGCAACTTATGTTTCACCTTTTATTGGTAGATTGGATGATGTTTCTACAGATGGCGTTGAGCTTATAGCTCAGATAGTTGAAATGAATAGTTACTACGGATTTGAAACACAGGTTCTTGCTGCTTCTATTCGTCATACAATGCATATTATTCAGTGTATGGAAGTGGGAGCCGATGTTGCTACCTGTCCGCTAAGTGCAATATTAGGTCTTGCAAATCACCCTTTAACAGATATTGGTCTGGAAAAGTTTCTTGCTGATTACAAAAAAGTTAACGGATAAATAACAAGTTAAAAGTATAAAAAAAGGGTTGCCTCCCAATCCCGATAGCTATCGGGACGGGATGACAACCTTTTTTATTTGTACATGTTTTTAGCACAGATCAGGATAAACTTAATAATAGTTTATTACATTTGCACCCGTTACTGAATTAGTATTTTATTATGTTATTGCATATACATCCGGACAATCCTAATCAAAGGGAAATCGCATTGGCGGTTGAGGCATTGAAAAATGACGGATTGATTATTTATCCAACAGATACTGTTTATGGTCTTGCATGGAATATTAATAGTCCTAAGGCATTTGACCGGATTGTAAGAATTAAAGGTAAAAATGCTTTAAAGGAGAATTTTTCTTTAGTGTGCAATGATATTAGCCAGGTATCACAGTTCACTCTACACATAAATAATCCTACATTTAAATTGCTAAAACATAATCTTCCCGGACCATTTACATTTATTCTGAATGCAAACAATAGCGTTCCGAAATTTCATAAGTCAAAAAAGAAAACTGTAGGAATAAGAATTCCCGATAATAATATTGCCATGGAATTGGTTAATCGTTTGGGAAATCCAATTATGACAACATCATTACATGATGAGGATGAAATTATTGAATATATGACAGATCCTGAGCTGATACATGAAAAATATGAGCATCTGGTTGATTTTGTTATTGATGGCGGATACGGTAAGAATGAAGCTTCAACCGTTGTTGATTGTACCGGAGAAAGTTTTGAAATTATTCGTCAGGGACCAGAGGAGCTGGAATTCTAGCTCTGAATATTTGGATTTGAGTTTGGAATTCATTCTCAGATAGAAACTAAAATAGTATTCCGGTTTTTTATCACTTATCTTAACTCATTTTCTTTTCGAGCTTTATCCAGTTATACAATCCATAAATTGCATTTGCCAAAAATGCTATCCACATTACTAAAACTGCTACATCATTTCCGCCATTAATTAATACTGTAAACCACATAATTACGGACACAATATCGACTAAAATCCACAGAACCCATTGTTCCACAAAAACAAATACCATTAAAATCATTGCAATAACCGACATTACCGTTGAAGATGAATCAATAAATGGTAAATTTCCTCCTAAGTACTTTAAAAAATAACCATACAGGATTGTTCCGGCAATTGTTACCAAAAACCATAATATTCTTTGTTTATTTGTCATATATCTAACCCTGATATTATTTTTTTTCTTTGAAACTGTACGTTTTCTCCATAAATAAATTCCAACAAACTGCATTGGCAAAAAGTAGATCATATTTAGCATAACTTCACCATAATATTGACTACTAAATGCAACATATGCATACGCTATTACGCTTATTATTCCAAAATAATAGTTTGCGATTTTACCCTTAGCAACAAGAACTACGCACCATATTCCTGTAAGTGAAGCAACAACTCCAACGAAAGAATCCTTCCAATAAACAGAAAGGCTAACAATTATAATTGTAAACAACGACAACCATAATTTTTCATATAAATCCCAATCTGCGAAATAGTGTTTTAAGCGATTCATTTTATCAGTTTGATTCATAATTATTACTTTGGATGACCGGGTATGAAATTAATGATTTTAGGACAATAAAAAAACTGAAGTTTGTTAGAAACTGGTTGTTATTTTTTCCAGAATGCTGGTGAAAATAATACTAATACTGTAAATAACTCTAATCTGCCAATTAACATCAGAAATGATAAAAACCATTTACCAAAAACAGGTATATGAGAATAATTTTCCGCGGGTCCAACCATTCCAATTCCAGGACCAATATTACCCAACGTTGCTGCAACTGCACCGAGAGACGTTTCCACATCGTATCCCAGAGATGATATAATGATTGTACTTATGATTGATATCATCATATAAAACACAACAAAAGCAAGGATATTTGAAATAATTTGAGCAGGAACACTTTTGCCATTTATTCGTACCGGAATAACAGCATTTGGATGAATAATTCTTTTTAGTTCCTGATAACTGTTTTTTAGTAAAAGAGTTACCCTTACAATTTTAATACTACCACCTGTTGATCCGGCAGAACCTCCAAAAAACATCAGCGCAAAAATCATAACAACAACAAATGGCATCCATTGCATGTAATCAACTGTTGCAAAACCTGTCGTCGTTAAAATTGAAACAACCTGGAAAAGCGAGTCACGGAATGATTTCTCAGGATTATATCCTTCATAATGCCAAAGGACAATTGATATAGCCACAGTAAATAAAACTACAAATCCAAGGTAATATCTGAACTCTTCATTTTTAAATACTTTTCCAAATTTTAAATGCAGTGCAAAATATGATAGTGTAAAATTAGTACCGGCAAGAAACATGAAAACAATAATTACATAATGAATAAAAGGAGAGTCGTAATGTGCAATGCTGGCTTGTTTTGTAGAATATCCTCCTGTAGCCATTGTTGTAAATGAATGGTTAACAGCATCGAACCAGTTCATTCCCCCAATTTTCAACAATATTATTTCTGCAACCGTAAATAATATATAAATACCCCAAAGTCTTTTGGCAGTTTCTTTTACCCTTGGATGAAGCTTGTCAGGAGTGGGACCAGGCACTTCTGCAATGAACAATTGCATTCCTCCGATACCAAACATTGGAAGTATTGCAATTGAAAGAACAATAATACCCATACCGCCAAGCCATTGTGTTAAACTTCTCCAGAATAACAAACCTTTCGGCATAGCTTCAATATCATTTAAAATTGATGCTCCGGTTGTCGTAAATCCAGAAATTGTTTCAAAAAAAGCATCAGTATAAGATGGAATTGCGCCACTTATAACAAAAGGTAATGCTCCAAACAATGAAAAAACTACCCATACAAGGCTTACAATAATGTACCCTTCGCGTTTATTAATATATTTTTCCGCATTACCAGCGGCTAATCGTAATAAAATGCCGGTAACAATACAGATACCGGTTGTTATAATTAATGCAAAAAAATCAGACTGACCGTAATACAAACTTACAACCGAAGATATTCCAAGGAAGAATCCTTCTATCAAAAGAAGTAATCCCATAACCTGGAAAATGATCTTTCTGTTTATCATTTTTAATTAAAAAAGTTATCCAGTTTTTTTACAGCAGAAGGCAGCGCAAATACAACGACTCTGTCTTCAGGATTTATTTGTGTATTTCCTTTTGCAATAAATGCTTTTTCGCCTCTGATAACACCACCGACAATTGCATCTTTCGGGAAATCAATTTCCCTTAAGTTTCCTTTGGTTATTTTTGAATTTTGTTTTGCGACAAATTCCAGAACATCAGCATCCGAACCCGTTAAGCATTTCATGGTTTCAACTTCGGCACTTAATGTAAATTTAAATATTCTGCTTGCAGTAATAAGTTTTTTATTAATGATTGTATCAATACCCATGCTTTCTCCCAAATCAATATAATCAATGTTCTCTATTTCGGCTATAGTTTTTTTAACACCCATTTTTTTGGCCAGAATACATGATAATATATTGGTTTCGGAATTTCCGGTAACAGCAATAAAAGTATCCATCTTGCTTAATCCTTCTTCATTTAAAAGATCAATATTTCTTCCATCTCCGTTAACAACCAGTGTGTTTTGAAGATAGTCGGCAAGTTTGATACTTTTTTCTTTGTTGATTTCAATCAGCTTAATATTAAATCTGTTTTCAAGCGATTTTGCAGTTCGTTTACCTATGCGACTTCCCCCAAGAATCATTACATCTTTAATATCAATTTTTTTCTTTCCTGAGTATTTCAATACATCTTTAATACCGGCTTTATTTGTAACAACATAGGCAAGATCATTTAACTGAAACTGGTCGTTTCCTCCAGGAATAATAGTTTTCCCTTTTCGCGTTATAGCTACTGCTCTGAATTCAATTTCTTTTATAGCGGCAATTTCACTCAATGATTGATTTAGTACAGGTGCATTTTCATTAAGCTTTACAACATATAGTGACAACTTACCTCCTGAAAAATCAACTGATTCAAAAATCTCAGCGTGACCAAGTAAATCAACAACTTCTTTAGCTGCAATTCTTTCAGGATATATTAGATAATCAATACCTAAACTGGTAAAGTGAGATATGTTCTCAGGTTCAATATATTCGTTATTATCAACCCGTGCAATTGTTTTTTTAGCTCCAAGCTTTTTTGCAATTATTGAAGCAGTAATGTTTGTTTCTTCAGAATGTGTAGCAGCAATAAACAAATCAGCTTTTTTTACTTTTGCATCTTTTAATGTTTCAACCGAAGTAGCTGAGCCTAAAATAGTAAGTAAATCAACATTGGAATCAATATTTTTTAGACTTTCCTCGTCAGGGTCAATAACTATGATGTCGTGAAATTCACTGCTTAACATTTTTGCCAGATGTGTTCCTACTTCTCCGGCTCCGGCAACAATAATTTTCATTCTGTTAATTTAAAAATTTCTGAAATAGACTTTCTTTAAATGATGCTCAATAATAAAGAGCAAAGTAAAATATTCTAACCCGAAATTTCTATTAATAATGTATTTTTTTTATAAACTGATCATATTTATACTTAAAGATATCTTACAAATGCACCATTTTCAGCAACATTATGAAATTTAATATCAAAGTTATCACATTCCTTTTTCCAATTCCTGATTTTGTAAAATGAATTGGATGAATCAAAGATAATGTTATCGAATTCGAAATATGATATTAGCTCCGAAATATTTATATCTGTATTTTCCGATAATATTATATAATTGATTTTTATTTTTGTTAATGATCTGAAACTTAAAATATTATTGTTTTTTAAATGCAGTATTTTTTTATCTCCAAATGTGAATGAAGTAAAATACTTATCGCTGGTATTTGGTTCATAGGGATTAATTTTTTTTATTTTTTGCTTTCTCCATAACGGTGATACACTGTAAGCGATATTGTCTGTGGCAATGTCAACATCTGAATCACACAAAAAACAGGAATTATTGCCATTAATCATATTAATTGCAGTAAGTCCCTTTATATTATGAACAACAAATACTGTATTCTGTGATATTTTATAGTTCATTACAATATTGTAGCTAATACACCCTATTAAAATCCAAACTGAAGCTTTTAGAAAATGATATCGTTTTGTAATCATAAAAAAAGACATGAATAATACCAGAAATAGCAGTATTATAACTTCGTTCCCGTCAATTAAAATATTTTCAATTTTTGAAAAAGGTAATTGTTCAATAAAGTTTACATTGTTATTTAACAGGAGTGTAACATAGTACAGGCCTTTTGATATGTATGCTGAAAGGAATTCTGAAAAAGAAAATGCAAATAATAAAATTGCTCCGTAGATAACAATTATGGCTATAGGTATTATAATAATATTAGATAGAATAAAATACAATGGAAACTGGTTAAAATAGTGTATTGTGATTGGAAATGTACCAATTTGAGCAGCAATTGCAACGGTAATCAATTGCCAGATATAATCGGGTATCTTATGTTTAAAATTGATTAAAGAGTAGATTTTTGGCTGAAAAAATACAATACTAATAACTGCTGCATATGATAACTGAAAACCAACATTCATTATTGAATATGGATTTATTATTAGTAGTAAAAATGCTGAGGCAGAAATTGTATTGTAAATGTTTATTTGCCTGTCAAACATTCTTCCCATACAAACAAATGTAAACATTATAGTTGCTCTGAAAACGGAATCTGAGAGCCCTGTTAGAAATGCATAAAAAAACAGAACGATTATAATAATTACTGATTGTATAATTTTACCATATTTATTTCTTTGAAGAAAAAACAGGATTTTACATAATATTATAAATATAATTCCAACGTGCAGACCGGAAACGGCAAGTATGTGCATTGCACCGCTTGCAGAAAAACTTTCTTTTAGCTCAGGGGTTAATTCGTTTTTATAGCCCAGAGTCAGTGCAGATAAAACAGCAAACTCATCTCCGGAAATATTTCTGCTTTTATAAATGTTTAATAAAACCTGTTGTGCTTTATGTGAATATTGAAAAATTTTACCTCCTTTTTCATGTGCAATAATCTTATAGCTGTCGGATTTTATATAAGTCTGATAATAAATTTCTTTGTATTTAAGATATTTTTTATAGTTGAACTCATATGGATTTCCATTACTTGTGACCTCGTTGATATATGCTTTTGCTAATACCTGATCCCCATAATTTAACTTAAGAGCGTTCGTGTCTTTCTGAAAATAACATATTATTTGTGAGCTGTTTGTAAACCAGTTAACAGAGTCTTTTAATGAGTTCAGTTTTAAAATTACTTTAACAGAGTTCTCTGTTTCTTTAGGTTGTTCAACAATTGTTGCTATAAATGTTTGTTCATCTTTACTAAAACTAAATTTATTGTGCTGTGTAATGCTTACTAACTGAATTCCGGAAAGAATTAAGAAAATAAAAATAAATATCCCCTGAACTTTATTTAACAAATAATTTATGTTAAGCTTTAAAACTGAAAATAAAAGTGTAAATGTAAAAAATATGGATAGTATAATGAATATCAGAAAACTGTTGACAGGGAAATTAATCTGGATAAGTATTCCCAAAATAAAGGGAACAACAAACCGGAAAAAGGGAGTTTGATGCAGGAACTTCTCGAACATTTAAATTAAAAGCAAGGTTAAAAATTAAAGTTAAATCTTTTTAATTGAAGAAAATAATCATAATGAAATTTAATATAAAAAAAAGCGGCCAACCGGCCGCTTTTTTATTTATAAGAGCTTGTTCTAAATTTATTTAATAATAATTTTAGAAACTTTTCTGTTATCTCCATTGTTAATACTTACATAATAAATACCAGCATTCATTTGTGTAAGGTCAATAGTTGTTATATTTTCAGAGACTCTTGCCTTATAAACCATTATTCCAATTATATCATAAACTTCAACAAAGAACTTTTCTTTATCTGTATTGTTTAATTCAAGTTTAAATAATCCGTTACTTGGATTTGGATATAGTTTATAGTTTGCAGTAACGTCACTTATTCCTGTTGAAGAAAGTACTGTAACAGTATACGTTTTTGTTGTTGTACCATCCTCTGCTGTAACAATTACTTTATAATCACTTGCAAGATCAGTAGCAACAGTCGATCCGTCAGCTTCATAAGTTTCAAAATCAGCACCTGAAGCAGGTGTAAGATTTGATTCAAAATCAGCAAGAGTTTCACCTGCCGGTACGTCTGTAATAGTTTTTGCACCATCATCAACAGTGTATTCAGTTGATGTTACAAATGCTTCAGTACTTAAATTGTCCAGATAAGATCCAAGATCATCAAAATAATTTGCATCTTCCACGGTCCACTCAGAATCAGTTTCATTTGTTCCGGAAGAAGCTGTCCAATCTGTATTACCTATAACAATGCCTGCTTTTCTTAGTATTGTATGATTTTGTCCACCTGTACTATTTCCGGCAACACTTATAGTTGCATCGGATAAAGGCTCCCCAAAAGCATCAATTAATACATCATCTTTGAATAAACCAACGGCATCATTACCATTAAATGAAGTGACATTACATCCGTCACATGCATCCGGTGTAGAATAATCGGCTGTGATTTTTAAATCTGCTTCTGTATGAAGAGTATTTCCTGCATCAGCTTCCTCATTGATAATTACATATACATCTTTTGAAGTCAGAGTTCCTGATAATGGAAGTACAGCTCTTGTATCAGCAGCATCTGAAACAGTTCCCCATCCTCCTCCATTGTTAGAGTATTTTATTGAATAGGCACTTAAATCTACATCGCTATCAGTAGGGTTGTAAATTTCAATTGCCTTATTATTACCTCCATCAGGTTCTATTATTTCAGAAATAAATAAATCTGTTGTTGCTACTTCTGATACATTAAATGTAGAACTAATTTCAGAATTTAATGTTCCACTGGCTGCTGTCAATGTTGTTCCTGTTCCTTCAGCTGAAAACGATAAAGCATCAAATGTTGCAACACCAGCAGTTGGAGTTTCAGCAACCGGAGTACCATCTAAAGTTGCACCGGCGGCAGTAATTGAGATATCTGTAACATAATCAGTATCAATATTTCCGTTTGCATCAACTGCTTCAACAACAACTGCAGGAGTAATTGCATCTCCAATATAAACATTTGTTGGTTGAGTAGAGAAATTAAGATCAGTTGCTAAAACATCAATTGTAATATCATTTCCTACAACATCTGCAGAAAAAGTACTTACAAATTCTGAAGTAATTCCTTTAGTTTCAAAACCATGCTGATCAGCATCAACAAAGAACTGAATTATCTTACCATCAGCAACTGTTGGTTGAAGAATCAGGTATAATATTACATTTACACTTCCTCCGTCAGTAACAGAAATTTCTTCGTCGGCAATTGGGAATGCAACTGAATCTACACCAAATACAGGTTCTCCTACTAATTCAACAGGAACGCCATCAACTTCAAAGTATCCGCTGTCAATTTCAGTATCAAAATCAATTGTCATATTCGGACCATAGAAAAGAACTATCTGGCTTACTTTTGTGTCTATACCGTCTGCAGTACCTGCATCGTTAATGTCGAATGAGAACACTTCAAACGCTTCAGCATCTTCGTCACCATCCACAACAGCAACAGTAGCCGTTGCTACTTGTGTAGTAGGATCTACTACTTCCGAATCTGTATCCGGAACTATATCACTAACAGTAATAACATAAGTTTTTTCAGTTATACCATCTTCGGCTGTACCAATAAGTTTATAACCTGTTGCTAAATCACCAGCAGGAGTTGTCCCGTCTGCTTCATAAACTACAAAACTTCCTTGTTCAGGTGGAGTAATATTAAGCTGGAATGTGGCTAAATCAGTTCCATTTGGAACATCTGTAATAGTTTCCAGACCATCGTCTACTGTATAAACGCTTGATGTTACCGTAGCATCTGTTAAAACAGCATTTCGGGTAATTGTGTAAGTTGAAGATGTTATACCATCAGCAGCTGTTACAATTAATAATTTTGTATCATCTAATGTGCCTGCAGGAGTTGTTCCGTCCGCATCAAAAACATTAAATGTAGCAGTATCAGCTTCTTCCATATTATTTTTAAAGACAACCAATGAAGTACTAAATGGAATATCTGTTATTTCTAATAATCCCTGATCAACAGCATAAACAGCTGAACCAACTGTATCAGTGGCAGATAAAATATCATCTGCATCTCTTGCTAATAGTTTACGTTCACTGTACGAGTAATGCCCTATACCAGTTATAGTTATATCATCATTTGCAACTGGTGCATAAGCGTATATATCATCATCCGTTAAAAGCGCTCCACTACCATCATTTATTTCATATTGTCCAAAACTTGCATCAGGATTAGTAACTTCTGCATCAATAATTTTTACTAAAACTCCTTCATATGACTCTCCTAATGTTACTGTAGTTATTACAGATGCATCCGGCAATGTATTTCCTGAATTATTAAGAGTATACGAGGTAACCGAATTTAATCTTGTTAAATCATAGTCTTCTTCAACTGAAGCTTCAATTGTAATACTATCACCAATAGCAGGTGTGTTTGTTCCATCATTTACCTGAATTCCGTTCCATTCTCCGGTTCCATCCTGAATAAAATAATTTCCACCATCAATAGCAGTTACAATTCCTGATGTTATTACTATATGTCCATCATAATTAGATAAATCTCCATCGTTATCTGATTGAATATCGTTAATAGTTGGAGTAGAAACTACAGTTAAAACAAGACTTGAGTCCATAACGGTTGTATCGGAAATATCCATTACAGCAATCTTATATAAGTCACTATAACCAGCATCAGAAGGAATTGTAAATGCTTCTGTTCCGTCGCATGGAGTATCATCAACCATTAATTCCCATGCATCATTTGCAGGAACAAATGCAAAAATATCAACAGTAGTAACATTTGCATGCCCCCATGTAACTGTAACCTCATCTCCTGCATAATATTTCTCTCCACCAACTGGGTTGGTTAATTGTATGTAATTTGTAGGAATAGTTGTAAATGTAGTGTTATTTACGCTTGTATTTACTTCACCAGAACTATTGTATACTGGGCCAAATTCAACATAATAATCAGTACTATTTGTTAAATTACTTGTAGGATCTATTGTAATTACGAATGGGTCAGCATTGCTATATGTCATAGTTGCAGGAACGTCTGCTCCAGCAGCATCTGTTTCTTTGAATGTAATTAAAGTAGATAAATCACCATCAACTATTTCAGTTGTTCCATCCGATTTGTAAATTTTTTCATCGAATGTAATGGTTATCGTTTTGTCAATAGCAATAAATGTTTCACCATCAGCAGGATCAAAAGTTGCAGGTAGAACAGGCACTTCACCTGTCACTCTAATATTGTCAAATCCAATCTCTTCACTAGCTCCATCCATGTATACTTTAATAGTTAAATCTAAGGTAGATCCGTCTGGAATATTACAAGAGAACTCTTGCATTGCAGTTCCGAGCCTATTTGTGCCATTTACATCAGCTTCACCGTCAAAATCTGCATCAAGTCCAATAGGTTCATTATAATCATCCGCAGTTCTTTCATAGCTAAACCAGATTCCATTTTGTTCAGCACCACCATTTATACTATAAACTACTTTAATGTAATCAGCAATATCATAAGCAGAAGATCCTGGTCCGTTTTCGTTACCAGCTCCAAATAATCCTTTTAGAGTTATACTTGTATAACCAGAGATATCAATTGTATTAAATACAATAGTTTGTTCTTTAGAAGCATCTCCTCCACCATCGTCCGTATCTTCTGCTCCCCAAAAATAGGTGCCGTCAAACGCAGTATACGCTCCCGTTACATTAGATATATCTGAACCATCTGTTCTGTTGAAATGGTCGCTAGTTCCGTCATTAAATCCACCAGATGATGAAGCCGTATATCTAGTTCCGTGGCCATCAGTTTCAAAGCTCTCCTGGAGAATTGTTGTTTGTCCATTAACCCACCCTATGCTTAATGCAATAAAGAAGGTCAATAAAATTTTAAGTAAATTTTTTTTCATAATAATAATAATTTTAGGTTTGTATTGTGTTAATTTATTTTCAATACTAATTCCCTAATTTAATTATTCGGGAAAAGGGTTGTCAAGTTATTATTAAATTTTCAGAATCCCAAGATTTTAAATCTCATTTTTATTAACACATTGTTAATTGAATTTTAATTAGATATATATAATGTTAATTGATGTTAAAACAGAAAAATATGCCAGAGTTTATAAATAATTTATTAACTCATAGTTGATAATTGAAAGTTTTCTGTCATATTGAGCCTGTCGAAATATGGCAACTGATTGATCACCCTTCGACAAGCTCAGGATGACAGTTAATTTGAAATCTAACATCTCATATTTTAAAAAACAAAAACTGACTTCTGTCATCTGAGTTCTTTAAGCTTTTTTGTAATATTGCAGGATGAAGAAAAAAATCTTTTTGAAAAGTAAAGAATAAAAAAGATTGGTCATATTGAGCCTGCCGAAATATCTCTTTTTAAACTAATAGATTCTTCGATAAACTCAGAATGACATTTACTTATTTTTTCGAAAAGATTTTTTGGATTTTTAAATATATTAAAAACTAATTATCTAAAATATATCAAAATGCTTGACACCATATTCAATCACAAATCCATACGTAAATATAAAAGCACTCCTGTTTCAGAAAAAGATTTACAGGAAATTCTGGAAGCAGGAACACGTGCATCAACTACAGGTAACATGCAGGTTTATTCTATTATTGTTACGCGTGATGAGGAAATGAAAAAGAAATTGTCACCTACACATTTTAATCAACCAATGGCTACACAGGCTCCTGTTTTATTAACTTTTTGTGCTGATATTAATCGTTTTAATAAATGGTGCGAACAACGAAATGCTAAGCCGGGTTACGATAATTTTTTATGGTTTACGAATGCTGTAATTGATGCTATGCTTGTTGCGCAGAATTGTAGTATAGCAGCCGAAGATAAAGGATTGGGAATTTGTTACCTAGGAACAACAACGTATACTGCCGATAAAATTATTGAAATTCTGAACCTACCGAAAGGTGTAATACCAATTACAACTGTTGTTGTAGGATATGCAGACGAAAATCCGGGGTTAACAGATCGTTTGCCTTTGGAAGGTGTTGTGCATTACGAAACATATAAAGATTATACTAAAGAAGATATTGATAGAATCTACGCTGAAAAAGAATCACTGGAATCGACCAGGGAGTTATTGGAAGAAAACCAGAAAGAAACTTTAGCGCAGGTTTTTACTGATAATCGTTACAAGAAAGCAGATAACCTGCATTTCTCAAATGTGTTTTTGAAAGTACTTAAAGATCAGGGATTCTTTAATAATTAAAAATGAATAATTAATTACGAATTAGAAATTCCGGGTTCTAAATAAAATAATATGATATGGTCGTGCTTTGAGATTAACATCGTTGAACCGCATTGCTCGGTTCTTCCACAGGCTCAGAATGACAAATCAAAGTACGATTTTTTCACTTCTTACGAATATTCTGAATTATATATTTTACAGTAAGTCATGCTGTTCAGATATTTATCGGGATGGCGAAGTATGACTTTTTTTTGTTTTCGGGCACGCTTTGTGTCATTCCCGTGCAGACGGGAATCTCGTTTGCCGGAGATTAACTTCATGAACGAAGTGAATAATGACATTCTTTTAGAATACTAAACTCACTAATTACAAGTTATCTGTATATATTTGTTTTCAAAACTGACATTTTGAGAAGATATTTTTACATATTCTTTTTATTAATCAATATTCTTTTTTGCCGTTATGCAACCGGGCAGGAATACAAATTGGTAATTAACTACACTGCTGATATTCCTGAACATATTTTAAATTCATATAAAAACGTTCAGGGCGATAGCGCGTCAATTCATAATCACCTGGAAATATTAATAGATGATTTGCGTAGCGAAGGTTATCTTGCTGTGAGTATCGATAATGTGAGTTATGATTCCGGGAATGCTTTTGCAGAAGTATTTGTGGGAAAAAAATATTATTGGAGTAAATTGGATTTATCTGGTCTGGAACCTGAATTATATGATGCACTTAGTTTAATAAAGAAAAAATTCGAAGTTGTTAATTTAAACGAACTACAGAATATTAAAAACGAAATTTTGACTTTTTATGAAAATTCAGGTTATCCGTTTGTAAGTGTTAATTCAAAATCATTAGAAATAGATGACTCTGTATTTAATGCTAAGTTAGAAGTTAATAAAGGAGATTTTTATTCGATTGACAGTATTATTGTTAAAGGAGAAGCAAAAATATCAAAGGATTATTTAGAAAAAGCATTGCAAATTGAACCAGGAATGCCTTTTAATCAAAAAAGAATTAATGATATATCTAAAAAGATAAATGATTTAAGATTTTTATCAGAAATAAAGCCACCGGAAATTGAGTTCCGGGATGAGGGAGTAGATCTGTATCTGTACCTGGAAAACAAAAAGGCAAATATGTTTAATGGTATTATTGGATTCTTACCTGAGAATGAAGAAACAGGTAAGTTGCTCATAACCGGAGAGTTAAATTTGAATCTGGTAAACCCGTTTGGAAAAGGAGAAGAAATTATACTGAACTGGGAAAAATTGGAATCATCAACACAAAAGCTTGATGTTGGACTTATGTATCCATATTTGTTCAAAACAAACCTTGGAATGGATGCGGATTTTGGATTGTATAAAAAAGATTCCACATTTCTGTCTTTAAAAACTGGAATTGGTTTGCGATTATTTTTAAGTTATGATGATTACATCAAAGCTTATTATCGTTATAAAAGTTCTGCCAGAATTGGAGATGATGAAGCCCTGGCTTTGTCAGTTAATTATGCAGATGTTAAATCAAATATTTTTGGTGCTTCATATTATTTGAATGAGCTGGATTACAAATTTAATCCGGGAAAAGGTGTTAAACTGAATTTATTTGCGGGAGCCGGTTTCAAAAATATTACTGATGCAAAAAATGTTGTCGATAGCTTAAACCTGAATACCGATAATAGAACACTGGAAGTTGAAGCTGGTCTTGATCTCGATCTTTATTTCCCGATATACAGGAATTTTGTTTTTCATTTTGGGAATGTTACCAGATACTTAGATCAATTTGCAGATGATAACAAAGAATCTGTATTTTTTGAAAACGAACTTTATCGTTTTGGTGGAGCCAAATCATTACGCGGCTTTGACGAAAGTATCTTTTTTGCTTCAATTTATTCAATTCAAAATGTTGAAATAAAATATTTATTTGAGCAAAACTCTGCTTTCTATATTTTTTGGAATGGTGCTTACTATTATAAAAATGTAGTACAGAATATTACTGAAGATTTCCCGTGGGGATTCGGAATTGGACTAGATTTTGAAACAAATGCAGGTGTTTTTTCAATAAGTTATGCTTTAGGAAAACAATTCGATAACCCTTTTGAGATTCAATCTGCAAAAATTCATTTTGGATATATTACCCGGTTTTAGTATAAGAGGGCGTCCAAAAAAAGTCTTTTTTGTCATCTCCAACTTGATTGGAGATCTCATATTAAATTGTTTTACAGTAAAATAAGAGATTCCCTTTTCCAAGGGAATGACAGTTTAGAACTTTTTTTGGACAACCTCTTGTATTAATCAACAATTTTGTATAGCGAATTAGCCTGAGCAGTGGCTGTAATTATCATATCGTTTACGCAAACATGTTCCGGACGTGTTAATACATATAAAATAGCATCAGCAATATCTTTTCCATATAGAGGAGTAAACCCTTTGTAAACACTATCGGATTTATCTTTATCTCCTTTAAAACGAACCAAAGAAAATTCCGTTTCAACCATTCCCGGATTAATTGCGGTTACTTTAATTTTATGTTTAAGCATGTCAATTCGCATACCTTTGGTAATGGCATCAACAGCATGTTTTGTTCCGCAATAAACATTCCCTTTTTCGTAAGCTTCTTTACCGGCTGTTGATCCAATATTAACAATGTGTCCGTAATTTTTACTAATCATACGCGGAGAAACTTTTCGTGAAACATAAAGCAATCCTTTAACATTGGTGTCAATCATTCGTTCCCAGTCATCAATAACACCTTCCTGAATATGATTTAATCCGACAGCAAGCCCTGCATTATTAACTAATACATCAATATCTTGCCAGTCTTGTGGTAAACTATCAATTGCTTTGTCAACTTCCTCTTTATTTCTAACATCAAAACTTAATACGTATACTTTTCCCGATGATTTTGATTTAATTTCTTTTTCAAGATCTTCTAAAAGTTCTTTTCTTCTTCCTGTTATAATAATATCAAAATTATTTTGAGACAGAGTTACAGCTGTTGCTCTTCCTATTCCTGATGTAGCTCCTGTAATTAATGCGATTCTATTCATAGTATTAAGTATTATTTTTATTTTAAAATGAGACGTTAAATTTAAGTAAATTTATTTTTAACCAAATCATGAGATATTTGTTCATTTTAATGAAGAGGAAATAGTATTGTTAAATGTTTCAAATCCATGCCTGAATCATGAAACGAATGGAATAAATTGTTAATAAATTTGGCGGTTTGCTAAAATTAGAGTTTGGGTGTTGAAATATATTTAGAATTTGTTATTTGAATTTTGGAATTTTCTTGTAAAGACTAGTTATATTTGCTAAGTTTTTAAACAACTATTAATCATTATAAAGGTTTTTTAAAATGGAAGTCACTGTTAAAACTGCTGAACAACTTGGATTATCACCTGAAGAATTTGAAAAAATAAAAGAGAATTTAGGACGTAAACCAAACTTTACTGAATTAAGTATTTATTCTGTAATGTGGTCGGAGCACGCGTCATATAAAAATTCAATAAAGTGGTTAAAAACTTTACCACGAACAGGTAAGCAGCTACTGGTAGAGGCAGGTCAGGAAAACGCTGGTTTGGTTGATATTGGTGAAGGTTTGGCTTGTGCATTTAAAATTGAATCGCATAATCACCCTTCTGCAGTTGAACCGTATCAGGGAGCGGCAACTGGAGTAGGTGGTATTAACCGTGATATTTTTACAATGGGAGCTCGTCCTGTTGCACAGTTAAATTCATTGCGTTTTGGTGATATAAGTCTCGACCGTACAAAATGGCATTTAAAAGGAGTAGTTAAAGGTATAGGAGATTACGGAAACGCATTTGGTATTCCTGTATTAGGAGGCGAAGTAGTGTTCGATAAATGCTATAATACCAATCCTTTAGTAAATGCAATGTCTGTGGGTATTATGGATAAGAATGACATGATTTCTGCAATTGCGTTAGGTGAGGGTAATCCTGTTTATATAGTTGGTTCATCAACAGGCAAGGATGGAATTCATGGAGCTACATTTGCTTCAGCAGATTTAACAGAGAATTCTGCAGAGGATTTACCATCAGTTCAGGTTGGTGATCCGTTTATGGAAAAACTTCTGATGGAGGCAACTTTAGAGCTGAATAAAAGTGGTGCTGTAGTTGGAATGCAGGACATGGGTGCTGCCGGCATTATTTGTTCAACTTCTGAAATGTCGGAAAAAGGCGCACATGGGATGAAAATTAACCTCGATAAAGTTCCTTTACGTCAGCAGGATATGGTTCCTTTCGAGATATTACTTTCTGAATCGCAGGAAAGAATGCTTGTTGTAGTTGAAAAAGGAAAAGAAGAAATTGTCGAAAGAATATTTAATAAGTGGGATTTGAATTGCGCCATTATAGGTGAAGTTATTAATGAAGACAGACTTTACTTTTATATGCACGATGAGCTTGTTGCTGAGGTTCCTGCATCTACTTTAGTTCTTGGTGGTGGTGCTCCTGTTTACGAACGTGAGTATAAAGAACCTGCCTATTATAAAGAATATCAGAAATTTAATATTGATTCTGTAAAAGAACCTGAAGATTATAAAGAAACAGCTTTACAATTATTACAAAGCCCGAATATTGCATCAAAAAAATGGGTGATAGAACAATATGATACTATGGTTGGTACTGGTAATATGAGTACAAATTTCCCGGCCGATGCTGGTATCTATAACATTAAGGGAACAAACAGAGCTTTGGCAATGACTGTTGATTGTAACTCACGGTATGTAAAAGCAGATCCTGAAACGGGCACTGCAATTGCAGTTTCAGAAGCAGCAAGAAATATTGTTTGCTCGGGGGGGATTCCTTTAGCGGTTACTAATTGTCTGAATTTTGGAAATCCGTATAATCCTGAAGTGTTTTGGCAGTTTGTGGGCGCAATAAAAGGTATGAGTCATGCATGTAAAAAATTCAATACACCTGTAACCGGGGGTAATGTAAGTTTCTATAATCAAATGCAGGTTGGAGGAAAAATTGAGCCTGTAAATCCAACACCAACAATTGGAATGATTGGTTTAATTGAAGATAAAAATGATCAAATGAGTATTGCCTTTAAAAATAAAGGTGATATGATTTATTTGATTGGAAAATCAAGGAACGATATTAACTCATCGGAATATTTGAATTACATTCATAATATTGAAGAATCTCCTGTTCCTCATTTCGATATGGAAGAAGAACACGATGTACAGGAAGCGGTTAAAGGATTAATTAAGAAGAATTTGATTTTATCTGCTCATGATGTTGCCGATGGAGGTTTATTTGTAACACTTGTCGAATCTACCCTGGTAAAAGGTTTTGGCTTTGACGTTACACCCGATGCTGAAATCAGAAAAGATGCTTTCTTATTTGGCGAATCACAGAGTAGAGTTGTAGTGTCTGTATCACCTTCTAACGAAGATCATTTTAT
Source organism: Bacteroidales bacterium (assembly GCA_019038645.1). Classification (GTDB taxonomy): domain Bacteria; phylum Bacteroidota; class Bacteroidia; order Bacteroidales; family UBA12077; genus UBA12077. The sequence continues at coordinate 63,962 of JAHOYT010000011.1, forward strand.
TGATTACATGATCGAAAAGAAAATACCGTTTTCGGCTCTGGGTCATGTTACAAAATCAGAATTAAGAATTGATGATAATTCGTATGGTTTTATAAACGACATTAAAAAACTGTATGATAGTGCATTGGAAAAACACCTGAAAGAAGATTAATCTGCTTATTTGTGATAACACCATATAAAGATAATAAGTCGGGCAAAAAGGAGCAGGTAGCTCAAATGTTCAATAATATTGCCCGGCGTTACGATTTCCTAAATCATTTTCTTTCGTTAGGAATTGACAAAATCTGGAGGAAAAAGGCAATCAGATGCTTGAATGGCATTTCTCCAAATCCCGTAATTCTTGATGTTGCTTCCGGAACGGGAGATCTGGCTATTGCTGCTTTAAAGCTTAATCCTAAAAAAATAATAGGTATTGATATTTCAGAACAAATGCTGAATGTCGGGATTAAAAAAATCAGAACAAGAGGTTATCAGGATGTTATTGAACTTAAAACAGGCGATTCTGAGAATCTGGAATTTAGCAATGATTTATTCGATGGTATTACAGTTGCTTTTGGAGTAAGGAATTTTGAAAATCTGAATAAAGGAGTATCTGAAATGTATCGTGTTTTAAAACCTGGTGGCAAAACAGTGATCCTGGAATTTTCAAAGCCACGGGTATTTCCTGTTAAACAGATTTATAATTTTTATTTTAAGGTAATCCTGCCTGTGTTAGGTAAAATTATTTCCAAAGATACTTCTGCATATACTTATTTACCGGAATCAGTAAATCAATTTCCCAAACGTGAATTATTTATTAAAGAACTGGAAAAAGTTGGCTTTAAAGATTGTACTTTTAAGTCATTAAGTTTTGGAATTGCATGTATTTACAGTGCAATAAAATAAAAGATGTTCATCATTAAATAATATATGAAATAAAATGTCGTTTTTTAAATCTAAAATGCAGTTTTGAAGAAAATATTATCCATAATTTTAATTCTGATAGCCTGGATTAATGTTTCGGCGCAAAAGGAAATTGTATTGAATTACCAGAATGTAGATAATAAAAAAATTCATTTTGGATTCACAATCGGTTTCAATACAATGGATTTTAAGATAACCCGGTCAATGAATACATTTGGGGCCGATTCAGCAATTTTACTTCCCGAAATTAACGACCTTGTGCCAGGTTTTCATGTCGGTATTGTTTCTAATCTTAGACTTAATAAGCATCTGGATTTTAGATTTTTACCAGGAATAGCTTTGGGTCAGCGCAAAATATTATTTTATGATAATAATCAAAATGTAGTTTCAGAAATGAAAATTGAATCGACATTTATTGATTTACCCTTAACATTTAAATACAAATCTACAAGAATTGCAAATACAAGACCATATGTAATTGGAGGAGTAAATGTCAGAAACGATATGGCAAGAAACAAGGAGTTTAACGAGGATGAAGAAATTTATATTAAATTAAAGCCTTTTGATGTTTATTATGAGATGGGAGCTGGTTTGGATTTTTATCTGGCTTATTTTAAGTTTTCAATTGAAATAAAATATTCAGTGGGTATTTTAAACGTAGTATCTTCAGATCCGGCAGATGATTATCCGCAATATACAAATTCTATAGATAAGCTAAATTCGAGAATGTTTATGATATCACTTCATTTTGAATAAGAAATTCAAAATCTTCTTCTGAACTCTGAACAAACAATAGCTGTCGCAGTTGAAATATTAAGTGATTCTGAAGTTTTTATATTTTCAGGAAAATTTGGAATAAAAAGCTTTGTATTAATAAAAGTTCTCAGATATTCAGATATTCCATGCGATTCACTTCCCATAATAATAAACCCATTTTTACTAAGTTGCTCATTATATATATTGTTTCCATCAAGAAGAGTTCCAAAAATTTTGAAGTTTTCTGATTGTTTAAATTTGGGTAGAAATTCTGTAAGATCCACGTAATGAATTTTCACTCTAAATATTGCACCCATTGATGCTTGCACTACTTTAGGATTATATACATCAACACTGTCGTTCGAGCAAAAAATGTTTTTAATTCCAAACCAATCTGCTATTCGAATTATTGTGCCAAGATTCCCGGGATCGTTTATAGTGTCAAGAATTAAACTTAGTTCATTTTGTATTTCATTTTGATTATAGCTTAATTCAGGTTGAGCTGCAATAGCAAATACCTTATTTGGTGTCGATAGTGAGCTTATCTTTTTTAATTCAGTTTCTGATATTTCAGTAATTTCAACCTCTGATTTTAAACGATTTGCATTTTTTTCAATCCAATCTTTTGTAGAAAGGATGTCAGTAATTTGAAAATCTGAATTTAAAAGTTCATCAACAAGTTTTTCCCCTTCGGCAAAAAAACACTGATGAAGTTCTCTGTATTTCTTTTTTTTAATGGAATTTATGAATTTAGTTTTATTTTTGCTGAGCATATTCCTTAATTTATTCAATAATTTAATTATTGAATGTAAATATATAAATAAAGAGTTGAAATTATCAGGGTTGTTATATAAATCAAAATTATATCGTTTAACGCTATTGGTTATTTTTATAAGCTTGGTTGTTTCTTCATGTAGTCCCGTAAAATATGTTTCTGATGATGAATACTTACTTGACAGGTACAGAATTAAAGTTAAAGAAGGAAAAATCAAAACAGAAGAACTTAAAAGTTATGTAAGGCAAAAACCAAATAAAAGAATTCTGGGAATCAGATTTCATTTGTGGCTTTACAATTTATCAGCGAAAAATAATAATAAAGAAAAGGGCTTAAATAACTGGCTAAGAACTATTGGTGAAAAACCTGTAATTTATGACAGTTATTTAATGAAAAAATCGACTGGTCATTTAAAAACATATTTTGATAACAAAGGTTATTATAATTCTATTGTTGATGATACTATCCAGTTTAGAAGAAAACGAGTGCGGGTCCTTTATAAAGTTTATATAAATGAGCCTTTTAAAATCAGAAATGTAAGATATCAATGTAATGATACCTGTTTAATACCCAAAATTTTACCGGATACAATAAACTCCTATATAAAACCGGGCGAAAACTTTGATCTTGATCTCCTTGAAAGTGAAAGAAAAAGAGTCGAATCAGAAATGAAAAATAAGGGTTATTATAACTTCAATAAGGAATTTATTCATTTTCAGGCCGATAGTTCTGCAAAAACACGGGATGTTGAACTAAAGATGATTATTAATGAGTTTCAGGAAAAAGGTCCCGACAACACCGTTATTACTACAAATCATAAGAAATATATAATTAACAAAGTTAGTTTTTTTACAAATTTTGATCAGAAAGAAGCATTAGAGCAACGCGAGGATTATTATAAGGATCTTGATACAATCTACCTTGAAGGAGTATATTTTATTACCAGGGGTGATGATAAACTTAATACCAGGGTTATTTTACAATCGAATTTTATTCAGGAAGGTGAAACATATTCGCTTTTTAATACAAATAAAACATATAAACATTTAAATTCCTTAAGGCTTTTTAAAATAATTAATATTCAGTTTAATGAGGTTGATTCTCTCGTAAATGATAGTCTTAATATAGGCTATATTAATTGTAATATTCAGTTAACCAAATATCTTTTACAGTCATATACAATTGAACTTCAGGGAACCAACTCATACGGTAATATTGGTGTCGGAGGAAATTTTTTGTATCAGCACCGAAGTTTGTTTGGTGGCGCCGAAATCACAGATTTTAGAATTAATGGAGCCATTGAAGCTCTCGATACATCCTTAATTGAATTTAGCCGGATTAATAATGCTATTGAGTTAGGAGGAAATATAACGGTTTCAATTCCGAAATTTATGTTACCTGTTTTTAAGGCAGAAAAATTCAGTAAAAAATATAGCCCGAAAACTCAGATATCAGTTGGGTATAATTATCAGGACAGATTGGAATATAAAAGATCTGTTGCAAATATGTCATATGGATATATTTGGGACGGAAACCGATATTTAAAGCATTCTTTTAAATTACTTGAACTAAATGCTGTTAATCTTCCGTATGCAACAACTGATTTTAAAAATTATATAGATTCAACATATTTAAAAAGCAGTTACGATAATCATCTTGTATCTGTTATTAACTACAATTTAATTTTTAATAATCAAGACATTAGGAAGAATGCCGATTTTTATTTTTTCAGATTAAATGCAGAAATTTCAGGAAATATCCTTTCCGGAATTAGCGAATTAACAAATGCATCAAAAAATGAAGAAGGTAAATACCTGACATTTGGGATTCCCTTTTCACAATATGCAAAATCTGATCTTGATTTCAGGTATTATAATATTATTAATAAATCCAACAGTGTTATTTTAAGACTTTTTGGGGGTATTGGAATTCCTTATGGGAATTCATCATCATTGCCTTTTGAAAAAATGTATTTTTCCGGAGGAGCAAACAGTATACGGGCATGGAGTGTAAGAAATGTTGGCCCCGGCTCTTATTCCGGAGGCTCCAAAACAAGATTTCCAAATCAAACAGGTGATATTAAACTTGAAGCGAACCTGGAATACAGATTTAAAATGTTCTGGTTAATTGAAGGAGCTCTTTTTATTGATGCAGGCAATGTATGGAATCTGAATTCAGACGAATTTGAAGGAGGATTATTCAGAAAAAATGAGTTCTATAAAGAATTTGCAATTGGTTCAGGAGTTGGTACACGTTTTGATTTTTCTTTTTTTATTTTCAGACTTGATATGGGGATCAAACTCAGAGATCCGGCTTTCCCGGAAAATGAACGATGGGTTTTTGGTAACAGAAGCCTGAACTGGCAGGATGATTTTACCATTAATATAGGTATTGGCTATCCGTTCTGATTCAATATATTTATTACTTATTAACTAAATTCAATTTATTTCTTAAATTTGTATGCGTTTAATCATTTAATTGAAAAGCATATGTCATACAACAAAATAGTTGAATTATTAGGAGATAAAGCAGATTTTCTGTTGAATCATAAAAGCCAAACTGTTGATAAAAGTTTGATTCATTTACCCGGACCTGATTATATTGATCGTGTATTTTATCATACAAACAGAACTCCGCAGGTTTTGAACTCATTACAGCAAATGTTTAATACCGGTAGGTTGGCTGGAACAGGTTTCCTTTCTATTCTTCCTGTTGATCAGGGTATTGAGCACACAGCCGGATCATCATTTGCTCCCAATCCTATTTATTTTGATCCGGAAAATATAATTAAGCTTGCTATCGAAGGTGGATGCAATGCAGTTGCTTCTACGTTTGGTGTTTTGGCTTCGGTTTCAAGAAAATATGCTCATAAAATACCATTTATGGTTAAAATTAATCATAATGAGTTAATGACATATCCAAACAAATTTGATCAGATAATGTATGGTACTGTTGAAGAAGCCTGGAACCTGGGTGCAAAAGCAGTTGGTGCAACAATATATTTTGGTTCAGATGAATCAAACAGACAATTGATTGAAGTGGCAGAAGCCTTCGAAAGAGCACATGAATTAGGAATGACAACAGTATTATGGTGTTACACCCGGAATTCAGGATTTAAAAAAGATGGAGTTGATTATCACACAGCAGCTGATTTATCAAGTCAGGCAAATCATTTAGGTGTAACAATTCAGGCTGATATTATTAAGCAAAAATTACCAACTAATAATGGTGGTTTTAAAGCAATAAATTTTGCCAAAACGCATGATAAGGTTTATAGTGAACTAACAACTGAACATCCAATCGATTTAACAAGATATCAAATAATAAATAATTATATGGGCAGATTCGGATTAATTAATTCTGGTGGAGCATCGTCCGGAGCATCAGATTTAGCCGATGCTGTTGAAACTGCCGTAGTTAATAAAAGAGCGGGCGGCATGGGTCTGATTTCTGGCCGAAAAGCATTTCAACGTCCAATGAACGAAGGTGTTGAGTTGCTTAACTCAATTCAGGATGTGTATCTTGAAAAGAAAATTGAAGTAGCGTAAATAATATACTTAAATTATATATATAATTAAGGCAGTGATAATTTTCTCTGTCTTTTTTATTTTCGTTTAAACTATATTTTGCAAATCAAGTCAATTTTCGTAAAATTGTTCGTTTTTGAATTTTAACACAATATAACATGGCAAATATTAATTTTACAAAAAGAGATAGCTTTGGAAGTAAATTTGGAATTATTGCTGCTACCGCAGGTTCTGCTGTTGGTTTAGGTAATATATGGAGATTCCCTTACGTCGCGGGTGAAAATGGAGGTGGCGCCTTTGTGTTAATCTATCTTGGATTTGTATTCATGATTGGAGTTCCGGTAATGTTATCGGAGTTTACCATTGGACGTAGAGCTAAACAAAATGCTTTTGGCTCATTTAAAACTTTAGCTCCCGGGAAACCATGGTATCTTGTTGGCTTAATGGGGATAGTTGCAGCATTTCTTATATTGGCATTTTATAGTACTATTGCAGGATGGACACTAGAATATATTCTTCAATCTCTTACAAATAGTTTTAGTGGAAAAAACTCCGCAGAATTAAAGCAAAGTTTTGAAACATTTCAATCAGGCACATTTAGACCTATTCTATGGCAAATAATATTTATGGGTTTAACTGGTTGGATTGTATTTTCAGGTATTAAGAATGGAATTGAAAAATATACAAAAATACTTATGCCACTATTGTTTGCTTTAATAGTTGTAATGTGTATTAGAGCAGTAACATTACCGGGTGCAATGAAAGGGTTAGAGTTTCTGTTTAAACCCGATTTCTCTAAAATAACATGGGGTGTTGTTTTAGAAGCATTAGGTCAGGCAGCATTTTCTCTAAGTATTGGTATGGGTACATTAATAACTTATGGTTCTTATTTTAATAAAAACACGAACTTAGCAACTACTGCAGTGCAAGTATCAATGGCTGATACATTTATTGCAATTTTAGCTGGTGTAATGATTTTTCCTGCTGTTTTTGCGTTTAATTTAAAACCCGACGAAGGTTTTGGACTTGTATTTATTGTATTGCCTAATATTTTTGAACAGATGGCCGGAGGTTATATCTTTTCAATAATCTTTTTTATACTTCTTGCAGTTGCAGCCTTAACATCAACTATTTCTGTTCTTGAAGTAGTAGTCGCTTATTTTGTCGAAGAGTTAAAAATATCAAGGAAAAAAGCAACCGTAATTGGCTCTGTAGCAATTAGTGCACTTGGAATACTTTGTACTTTGTCTTTTGGTAATTTAGGCGATCTTAAAATATTCAACAGAACAATATTCGGAGTATTTAATGATTTAACTGCTAATATTTTTCTTCCTGTAGGAGCATTCTTGATTGTAATATTTTTAGGATGGTTTTTGGGTAAAAAAATTATTACTGACGAATTATCAAATGAAGGAACATTAAGAATTAAATTATTAGGTGTATTTCTGTTTATTATTAAATTTATTGCACCAATAGCAATTGCTTTAGTATTTTTAAATAGTGTTGGTATAGTAAATTTTAGTTGATTTAATAAATGATTAAAAAGCGATTTAAAGAATATTTTACATTTACAAAGAAGGAGCGCAATGGTCTGTTTGTGCTCCTTATTATTTTATTTGTATTAATTCTTGTAAAGATTTATCAAAGTAATAAATCTTATGGCGAGGTAGTGTTATTTGATAGTGATTTTCAAAAAGACATTAAAAAATTCGAAGAATCCTTAATTCCTAAAACAACAACTGAAAAAAAGAATCAGATTTCATCAGTAAATCAGGATGATTTTAAAAAAGACAAATGGTTTGTACCTGAAATATTATTCGATTTTGATCCTAATCAGGTATCGAAAAAAGAATTAAAAGAGTTGGGGTTCTCAGATAAACAAGCCAAAACATTAATGAATTATAGAGAAAAAGGAGGTTTATTCTTCACAAAGAATGATCTTTTAAAAATTTATGGAATTGGGAAAGAACAGTTTGGGATTCTTGAACCATATATAATATTTGAAGTGAAAAATAAGGCTGAAGACTATATCCCAAAAATTTCTAAAAAAGAATTAATTGAGATTAATTCTGCTTCAAAAGAAGATTTAATGAAAATAACTGGAATTGGAAGCTCCTACGCTGACAGAATAATTAAATACAAAAATTTACTTGGTGGATATTATGAAAAAAATCAAATATTAGAAGTTTATGGCATGGACTCAATAAGATATTTAGGACTTGTTCAGGAGGTTTTAATTGATACTAATCTAATCAATAAACTAAATTTAAATGAAGCAGATTTTATAACTTTATTACGACATCCATATTTAAATAAATATCAAACAGAAGCTATTTTAAAATATAAAAATATAGTTGGTGATTTTACAGAATTTGAACAAATACACGAGAACAATCTCTTAACTAAACGGGAGTTTGTAAAAATAAAACCCTATTTAAAACTTAATTAGTAATATATTATTGACAATTGAAAAAATAATTTGTATATTTATTTATTAAGATGTGAACATTTATCGCATTGATTTGTAATATAATAGAGTTGTAGTAATTATTAAATTGATATCCAGAATAAATTTTTATTTTATTTTTTATACATTATTTTTGAAAAGTGCATTTTAAATTAATATTTTTGCGGCTCAATTAAAAAAACAGGAATTAATTATGATAGTAGTACCATTAAAAGAAGGTGAAAATATCGAGAGAGCTTTGAAGAAGTTCAAAAGAAAGTTTGAAAAAACAGGAGTTGTTAAAGAACTTAGAGAAAGACAAGCTTTTATCAAACCATCTGTTAAGAATAGAGAGCAAAGAAAAAAAGCTATCTATATACAACAAATACAGCGGGAAGAGGAGTAGCAAATATAGGGGAAGTATACTGCATCCAATTGGTGTTTGAATTACTTTTTAATTTTAATTAACCCTATATGTACAAGAATCTGTTTCTAAAATATTTACAATACGAAAAGCGATTTTCAGCAAACACGATAAAATCATATAAAATTGATATGAAGCAGTTTGCTGATTTTATCATTACAGATTTTGATAAAGCTGATATTCAATCGGTAAATGATAAAATGATAAGGGCCTGGATTGTAAGCCTGATGGAAAAAGATTTATCTTCAATATCTGTTAACAGAAAAATATCTACATTAAAAACATTTTATAAGTTCATGATAAGGGAGGGATATATAAAATCCAACCCGATGGATAAAATAACTTCTCCTAAAGCATCGAAAAAGTTACCTTTATTTGTAGAAGAAAATCAGATAAGCAATTTATTGGATGATTATTCATTTGGAGATGATTTTTCAGGAATACGCAATAAAACAATTATCGAAATGTTTTATAATACAGGAATGCGGTTGTCTGAATTAACCAACCTGAAAAATGAAAATGTAGACTTGTACAACAATACAATAAAAGTTTTAGGCAAAAGAAATAAAGAAAGAATAATTCCCGTTCATACATCTTTTGTAAAATCAGCAAAAAAATACATTCAATTACGTGATCAGGAATTTGTTAATCTTTCTCATGATTGTTTTTTTGTTACAGATAAGGGAAACAAATTGTATGAAAAATTTGTATACAGAGTAGTGAATAAATACTTAAGCCTGGTAACCACAATAGAAAAAAAGAGTCCGCATATTCTACGACATACTTTTGCAACACATTTGTTAAATCGCGGTGCAGATCTGAACGCAATAAAGGAATTGCTTGGGCATGCAAATCTTTCTGCTACACAGGTTTATACTCACAACACATTTAAGAAATTAAAAACTATTTATAAACAAGCTCATCCCAGAGCATAAAAAACGGAGGAGTTACTATGGACATTAAAATTCATTCAATTCACTTTGACGCAGACAAAAAACTACTTGACTTTATTAATAACAAAGTGAAAAAGCTAATCCAGTTTTATGATAATATTATAGGAGTAGAAGTCTTTTTACGTTTAGAAAAAGATCAGGGTACAGAAAATAAGTTGGCAGAAATAAGACTGGATATACCAGGGAGTGATATTTTCGCTAAGAAAAAAAGCAAAAGTTTTGAAGAATCTGTTGATAATTCTATTGATGCAATTAAAAGACAAATAACCAAACATAAAGAAAAACAAAGAGGTGTTTAATTATTTTTATAAAAACATGAAAATAGCACTGTTTTTTTTGTGTTTATTATAAAATATTCTTACATTTGCGAACCGATTTTGGAAAGTTATTTCTAAAATCGGCGTTCTTTTATAGTGCCGATGTAGCTCAGTTGGTCAGAGCAGCTGATTTGTAATCAGCAGGTCGGGGGTTCGAATCCCTCCATCGGCTCGTTGTATTTAAATTATTGGGGAGATACCAAAGTGGCCAACTGGGGCAGACTGTAACTCTGCTGGCGTACGCCTTCGTAGGTTCGAATCCTGCTCTCCCCACTAAGATTTTTGAGTGTGAGTTTTAATGTTAGCGTGAAAATACATACGCCAAAATAAAAACAAACACCCAATTTGCGGGAGTAGCTCAGTTGGTAGAGCATTAGCCTTCCAAGCTAAGGGTCGCGGATTCGAGTTCCGTCTCCCGCTCAAATCCTTGCCGATGTAGCTCAGGGGTAGAGCGCTTCCTTGGTAAGGAAGAGGTCATGGGTTCAATTCCCATCATTGGCTCGAAGTTGAAAAGTTATTATATTATTATTATAAATTATCTAATTATCTAACATTTAGAGTTATGGCTAAAGAAAAATTTGATAGGTCCAAAGCACACGTTAATATCGGTACTATTGGACACGTTGATCATGGTAAAACAACTCTTACTGCTGCTATTACTATGGTTTTAGCTAAAAAGGGTTTGTCTGAAATAAGAGATTTTGATTCTATAGACAATGCCCCTGAAGAAAAAGAAAGAGGTATTACTATTAACTCAGCACACGTTGAATACACAACAGAAACGCGTCACTATGCACATGTAGATTGTCCGGGTCACGCTGATTATGTTAAGAATATGGTTACTGGTGCTGCTCAGATGGATGGTGCTATTATTGTAGTTGCAGGTACTGATGGACCAATGCCTCAAACAAGAGAACACATCCTGTTAGCACGTCAGGTAAACGTACCTCACCTAGTAGTTTTCATAAATAAAGTTGACTTAGTAGACGACCCAGAATTATTAGAATTAGTTGAAATGGAGATACGTGAACTATTAAGTTTTTATGACTTTGATGGTGATAATGTTCCTGTAATTCATGGATCGGCATTAGGTGCATTAAACGGTGAATCTGAATGGGAAGATAAAGTAATGGAACTTATGAATGCTGTTGATAGCTATATTCCAATACCTCCTCGTGATATGGAAAAACCAATGTTAATGCCTGTTGAGGATGTATTCTCTATTACAGGTCGTGGTACAGTTGCTACTGGTAGAATTGAAACTGGTGTTGTAAATACTGGCGACGAATTAGCTATGATTGGTTTAGGTGCTGAAGGTCGTAAGACTGTTTGTACTGGTGTTGAAATGTTCCGTAAGATTCTTGATAGAGGTGAAGCTGGCGATAACGTTGGTTTATTGCTTCGTGGTGTTGATAAGAATGAAATCAAAAGAGGAATGGTTCTTGCTAAGCCAGGTTCAATTAAGCCACATACTAAGTTTAAAGCTGAGGTTTATATCCTGAAAAAAGAAGAAGGTGGACGTCATACTCCATTCCATAATAAGTATCGTCCCCAGTTCTATGTTAGAACTCTGGATGTAACTGGTGAAATTTATTTGCCGGAAGGAACAGAAATGGTAATGCCAGGTGATAACGTAAGTATTACTGTTGAGTTAATCATTCCTGTTGCTATTAACCAGGGATTACGTTTTGCTATTCGTGAAGGTGGTAGAACTGTTGGAGCTGGTCAGGTTACTGAATTAATTGACTAAATTCATAACATATATTTATATTAAGGATAATTCGGAGATTCCGAATCTCCTTTTATAGACGGGCGTAGCTCAGCTGGTAGAGCAGTGGTCTCCAAAACCAAAGGTCGTGAGTTCGAATCTTACCTCCCGTGCAAATTAAATTGAATCATGAAAATTAAATTATACTTTCAGGAAGCATTTAACGAACTAATATACAAAGTATCCTGGCCAACATGGTCCGATTTACAAAGTAGTGCATTAGTTGTTATGGTTGCTTCACTAATCATTGCATTAATAATATTTGCAATGGATTATAGTTTCCAGAATTTAATGGACTTAATTTACAGTATGTTTTATTAATCACAGAAAGTGAAAATGGTTGAAGTTGATAAGAAGTGGTATGTTCTCCGTGCTATTGGTGGAAAAGAAAAGCGGGTGAAGGAATACATAGAGAGCGAAATTTCACGACTCAATAAACAGGAGTACATTTCTCAGGTATTAATTCCAACTGAAAAAGTTTATCAGATCAGAAATGGGAAAAAAATTAGTAAAGAACGAAGTTTTTTCCCTGGTTACATTCTGATCGAAGCTATTTTAGTCGGAGAAATAACACATATCCTGAAAAATATACCTAATGTGATAGGCTTCCTTGAGTCAGAAGGCGATAGACCAACACCTCTTCGTCAGTCAGAAGTTAACAGAATACTTGGTAAAGTAGACGAGTTAGCCGAGAGTGATGAAGAAATCAATGTTCCTTTTTATGTTGGTGAAACAGTGAAAGTTGTCGATGGACCATTTAATAGTTTTAATGGTATTATCGAAGAAGTAAATGATGAGAAGAAAAAACTTAAGGTAATGGTTAAGATTTTCGGTAGAAAAACTCCATTGGAATTAAGTTTTATGCAGGTTGAAAAAGAATAATTAAAAGAACAAATTTATATTATGGCTAAAGAAGTTGCTGGATTAATAAAATTGCAAATTCGGGGTGGCGCAGCAAATCCATCTCCACCTGTAGGACCTGCTTTAGGTGCTAAAGGTGTTAATATTATGGAGTTTTGTAAACAGTTTAATGCTCGTACTCAGGACAGAGCCGGAAAGGTTATTCCTGTGATCATTACTGTTTATTCTGACAAGTCTTTCGATTTTGTTACAAAAACACCTCCTGTAGCTGTTCAATTATTGGAAACGGCAAAAATTAAATCCGGATCAGCTGAATCAAACAGAGAAAAAGTTGCTTCTGTTTCTTGGGATCAGGTGAAAACAATTGCAGAAGAAAAAATGCAGGATTTAAATGCCTTTACTGTTGAGTCAGCTATGAAGATGGTTGCTGGTACAGCCAGAAGTATGGGAATAACCGTAAAAGGAAAATTCCCAGGTAATAAATAACCTAAATATCTCGAAAGAAGTTATGACAAAACTCACTAAAAATAAGAAAATTGCACTTGAAAAGATTGAACAGGATAAATTGTATACCCTGGAAGATGCTGCAAGTCTTGTTAAAGATATTTCTTTAACAAAATTTGATGCCTCCGTAGATCTTAATGTGCGATTAGGAATTGACCCGAGAAAATCCAATCAAATGGTCAGAGGTGTTGTTACTTTACCACACGGTACAGGTAAAACATTTAAAGTTTTGGCTTTATGTACTCCTGAAAAGGAAGAAGAAGCTAAAGCTGCTGGTGCTGATTACGTCGGATTGGACGAGTATATAGAAAAGATTAAGAAAGGATGGACAGATGTTGATGTTATCATAACAATGCCTCCTGTAATGGCAAAAGTTGGACAACTAGGACGTATTTTAGGACCCAGAGGATTAATGCCTAACCCAAAAACCGGTACTGTTACTATGGAAGTAGGAAAAGCAGTAGAAGAGGTTAAAAAGGGTAAAATCGATTTTAAAGTTGATAAATATGGTATTATTCATTCAGCTGTTGGTAAGGTATCATTTGAACCTAATAAATTAGTTGATAATATTCGTGAATTTTTTGCAATGGTAAATAAATTAAAGCCTACTGCAACAAAAGGAACCTATATTGCAAGTGTATACCTTTCAAGCACAATGAGTCCTGGATTAAAAATAGATCCAAAATCTATTTAAAAAGAGAAAAATTATTAATTATGAAACGCGAAGAGAAAGATATCATAGTTAACAACCTGGTTGATCAGCTTAAAGGTTCACCTCATTTTTATCTTACTGATGCAAGCGAGCTAAATGCAGAAGCGACTAGCTTATTAAGAAGAAAATGTTTTGCGAGTGAGATTAAAATGATTGTTGTTAAGAATACCCTTTTAAAAAGAGCATTAGAACTTACTGATTACAAAGTTGATGAGTTATATGATGTTTTAAAGGGAGCTACATCGATAATGTTTACTCAAACCGGTAATGGCCCGGCTAAATTGATTAAAGAATTTCGTGAGAAATTTGAAAAACCATTAATTAAAGCTGCTTATGTAGAAGAGTCAGTTTATATTGGTGATGATCAGTTAGAAGCATTAGTAAATGTTAAATCTAAAGAAGAATTACTTGGTGATTTAATTGCATTGTTGCAATCACCTGTTAAAAAAGTAATATCTCAATTAAAATCAGGAAATAATATCCTGGCTGGTGTTATTGAAACACTTTCAGACAAAAAAGAATAAGTAAAAAAATAATTAAAATTAATTTTAAAAATAAAGAAAAATGGCAGATTTAAAAGCGTTTGCAGAACAATTGGTTAATTTAACTGTAAAAGAGGTAAATGAATTAGCAGACATATTAAAAGAAGAATATGGTATTGAGCCTGCAGCTGCAGCTGTTGCAGTAGCTGGTCCTGCAGCTGGCGGAGAAGCTGGTGGAGAAGCTGAAAAAACTGAATTTGATGTGGTTTTAAAAGCACCGGGTGGAGCTAAATTACAAATCGTTAAGCTTGTTAAAGAATTAACTGGTTTAGGATTAAAAGAAGCTAAAGAAGTTGTTGATAGCGCACCAAAAGCAATTAAAGAAGGCGTTTCAAAAGAGGAAGCAGATTCACTTAAACAACAATTAGAAGAAGCAGGAGCAGAAGTTGAACTTAAATAGGATTGATCTAACATACTAGCTTACAGGGTTTGGAATCTCATTCAATGGGATTCTAAGCCTTTTTATTATCTTAAGTGTTTGAGTTCAATTAATTTTATAAGTCAATGGCTTCAAATATATTAAACAAAAGAATTAGTTTCGCTTCAGCAAAAAATCAGTTGGAATATCCTGATTTTCTTGAAGTGCAGTTAAAATCCTTTCAGGATTTTTTTCAACAGCATTCCACAACGGATGATCGAAAAAATGAAGGGTTGTATCAGGTTTTTAGTGATAATTTCCCTATTACTGATACAAGAAATAATTTTATCCTTGAATTTTTAGATTATTTCATCGATCCACCAAGATATTCGATCAAGGAATGTGTTGAAAGAGGATTAACTTTTAGCGTACCGCTAAAAGCTAAACTTAAATTGTATTGTACTGATCCGGAACACGAGGATTTCGATACAGTTATCCAGGATGTTTATCTTGGAACAGTTCCGTATATGACCAATAGGGGAACCTTTGTTATTAATGGTGCAGAACGTGTTATTGTATCTCAGTTACACCGTTCTCCGGGCGTTTTCTTTGGACAGAGTTTACACGCAAACGGAACAAAATTATATTCAGCAAGAATTATTCCTTTCCGTGGTTCATGGATCGAATTTGCTACTGACATAAACAGTGTTATGTATGCTTATATTGATCGTAAAAAGAAATTACCGGTAACAACACTTTTAAGGGCGATTGGATATGAGAGTGATAAAGACATTCTTGAAATATTCGATTTAGCTGATGAAATAAAAGTTTCGAAATCAGGATTAAAAAAGTACGTCGGACGAAAACTTGCAGCTCGTGTTTTAAAATCATGGGTTGAAGATTTTGTTGATGAGGATACGGGTGAGGTTGTTTCTATTGAAAGAAACGAAGTAATAATTGATCGTGAGACAGTAATTGAAAATGAACACGTTGATCAGATTGTTGATTCAGGTTCTAAAACAATTTTACTTCACAAAGAAGATCAGAACCTTACTGATTTTGCCATAATCTATAATACATTACAAAAAGATCCTTGTAATTCAGAAAAAGAAGCTGTATTGCATATATACAGACAATTGCGTAACTCTGAGCCACCTGATGAGGCTACTGCACGTGATGTAATTGACAAATTGTTTTTCTCAGATAAAAGATATGATCTTGGTGATGTAGGAAGATACAGGTTAAACAAAAAACTTAATCTGGAAACTGCAATTGATATTAAAGTCCTTACAAAAGATGATATAATTCAGATCATTAAATATTTGATTGAGTTAATAAACTCAAAAACCGATGTTGATGATATTGACCATCTAAGTAACCGAAGAGTTCGTACCGTTGGTGAACAATTGTCAAATCAGTTTGGTGTTGGTTTAGCACGAATGGCAAGAACAATTCGTGAAAGAATGAATGTAAGGGATAATGAGGTTTTTACACCAATAGATCTGATAAACTCTAAAACATTATCATCAGTAATTAACTCATTTTTTGGTACAAACCAACTATCTCAGTTTATGGATCAGACAAATCCGTTAGGTGAGATAACTCATAAAAGACGAATGTCTGCATTGGGTCCTGGTGGTTTGTCAAGAGAAAGAGCTGGTTTTGAGGTTCGTGATGTTCATTATACACATTACGGTAGGTTATGCCCTATTGAAACTCCTGAAGGCCCGAATATTGGACTTATTTCTTCGCTATGTGTATTTGCGAAAATTAATAAATTAGGATTTATAGAAACTCCTTATAGAAAAGTAACAGAAGGAAAAGTTGGTTTAGCTGATGATTCTGTAACATTTCTAAGTGCAGAAGAGGAAGAGGGTATTATTATCGCTCAGGCAAATGCCCCAATTGATGATGAAGGTAAATTCATAAATCAAAGAGTAAAAACACGATTAGATGCTGATTATCCTTTAGCTACTCCTGAGGAAATAGTATTAATGGATGTAGCACCTAATCAGATTGCTTCTATTGCAGCATCTCTTATTCCGTTCCTTGAACATGATGATGCAAACCGTGCTTTGATGGGATCTAATATGATGCGTCAGGCAGTTCCGTTATTACAGCCTGAGGCTCCAATAGTAGGTACAGGTCTGGAAGAACATGTTATCAAAGATGCAAGAATTCAAATAGTTGCTGAAGCTAAAGGTGTTGTTGAGTATGTTGACGCTGAAGAAATAGTTATCAGATACGAAAGAAGCGAGGAGGATAAATTTGTAAGTTTCGATGATGATATTAAACGATATGAATTACCAAAATTTGCAAAAACAAATCAGAATACATGTGTTAATCTGAAACCAATTGTAAGAAAAGGACAAGAGGTTATAAAAGGACAAATTTTAACCGAGGGATATGGAACAGAAAAAGGCGAACTGGCTTTAGGAAGAAATCTTAAAGTTGCTTTTATGCCTTGGAAAGGTTACAATTTTGAGGATGCGATTGTTATTTCAGAGAATGTTGTTAAAGATGATGTATTTACTTCAATCCATATTGATGAATACTTACTTGAAGTAAGAGATACAAAACGTGGACTGGAAGAGTTAACAGCAGATATACCAAATGTTAGTGAAGAAGCAACAAAAGATCTTGACGAAAATGGTCTTATAAGAATTGGTGCTCATGTTAAACCCGGAGATATTTTAATTGGTAAAATTACTCCAAAAGGAGAGTCAGATCCTTCTCCGGAAGAAAAACTTTTGCGGGCAATATTTGGTGATAAAGCCGGAGATGTTAAGGATGCTTCTTTAAAAGCGTCTCCATCATTAAGGGGTGTTGTTATCGATAAGATATTATTCTCAAGAGCAATTAAAGATAAAAAATCAAAAAATAGCGATAAGATTGAAATTGAGGCTATTGATAAAGAATTTGGTTTAAAAGTTGACCAGTTAACACAAAAATTAATTGATAAATTATTCATTCTGGTTAATGGTAAAACTTCTCAGGGAGTAAAAGATTTCTATAACGTT
Organism: Bacteroidales bacterium; assembly: GCA_019038645.1. Taxonomy (GTDB): domain Bacteria; phylum Bacteroidota; class Bacteroidia; order Bacteroidales; family UBA12077; genus UBA12077. Next base: position 81,828 of record JAHOYT010000011.1, read on the forward strand.
GATGTAATTCCGAAAGGAATCAAGTTTACTATAAAGATGTTACAGGAAATTGATTATATGAATGTTAATCCTGGGAAATGGACAACAGATAAATCAAAGAATGAAATAATTAAGAAATTGTTACATAATTATATTATAAGACGTAAAGAAACTGATTCTCATTTAAAACGTAAAAAATATAATGTAACAATTGGAGATGAACTACCAACTGGTATTATTCAAATGGCAAAAGTATATATTGCCAAAAAACGAAAAGTTAAGGTTGGTGATAAGATGGCAGGTAGACACGGAAATAAAGGTATTGTTGCCAGAATTGTTCGCGTTGAGGATATGCCTTTCTTAGAGGATGGAACGCCAGTTGATATTGTTTTGAATCCACTGGGTGTGCCTTCAAGAATGAACCTTGGACAGATTTACGAATCGGTTCTTGGCTGGGCAGGTAAAAAGCTTGGTGTAAAGTTTGCAACACCAATTTTTGATGGAGCAACACTCGAACAAATTACCGAATATACTGAAAAAGCAGGATTGCCTGCATATGGTAAATCATTTTTATATGATGGCGGAACAGGTGAGAAATTTCATCAACCGGCAACAGTTGGGGTTATTTATATGCTTAAACTAGGTCATATGGTTGAAGATAAAATGCACGCCCGTTCAATTGGACCATACTCCCTTATTACGCAGCAGCCTCTTGGAGGTAAAGCTCAGTTTGGAGGTCAGCGTTTTGGTGAAATGGAGGTATGGGCACTTGAAGCATTCGGTGCATCAAATATTCTTCAGGAAATACTTACCGTTAAGTCAGATGATGTTAATGGTAGAGCCAGAGCTTATGAAGCTATAGTTAAAGGAGAGCCAATGCCAATGCCTGGTATACCTGAATCGCTTAATGTTTTGTTACATGAGTTAAGAGGTTTAGGATTAAGTGTGAATCTTGACTAACTAATAAATACAGGATGTTGGGTAGCCCCAGCATCCTCTACGATTTTAATATTTACATACATTTAATTTATATCATATGTCATTCAGAAGAGATAATAAGGTAAAGAATAATTTTACAAAAATCTCTATAGGTTTAGCTTCTCCTGAAGAAATATTGGAAAGCTCCAGTGGGGAGGTATTAAAGCCTGAGACTATAAATTACAGAACATACAAACCTGAACGTGATGGTTTGTTCTGTGAAAGGATATTTGGTCCTGTTAAAGATTATGAATGTCATTGCGGTAAATACAAACGAATCAGATATAAAGGAATCGTTTGCGACCGTTGTGGAGTTGAGGTAACAGAAAAAAAAGTGCGTAGGGAAAGAATGGGTCATATCTCTTTAGTTGTTCCTGTTGCTCATATTTGGTACTTTAAATCATTACCAAATAAAATAGGATACCTTCTTGGTCTTCCTACAAAAAAATTAGATTCAATAATTTATTATGAAAGATATGTTGTAATTAATCCTGGTGTTAAAGCTGAAGATGATGTTAATTACCTCGATTTCTTAACTGAAGAAGAATATCTTGATATATTAGAATCCTTACCAAAGGAAAATCAATATTTGGATGATTCAGATCCAAATAAATTCATTGCAGATATGGGAGCTGATGCTCTGTATAAATTACTTGAAAGAATAGATCTGGATGAATTATCATATTCGCTTCGTCATAAAGCTAATACTGAGACATCTCAGCAACGTAAAAACGAAGCACTAAAAAGATTAAAAGTAGTTGAGGCGTTCAGAGCTTCAAAAAGCGTTAACAGACCGGAGTGGATGGTTGTTAAAGTTGTTCCTGTTATTCCACCTGAGTTGAGGCCTTTAGTTCCTCTTGATGGTGGTCGCTTTGCAACTTCTGATTTAAATGATTTGTACAGAAGAGTTATTATCAGAAACAACAGATTGAAACGCTTAATTGAAATTAAAGCTCCTGAAGTTATTTTACGTAACGAAAAAAGGATGCTACAGGAAGCTGTTGATTCTTTATTCGATAACTCTAGAAAATCAAATGCTGTTAAAACGGATTCAAACAGACCTTTAAAATCATTAAGTGATAGTTTAAAAGGTAAGCAGGGACGATTTCGTCAAAACCTACTTGGTAAACGTGTTGATTATTCTGCTCGTTCGGTTATTGTTGTTGGGCCAGAATTACATTTACATGAATGTGGTTTACCAAAAGATATGGCTGCTGAACTTTACAAACCTTTTATTATCAGAAAACTTATTGAAAGAGGTATTGTAAAAACTGTTAAATCAGCTAAGAAGATTGTCGATCGTAAAGATCCTGTTGTTTGGGATATCCTGGAAAATATTCTTAAAGGACATCCGGTTATGCTTAACCGTGCTCCGACATTACACCGTTTAGGTATTCAATCATTTCAGCCTAAGTTAATCGAAGGTAAAGCTATTCAGTTGCATCCTTTGGTTTGTACTGCATTTAATGCTGACTTTGATGGTGATCAGATGGCTGTTCATTTACCTCTTGGAAATCCGGCAATACTTGAAGCTCAAATGTTAATGCTTGCTTCACATAATATATTAAACCCTGCGAATGGAGCACCTATTACTGTCCCTTCACAGGATATGGTATTGGGATTATACTACATTACAAAACAAAGGGATGGAGTTAAAGGCGAAGGATTAACATTTTACTCCCCTGAGGAAGTTACAATAGCTTATAATGAAGGAGCTGTTGCTCTACATGCAAGTATTAAGGTTAAGTTGCACGATTTAGTTGACGGAGAATATGTTAACCACATGATTGAAACAACTGTTGGACGAGTTTTATTTAATCAGTTTGTTCCAAAAGAAGCAGGATATATCAATCAATTATTAACAAAGAAATCTTTAAGGGATATTATTGGTGATGTTCTTAAAAAGACTGGTACCGATGTAACAGCAAAGTTCCTTGATGAAATAAAAAATCTTGGATATCAGATGGCATTCAGGGGTGGATTATCATTTAATCTTGACGATGTTATTATACCAAAAGAGAAAGTGGATCTGGTTAAGGATGGTTATGATCAGGTTGAAGAGGTGTTGACTAATTATAATATGGGTTTCATTACAAATAATGAACGTTATAATCAGATTATCGATATCTGGACACATATTAATGCTAAGTTAACACAAACCTTAATGAATAACCTTTCAAAGGATAATCAGGGATTCAATTCTGTTTATATGATGCTTGATTCAGGTGCAAGGGGATCTAAAGAACAGATTCGTCAGCTTTCAGGAATGAGGGGACTTATGGCTAAACCTCAAAAATCAGGAACAACCGGTTCTGAAATTATTGAAAACCCGATTCTTTCGAACTTTAAGGAAGGATTATCTGTTCTTGAATATTTTATATCTACTCACGGTGCTCGTAAAGGTTTGGCAGATACAGCTTTGAAAACGGCTGATGCAGGTTATTTAACACGTCGTTTGGTTGATGTTTCTCAGGATGTTATTATAACGGAAGAAGATTGTGGAACATTACGAGGGTTGGCTGCAACCGCAATTAAGAAAAACGAAGAGGTCGTAGAAACTTTGTTCGAAAGAATATTAGGTAGAACTACTGTTCATAATGTATACAATCCTTTAGACGGAGAACTTATAATTGGTGCTGGTGAAGAAATAACTGAAGAAATTGGAAGAAAAATAGAGGAATCACCTATTGAGCAGGTTGAAATCAGATCAGTATTAACTTGTGAATCTAAAAATGGTGTTTGTACAAAATGTTACGGCAGAAATTTAGCAACAGGTAGAATGGTTCAGAAAGGTGAAGCTGTAGGTGTAATAGCCGCTCAGTCAATTGGAGAACCTGGTACACAGCTTACATTAAGAACTTTCCACGTTGGTGGTACTGCTTCAAATATTGCAACTGATTCTAGTGTAATTTCAAAATATGATGGAACTGTGGAGATTGAAGAATTAAGAACAGTTCAGAAAGTTGAAGAGGACGGTAAAAAAGTAAATATTGTAATTGGTCGTCTTGCTGAAATGCGTATCGTTGATAAAAATACTGGTATTGCTTTGTCGACAAATACTATTCCTTATGGTTCAAAACTATATATTAAACACGGACAAGAAGTTAAAAAAGATACTGTTATATGTGAATGGGATCCTTATAATGCTCTTATAATATCAGAGGCATCAGGTAATTTAATATTTGATAGTGTTATTGAAGGAGTTACGTTTAAGGAAGAGTCAGATGAACAAACCGGATTCAGAGAAAAAGTTATTATAGAAACCAGAGATAAGAAAAAGAACCCGAATGCTAAATTAGTAGGTAAGGATGGTGAGATAATTAAAACTTACAACTTACCAGTTGGCGCACATTTAAATATTGATGATGGACAAGAAGTTAAGCCTGGTCAGATTCTGGCTAAGATTCCAAGAGCAGTTGGTAAATCTGGTGATATTACAGGTGGTTTGCCGCGTGTAACTGAATTGTTTGAAGCAAGAAATCCATCTAACCCTGCAGTTGTATCTGAAATTGACGGAGAAGTTGCATTTGGTAAAATTAAGCGTGGTAACAGAGAGATTATAGTTACTTCCAGAACAGGTGAAATTAAGAAATATCTTGTTTCATTATCAAAACAAATTCTTGTTCAGGAAAACGATTATGTAAGAGCGGGAATTCCATTGTCTGATGGTGCAATTACACCTTCTGATATACTAGCTATTAAAGGGCCTACAATGGTTCAGGAATATATTGTAAATGAAGTACAGGAAGTATACCGATTACAGGGTGTAAAAATCAACGACAAACATTTTGAGGTTATTGTACGTCAGATGATGCGTAAGGTTGTTATTGAAGATCCGGGTGACACTAAATTCCTTGAGAAACAAGTTGTTGATAAATGGGTATTTATGAACGAGAATGACTGGATTTACGATAAAAAAGTTATTGCTGATCCTGGAGATTCTCAGACTTTTAGTGCTGGTCAGATTGTTACAGCCAGAAAACTCAGAGATGAAAATTCCGTTTTAAAGCGTAAAGACCTGAAATTAATTGAAGCCAGAGATGCAGTTCCCGCAACTTCAAGTCAGGTATTACAGGGTATTACAAAAGCGGCTCTTCAAACAAAGAGTTTTATGTCTGCAGCTTCGTTCCAGGAAACAACAAAAGTTTTAAATGAAGCGGCAATTAATGGAAAAGTTGACGGTCTTGAAGGATTAAAAGAGAACGTTATTGTTGGACACAAAATTCCGGCTGGAACAGGATTACGTGACTATGAGAAAATAATTGTAGGTTCCCGCGAGGAATATGACAATTTAATGTCTGCAAAAGAAATTGATTAATGCAGTAAAATAGAATATCATGGAAGACGAAAAAAAACAAAAAAAAGGACAAATAAATATTGATCTGAAAGAAGAAGTTGCTCAGGGAATTTATTCAAATCTGGCAGTTATTACTCATTCAAGCTCTGAATTTGTTTTAGATTTTGTTAGAGTTATGCCTGGTATACCAAAGGCTGAAGTAAAATCCAGAATAATATTGACTCCGGAACATGCAAAACGTTTTTTAAATGCATTACAGGATAATGTTGAGAAATATGAAAAAATGCATGGTCCCATTAGAAAATCCGAAGGAGGAGGACCTATGATGCCAATGAATTTTGGAGGACCTACAGCACAAGCTTAAGATAATTTATAATAATGAAAAGGTGAATCAATTGATTCACCTTTTTTGTTATAACAAAAATAATTTCCAAACAATATAGTAAATACCAAATCCGGTTAAAATAATTAGTCCAATCCAGGACAGAATTTTTAACCACATCCCTGGTTGATTTTCCAGGGGCATATTATTGCTTGTAACAACTTTCAGGTTTAAATATCCTAAAATAGGTGCAGTAAGGAATGATAATGTAGTAGCTAAATCAACCTGAAAACTCATTCCTTTCAGGAAAAACGTTATTATTATCATTGTTCCGGTTAATAATATTCCCAGCCAAAACCACGATAGCCAATTCCAATTGTCATTATCATTTTTCTTCAAATTAGGAATCAGTAATTCTGTTGCAGGTTTTAAAACTCTTGGATAAGCATCCAAACAGGTTAACGTAGTACTCGACATAGTTGCCAGAGCCGCTATAGCGATAAAAATATATGACCATGAACCAAGGCTAGAGGTAAATAAACTGATAAGCTGCCCGGCAAATGTGGTCCCGCTATTTGAAAAACTTTCACCAGAACCATACATTACAAGAGCACCAAGCGATAAAAACCCCAGAGATAAAATTGCTGTTCCAATATAACCAACATTAAAATCAAATAACGATTCTTTTACTGTGGGAATATGTTTTCCTTCTTTACGCTTGGCAATTGACCAAAACGAATGCCATACCGATATATCAATAGCAGAAGGCATCCAGCCGGCAATTGCTATCAGCAATGCAATGTCGCTAAATTCCCAGTTAAAATTTCTTATATATTCAGGATTTGGGTTGAATCCTTTAGTAAAAGCAGATACAACTGCTATAATTGTTGATATTGCCAAAAGGATAATAATAAATTTTATTACCTTATCCAGTAAAGAATATTTGCCAATTGAAACTATTAATGTTGCAATTCCTAAAATAATGATTGTCCATGTAACAGTACTAAAAGCCCCCGGAAATACAGTTGAAAACAAACCAGCTGTAACAACTGTAATTGCTGCCTGTAAAGTGAACATGGTTGTAATAGTCAGTATCAGATATAATATTAGCGCACCTTTTCCTAATCGCTTATAACCATGTAATAAACTTTCTCCCGTTGACGAGGCATATCTTGGTCCAAATTCAAAAAATGGATATTTAAATAAATTTATTAATAAAATAAGTATTACTAACTGGAACCCATAAATGGCTCCGGCCCTTGTTGACTGAACTAAATGTGAAACTCCGATAGCAGCACCTGCCCACAATAAACCGGGCCCTAAGGACCTAAGTAAATTTCTGAATCTCATTTATGTCAGTTTATGGATAATACAAATTTTAAGACACGTTAAAAATATTATAAAAAGACTTATTATTATTGATCCGGTAACAATAATTTTGTTCAACATATTTTTGAAAACATGTAAATGTTATGCTGTCTTTTATTAAAAGCCATTTTAAATTAATGACTTATTATTCATTAATATTGATTTGTTTACCCGTCTTTTTTAGAATGATTCCAAAAAACATATCGCTGACGAATTATAAGATTTTAATATGTAGATATTTATATAATAATAGTAAGTTCGGTTTCTTGTTTTGTACGACACTTATTTTTATATTTGCCCACTTGTAAATAAACAGTATTTTAGACTAAATACAGATTTTAAATTTGTATTTGTTTTAAAAGTTTGTTTTATAAAAGTTTATATCAAATATAAATACTTAATTTTTTCGAACCGAAATTATTAAGTATAAAAAAAGATTTAAATTATTAACTTAAATAGAGATTAAATGAAAATTCTAATTTGCTTAAGTAATGTTCCGGATACTACTACAAAAGCTAAGTTTGTGAATGATAATACAGCTTTTGATACCACCGGAGTACAATGGATTATTAATCCCTGGGATGAACTTGCATTAACCAGAGCTCTGGAACTTAAATCTGATGCAGCAAGCTCCATTGAAAATATTACTGTTATAACAGTTGGAGGACAAGATGCTGAACCCACAATGAGAAAAGCTTTAGCAATTGGTGCTGACGATGCTGTAAGAATTGATGCTGAGCCAAAAGATGCATATTTTGTAGCAGCACAAATTGCAGAATACATAAAAAGCAACCCTTTCGATTTGATTTTTAGTGGAATTGAATCTGCCGATTATAACGGATCAGCAGCAGGTGGAATGTTAGCAGAGTTTTTAAATATTCCTTCTGTTTCTGCAGGATCATCAGTAAATATTGAAAACGGACAAATAAAAATTACAAGAGATATTGATGGTGGAACTGAAGATGTTACACCTGAATTACCTGTTGTGGCAATTGTACAAAAAGGTATCGCAAAAGAACCTATGATTGCAGCAATGCGTGGTATTATGATGGCACGTAAAAAGCCTCTTAATGTTGTAGCGCCGGTTGAGGTTGAAGCATTAACAGAGATTGTTAATTTTGAAATGCCACAACCTAAGCCAGCATGTAAAATGATTGAACCTGAGAATGTAAAAGAATTAGTAAATCTGCTTCAGAACGAAGCTAAAGTGATCTAATTTCAGGGAAATCACCAGCCTGCTGGGGTATGGCAGGTTATTAATAAATCAAATTAAGAATTTAATAAAATTAAGATATGTCAGTATTAGTATTTACAGAAAATTGGGACGGAAAATTCAAGAAAATGTCTTTTGAATTAGTTTCCTATGCAAGTAAAATTGCTGAAATGTTAAATATCCAAACTGTAGCCCTTTCAATTGGCGATGTTCAGGAAAATGAGCTTAAAAAACTTGGTAATTATGCAGCAGATAAAATAATATCTGTAAACCATGATAAATTACAGAATTTAGACAATCAGGCTTATACTTCAGTTATTGCTGAAATAGCTGAGAAAGAAGGAGCAAAAGTTGTTATAATTGCTCAGAATAATATGGGTAAAGCATTAGCTCCAAGATTATCAGTGAAATTAAAAGCTGGTTTAGGTGCAGGTGTTAGTAAATTACCATCAAGTGTTGAACCGTTTACTATTTTCAAAAAAGTATATTCAGGTAAAGCGTATTCAAACCTTGTAATAAAGTCTGATATTAAGATTCTTACTTTAGCTCAGAACTCGTTTGAATTTGAAGAAAATGATAAATCTCCTGCTATTGAAAACTTTGAGCCTGCATTAGGTGATGATTTATTCAAAACATCTGTTTCAAATGTTCAGAAACAAACAGGTAAAATATTGCTTAACGATGCTGATGTTGTTGTTTCAGGTGGTCGCGGAATGAAATCAGGTGATCAGTGGGCACCAATTGAGGAATTGGCAGAGTTATTAGGTGCTGCTACAGCTTGTTCGCGTCCTGTTTCTGATGAAGGCTGGAGACCTCATGATGAGCATACCGGACAAACAGGTAAAATTATTGCTCCTAACTTGTATATCGCAGCTGGAATTTCTGGTGCAATACAACACCTTGCAGGTATAAGTTCATCTAAATGTATTGTTGCAATCAATACAGATAAGGATGCTCCAATTTTTGAAGCTGCTGATTATGGTATAGTAGGTGATGTAGCAAAGGTACTACCGGATTTTATTCAGGCAGTTAAGGAAATAAAGTAATTAACGTTAAAGAATATTTGCAAAGACAAAAGTTTATTTAGCAATATCTTTTGTCTTTGTCATTTTGTAAAAGTGGGATTTGTGATAAATGCCAAATAATATGTGCTCATAGAAATCAATAAATTATTTTCAATTATTTGATTTGTTACTATAAATTTTTATTTTGGCATCCGCATTTTAAAAAAGTAAATTTTACTTTATAAAAGTTAGACGATGATAAATAGTATAATATTTATTTTATTATGGGTTGGGGCGATAGCTTTCTTTACATGGAATGTTAAAAAGATTTCAAGAAATATTAAGCTTGGCAGAGATATCGATCGTAAGGGTAACAAGAAAAAAAGATGGAGTCTTGTTTTAAAAGTTGCAGTTGGCCAGTCAAAAATAATGAGATTACCAATATCAGGAATATTACACATTTTTGTATATGCCGGATTTATTCTTGTTAATATCGAAATGCTGGAAGTAATGGTAGATGGTATTGCCGGAACACACAGAGCTTTATCCTTTTTCGGATTTTTATACCCCATTGCTATTAGTGCTTTTGAGTTTTTTGCTTTACTGGTAATAATAGGTTGTCTGATATTTCTGGTAAGAAGAAATGTGTTAAGAGTAAACAGATTTTGGAAACCAGAAATGAAATGGTGGCCACGTTTAGATGCAAACCTTATATTATTAACAGAGGTTATTTTAATGACATCAATATTCTTTATGAATGCTTCTGATGTTATATTACAAAGCAGAGGTTTCGAACATTACCACAAGGTTGGTTCATTCTTTTTAAGCTCGGTTTTTATTCCGATGTTAACAAATCTTCCTTCAGAAACACTTGTTTTTATTGAAAGACTTTGTTGGTGGTTACATATTGTAGGTATAATGATATTCTTAAACTACATACCTTATTCGAAGCACTTTCATGTATTTCTTTCTTTTATAAATGTATTCCATTCAAAACTGGAGCCGGTTGGGAAATTAGCTAATATGCCATCAATTACAACAGAAGTGAAAAGCATGTTAACAGGTGAAGAACCGCCATTGGATGAGAATGCAGAAGATGTTGCATTTGGGGCACAGGATGTAAAACAACTAACATGGAAACATTTAATGGATTCATATACATGTACTGAGTGCGGTCGCTGTACAAGAGTGTGTCCTGCTAATATTACTGGTAAAATACTTTCTCCACGTAAATTAATTATGGATACTCGTGACAGATTAGAACTTACCGGGAAAAATATTGATAAGAAAGGAGATGATTATTCAGATGATAAAACATTATTTGATTACATATCTGCTGAAGAATTATGGGCTTGTACAACTTGTAATGCATGTACAAATGCCTGTCCTGTAAATATAGATCAGGTATCGTTAATTCTTGAGTTGAGAAGATATATTGTAATGGAACAGGCAGCAGCTCCTGGAGAGCTAAATGCTATTTTTAATAATATTGAAAACAATGGCGCTCCATGGCAATTCTCGCAGGATGATCGTATGCTTTGGGCGGATGAGCTTTATATTAATGAAAAAAGTGATCAGTAAGTTTTGAATAATACATAATGATTTTTAAATAGAAATTAAAGAGTAAAGTTCAATGTTTAAGTTTAAAGTTCAAAAATAAATACTAAAACTTTAAACTCGTAACTAAAAACTTTCAACTATAATATAATGACAGAAGGTAAACAAAAAATCAAAGTTCCTGTAATGGCTGATCTTTTTGCTAAAGGCGAAAAGCCGGAGTATTTACTTTGGGTAGGTAGCGCAGGGGCATTCGATGATAGATATAAAAAAGTAACACGTGCATTTGTTAAGATTCTGACTCATCTGAATATAAGTTATGCAGTTTTAGGTGTTGAGGAATCATCGAGTGGTGATGTTGCACGTCGTGCAGGTAATGAAATGCTATTTCAGATGCAGGCAATGACTAATATAGAGATCATGAATTCTTACGAAGTAAAAAAGATAATTACTTGTGATCCACATGCATTCAATACATTTAAGAATGAATATCCCGATTATGATGGAAATTATGAAGTAATGCATCATACACAATTTCTATATAAGTTAATTTCAGAAGGGAAACTTAATATTAAAAGTGATTTATTTAAGAATAAAACAATCACTTATCATGATCCGTGTTATCTGGGGCGCGCAAATGGTGAATACGATGCTCCAAGAGAAGTTATGACTACAGTTCCGTCAAAAAAAGTTGAAATGAAACGAAATAAAAGTAATGCTTTGTGTTGTGGTGCAGGTGGTGGACAAATGTTTAAGGAAGCTGAAAAAGGCGATAAAGAAATTTTTATTGAAAGAACCGAAGATTTATTGGAAACCGGTGCTGACATTATCGTAACAGCGTGTCCGTATTGCATGGTAATGATGACAGATGGATTAAAATACAAAAACAAAGAAGAAGAAATAAAAAATTACGATATTGCAGAACTAATAGAACAATCTTTAGAATTATAAATTAAAACTAAAATAAAATGGAAAAAGATTTAACCATAAAAGGTGGTGAATTTTTATTGAAGAAGACTGAAGCCAATGATATTTTTATACCTGAAGAATTTGATGAAGAACAACAGATGATCGCACAAACATGTGACGATTTTCTTGAAACTGAAGTTTTTCCAATTCTTGACAGAATTGATTCTCAGGAAGAAGGTTTAATGAGAAGTATAGTTGAAAAAGCAGGAGAGTTAGGCCTGTTAGGGGTTTCTATACCTGAAGAATACGACGGTTTCGGACAATCATTTGTTACATCGATGCTTTCCAGTGAAAGAATGGGAGCTGGTAATTCATTTGCTGTTGCTTTTTCAGCACATACCGGAATTGGCTCTTTACCAATAGCGTATTACGGAAACCACGAGCAAAAACAAAAATATCTGACAAAACTTGCAACAGGTGAATGGGCTGGTGCTTATTGTTTAACTGAGCCGGGAGCAGGTTCTGATGCCAACTCTGGTAAAACAAAAGCAGTGCTTTCTGAAGATGGGAAACATTATATTTTAAACGGACAAAAAATGTGGATCACTAATGGTGGTTTTGCAGATGTTCAGACTGTATTTGCTAAGATTGATAATGATAGAGTACTTAGTGCATTTATTGTTGAAAGAGAATGGGATGGCGTTGTTTTAAACCCTGAAGAAAAAAAGATGGGTATTAAAGGATCATCTACCAGACAAATATTCTATAACGATGTAAAAGTTCCTGTTGAAAACTTATTAGGTAAACGTGGCGAAGGATTCAGAATTGCATTAAATATTTTGCACATGGGACGTATCAAATTAGGAGGAAACGTTCTTGGTGCTGCTAAAAGAGCTGTTGATCAATCTGTTAATTATGCAAATGAGCGTAAGCAGTTTGGTACTTTAATAGCTAATTTCGGAGCAATTAAACATAAATTAGCCCAACAAGTAATTAAAACTTTTACAACAGAATCTGCTGTTTACAGAGTAAGTAAGGATATTGATGATGCTATTGAAATATATAAAACAAAAGAAGGATGTGATTACGGCAGAGCTGTTATGGATGCCTTCGGTCAATATGGTGCTGAAGCTGCTATAATGAAAGTGTTTGGTTCTGAAGCATTAGATTATATTGCTGATGAAAATGTTCAAATAATGGGTGGAATGGGATTTTCTGCTGAAATGCCAGCCGATAGAGGATACCGAGATTCCCGTATTAATCGTATTTTCGAAGGTACAAACGAAATTAATCGTATTCTGCTTGCTGATACTATTATTAAACGTGGGCAAAAAGGAACAATACCATTATTCGAAAAAGCAAAAGAAATTGTTGCAGGATTAGATAATTTAACTAATTCATATGAAACAAAAGGATATTTTGAAGATAAATCATTCTTTGTGGAAAACTTCAAAAATATTGCTTTAATGTTAATGGAAGTTGCTGTAAATAAATTTGATCGTAAATTGGTTCATGAACAGGAAGTTCTTAATAGTATTTCTGATATTCTTATGAGCGTTTATGTTGCGGAATCAACTATGTTACGCGTTCAGAAGTTGGAATCTGTTAAATCAGAGGATTTTAACTTATACAAAGATATGCTTGATGTATATGTATTCGAATCTGCTTCTTTAATTCATAAGCATGCATTGGATGCTATTCATTCAATCGAAGACGACAAGCTAACTGAAAAATTGATTAAAGGAACTCAGATTTATACTAATGTTCCTGGTATTAATGTTAAAGATGCACGAAGAAGAATAGCTGATAAATTAATCGGGGAAAACAAATACTGTTTCTAAGTATTGCTCTTTATAATATTATAAGCCTCTTTTCGAAAGATCAGGGGCTTTTTTTATTTTATTAGCGGTTTGAAAGCTTAATATTTTCAATTAAATTTACTGATATTAAAATTGAAAAGATGAGTTTGAATAGTGATTTTGAAAATGGAATTGTAATTCTTGGAGCAGGTAATGTTGCAACTCATTTGTCTTTAGCTTTAAAGAAAGCAGGATTTCCGATTAAATGTATTTATAGCAAAACAATTGATGCCGCTAAAGAATTAGCGTTAAAGGTCGACTCTCATTATACTAATGAAATAAATCAAATCCCTGTCGAAGCTGATATATATATCATAGCTGTTAAAGACGAGATTATAGAGGAGATTGTAAAGAATATAAAATTACAATACGGGATAATAGTTCATACAGCAGGGAGTATTTCAATGAATGTTTTTGAAAACCGGTTTAAAAATTACGGAGTGTTTTATCCGGTACAGACATTTTCAAAATCAAGAGAGATTGATTTTTCAAATATTCCGGTTTGTATCGAAGCGAGTAATAAATTATTAGAAAACAAACTTTTTAATCTTGCAAAATGCCTTAGTAAAAGTGTCCATTTAATTGATTCCGAAAAAAGGAAGATGCTACACTTGGCGGCTGTTTTTGCATGTAATTTTGCAAATCACATGTATTCGGCTGCTACAGAAATATTAAATCAATCAGGAATCTCTTTTGATTTACTAAAACCATTAATTGAGGAAACAGCTCAAAAAGCAATCGATAGTGATCCAGCTAAAGCTCAAACAGGACCAGCTGTAAGAAATGATCTAAATGTTATTAATAAACATTTAGAAATGTTAAAAAGCAATCCTGAATTAGGGAAAATATATAAATTTGTAAGTGAAAGTATTTATAAGTTAAGTCAACAAAACGATAAGTAAATTAAAATGGCAAATTTTAAAGAAGATCTTCAGAATATAAAAGCATTTGTATTTGATGTCGATGGTGTTTTTACCGATGGGCAAATTTATTTAGATCCAAGTGGTGAATTCGTGCGTTCAGTTAATATGAAAGATGGATATGCTGTAAATTATGCATTAAAACAAGGATATATAATTGGAATTATTTCGGGAGGGAATTCGGAAGCAACACAAAAACGTTTTAAATATCTTGGAATAACTGATATATATATGAATTCGAGAGATAAAGTAAATGATTTTGAGGATTTTTATTATAAATACGGATTAAAACCCGAAGAAATTCTTTATATGGGAGATGATTTGCCCGATTATGAAGTAATGCAAATAGCAGGATTACCCACTTGTCCATCTGATGCAGCTGAAGAAATCAAAGCTATTTCGAAATATATATCAACATTTAATGGTGGCAGGGGATGTGTACGGGATGTAATTGAACAAGTGTTACGATTACAGGGGAAATGGAAAAAGTTTTAATTAAATCAATAACCGGAGGTTAATAGATGATCAACTTTTTACGTCTTATTCGTTACAAGAACTTATTAATTATTGTTCTTACGCAATATTTAATGCGTTGGAGTATTATAAAACCCATACTCGGGGTTTATGAATTTAAGTTACAATTTTCTGAGTTAAATTTCTTTTTTCTGGTAATGGCAACAGTTTTTATTACTGCCGCCGGATACGTAATTAATGATTATTTCGATACTAAAACAGATATGGTGAACAGACCGGAAACTGTAATTGTGGGTAAATTAATGAACCGAAGATGGGCTATTTTATTACACGTTCTTTTTAATTCAATTGGAATTGGTTTGGGTACATATATTTCTTTTTATATAGGAATACCCGTGCTATCGCTGGTTTTTGTTTTAATTACAGGAATTTTGTGGTTTTATTCGACTACTTATAAACGTCAGTTTCTAATTGGGAATATAATTGTTGCATTTCTAACCGCAGTTGTTCCTTTAATGGTTATTCTTTTTGAAATTCCCTTATTGAAAAATGAATATGGTCTGTTATTAAAAGAGTTGAGGTCAGATTTTACACATATAATATTATGGGTTAGTGCTTTTGCATTATTTGCATTTCTGTTAACAATGATCAGAGAAATAATTAAAGACGTAGAAGATTACGAAGGTGATAGTGCTTATGGCAGAAAAACAATGCCGATTGTTTTGGGAGTACTGAATTCAAAAATAATAATTATTACTTTTTTATTAACTACACTATTTTCAATTGTTTATATTTATTTAAGGTTTTTGAATGATTTGGTAACACTTATTTATTTTGGTGTATTTCTGATCATTCCTTTGCTTTACCTTTTATATAAAATTATTGTTGCGGACGATAAAAAAGATTACCATACTGCAAGTAATTTGTCTAAAGTAATTATGCTTGCAGGTATTTTCTATGCTTTGGTCGCAAATTATATTATTATTCAGAATTTTTAAAATTAATTTTTTATGTTTATTCCGAACATTGACGATTATAACATCATTTTAGCTTCGCAGTCTCCGCGAAGGCACTATTTGTTAAAAGAAATTGGGCTCGAATTTGAAATTAAGCTAAAGGAATTCGTTGATGAAGATTATCCTGAAAATCTAAAAAAAGAAGAAATCCCTCTTTTTATTGCTAAAAAGAAAGCAAATGTTTTCGATAATGATCTGTCTGAACATGATATTTTGATAACAGCAGACACTATTGTGTGGCTAAACGACAAGGTTATACAAAAGCCAGTTGATCAGGAAGATGCTCTAAGAATATTAAAAGAACTTTCGGGTAAATGTCACCAGGTTTATACAGGAGTTTGCATAAAATCGGCGGTAAAAGAAATTTCATTTACTTCCTGTACCGATGTTTATTTTAAAAAATTAACATACCCCGAAATAGATTATTACATTAAGCACTTTCAGCCATTAGATAAGGCAGGCGCGTATGGCATTCAGGAATGGATTGGTTATATTGGAGTAGAAAAGATTAATGGTTCCTTTTTTAATGTTATGGGATTGCCTGTGCAGAAGTTATACTCGGAATTAGACGATTTTATTAATAGTTAATCAGAATTAAATATGAAAAAGTTTTTTGTGATAGTCGTTATCACTTTGTCAGTAATTACTTTTAGAGCAAGCGCTGATGAAGGAATGTGGATTCCTTTGTTAATAGAGAAATATAATATTGATGATATGCAGGCTAAAGGTTTTAAACTTACTGCAGAAGATATTTATAGTATAAATAATGCATGTTTGATAGATGCAGTAGTTTTGTTTGGCAGAGGCTGTACAGGTGAATTAATTTCTGATCAGGGGCTTCTATTAACGAATCATCATTGTGGTTATGGGGCAATTCAAAAACATAGTTCTGTTGAACTTGATTATCTTACCGATGGGTTTTGGGCTATGAATAATGAGCAGGAATTACCAAACCCTGATTTAACTGTAAAATTCCTTAAACGTATTGCTGATGTAACAGATATTGTTTTAGCTGATATTGGCGAAAATTTATTAGAGAATGAACGAGCGTATTCTATTGAAGAGAATATAAAAAAAATCGAAAATAATATAAGTGGCGGGGAATACATTAATAGTATTGAATCTTTTTTTTATGGAAATCAATATTATTTGTTTGTATACGAAGAATTTAAAGATGTGCGTTTAGTAGGTGCACCTCCGTCTGCTATCGGGAAATTTGGTGGCGATACCGACAATTGGATGTGGCCACGACATACAGGAGATTTTTCAGTTTTCAGAATTTATGCTGATAAAGACAATAGTCCGGCAGAATATGCTATTGATAATGTACCTTATAAACCCAAAAAATATTTATCGGTTTCTTTAAAAGGTATAAACGAGGGTGATTTTACATTGGTTTTGGGATATCCCGGTAGTACAAAAGAGTATATCATATCCGACGCCATTAAACAGATTAAAGAAATTCGTAATCCCAAATGCATCGAATTACGGAATAAGAGACTTGAAATAATGAACAAATACATGGATACGAATGATACAATTCGTATTAAATATGCTGGTAAAAATGCCAGAGTAAGTAATTCATGGAAAAGATGGAAAGGAGAGATTGTTGGACTTGAAAGGTTAAATGCCATTGAAACCAAAAGCAAACTCGAAAAAAAATTTAATAAATGGGCAACCGGAAATGAATATGCAAATGTAATTCCTGAATTAGAAAGTATTTACGAAAGAATGGAGAAATATACAATTGCATATGATTATTATAAAGAGTCAATAATGGCTATTGAAATAATTCGTTTTGCAGAGAAGTTTAAAGAATTAATAGAAATAGCATCTTTTTCTGAAATTGATAGTCTGACACTGGAAATTAAAATTCAGGAATTAGAAAAACAATCTGAAGCTTTTTATAAAGATTATGTTGAATTTATCGATAAAGAAATTTTTTACGAACTCCTTCCAATGTATTTTAATAATGTTGCCCCGGAATTTCATCCGGAAATAATTGATGTGGGGTTTGAAGGCGATTATATGAAGTTTATTGAAAGCCTTTTCATAAATTCGATTTTTACCCAGGAAGATGAAATAGATAAAATATTAATATCAGGATCAGCAGAAAGTATTCAACAGCTGGTTAACGATCCTGTTTATAAGTTTCTTGACAGATTCGGTAAAGTGTACAGTGAGAAAATCTTACCTTATTACGATTCTTTAAATGCTCAAACCAATATACTGTACAGAAAATACATTAAAGGCCTGAGTAAAATGCAAAATGACAACATTTTATATCCTGATGCAAATTTAACAATGCGTGTATCCTATGGTGAAATAAAAGGTTCGCAACCGAAGGATGGTGTAAAATATGTGTATTATACAACGCTCGATGGAGTTATGGAAAAGGATAATCCGGATATTTACGATTATGATGTTCCTGATAAACTAAAGGAATTGTTCGAATCAAAAGATTATGGTATTTATGAAGTTAATGGTACTGTTCCTGTATGTTTTATTGCTACAAATCATACTACAGGAGGGAATTCTGGTAGCCCGGTTTTAGATGCAGAAGGAAATTTGATCGGGATAAATTTTGATCGTGTATGGGAAGGAATAATGAGTGATATGGTATTTGATCCTGAACAAAGTAGAAATATATCACTTGATATCCGATACATACTGTTTATTATTGATAAATATGCAGGCGCAAAATACCTGATTGATGAAATGAACATCATAAAATAATACAACATTTTATTTGAATGTAAGGATTCTCTTAAAAAATTCTGCAAATTAATCTGTTCGTGTAAATAAGAATTTGAGTATTTAAAAATTGAAACACAGCTTTCAGTCCTATATGTTTGTCAACACATAAATTCCTATAATTCTTAAAATCAGAATATTGAATACAGGCAAAAATCAAAGTATGACTATTGTCATACTTCTGTCTAAGAAATGTCATGTTCTTTTGCATCTATGAATTCTATTTTTATTTCCTAAAATAGATGCTTTGAAAGTAATTCAGTGTCATGAAAATGATGCAGTTATAAAAATAATTAAATAAAACTATATCAAAATGCCAGAAATTAAAGAATTAGTTACGGGTTTAGCTGACAAACATGGAAGAACAAGAGAAAGCTTGCTTCCGATTTTGCAAGGTATTATTACTGAGGAAAGATTCATTTCAGATGATGCATTGACAGAGGTCGCAAGAGAGTTGGACATATCTGCCGCACTTGTTTATGGTACTGCAACATTCTATTCGTTCCTTGATACAAAGCCCCGCGGGAAATTTGTAATTCGTATTTGCAGAACAATTACATGCGATATGAAAGGGAAAAAGCAAATTATTAATACCCTGGAAGATCTACTTAAAATCAGGGTTGGTGAAACAACAAAAGATAAGAATTTTACTCTTTTAGAGACTAACTGCCTTGGTTGGTGTCATAAAGGTCCGGCAATGCTTATTAATGATGATGTGTTCACTGAACTTACTGAGGATAAAATTACCGAAATAATCCGTGATTATATGAGAAATATTTAATTATCAATTTGTTAAAGGAGATTATAATTATGCCAGATAAAAAATTAAAAAGAGTAGACATTATTTTTAACGAAGATTGTAACTGTAATGAAGTACTCACGAATAGTCTGAAGAAATCGAAAGATGAAATCCTTAAAGAGATTTTAGATTCAGGATTAAGAGGCCGTGGTGGAGCAGGTTTTCCTACAGGATTAAAATGGAAATTTGCTTCTCAGGAAGCTGAGAAAGAAAAATATGTTGTTTGTAACGCCGATGAAGGTGAGCCTGGAACATTTAAAGATCGTGAAATTTTAACAAGAGTTCCATTAAAGGTATTCGGAGGTATGGCTATTTGTGCTAAAGTTATTGGTGCAAAACAAGGTTACGTATATTTAAGGGGTGAGTACCAATTCTTAAAAGCCGATTTAGAAAAATCTTTGGAAGAGTTTCATGCTGTTCTGAAGGATATAGGGTTTGATTTTCAGATTAAAATTACCATGGGTGCAGGAGCTTATATTTGTGGCGAAGAAAGCGCTTTATTTGAATCAATGGAAGGTAACCGGGGTGAACCAAGAAATAAACCACCTTACCCAACAGTTTCAGGTTTTAGAAATAAACCAACTGTTATCAATAATGTAGAAACTCTTGTCGATTCATTTATGATTTGCAGAATTGGGTCACAAAAGTTTATGGAGCTGGGAACTACTGACTCAAGAGGTTCAAAGCTATTCTCAATCTCAGGAGATACACCAATAGCAGGAATATATGAATTGGAGTTAGGTATGGCATTAGAAGATTTCGTTGAGGAGTTTGGTGATGGCGATACTAAAGCTGTTCAGGTTGGTGGTGCATCAGGTTTTTGTGTACCAAGAAAAAAATTCAAAGAAACTATTATTGGATTTGAAGGTGTTCCAACAGGAGGTTCTATGATGCTTTTCAATAGCTCCAGATCAATGTATAACGTATTAAAGAATTATGTTGAATTTTTTGAAGAAGAATCTTGTGGTCAATGTACTCCTTGCCGTGTAGGTTGCCAACAACTTAAAAAGGGAATTGAAGCTATTAAGAAAGGCGAAAAATCAGCTTCTTATCTTAAAACATTACAAAAACTGGCAGAAACAATGAAAGTTAGTTCTAAATGTGGTTTAGGTCAGTCAGTTGCTAATTCATTTTCTTCAATTGTTGACAACTTTAAAGAAGAAATGATTTACTAAAGAAATTATTGTAATAAAAATAAAATTAAGAATAAAAACATGGCTAATACTGTAAATATAAAAATAGACGGAATCGATGTAAGTGTTGAGGCTGGTAAAACTGTTCTTGATGCTGCAAAGAAATTAAATATACATATTCCAACTCTTTGTTATCACGAAGATTTATGTGTAGCCGGAAATTGCAGAGTATGCGTAGTTGAACAGGAAGGTGTTAACAACCTTGTTGCTTCATGTGCAATACCTGCTCAGAAAGGAATGGTTATTCATACAAATTCACATAAAGTAAGAAACGCACGTAGACACGTAGTTGAATTATTGCTTTCAGAACATAATGCTGATTGTACAAAGTGTTATAAAAATACAAAATGTGAATTACAGGATCTGGCAAGCGAAATGGTAATCAATGAGCATATGTTTATGGATCTTGTACCTGATAAGAACTATACAACAGACAAGCAGTCACCTTCAATTATTAAAGATGATAGCAAATGTATTCGTTGTCAACGTTGTGTTAGAACTTGTCATGATTTGCAGCATGTAAGTGCATTGGGAGTCGCTTACAAAGGCGATCATATGAAGATTTCTACTTTCTTCGAACATCCTATGTATGAAGTGGTTTGTACTAATTGCGGTCAGTGTGTAAACCGTTGTCCAACAGGAGCATTAATCGAGAAAAATTACCTTGATGAGGTTTGGGACGCTATTTATGATGAAGATAAACATGTTATAGTGCAAACTGCTCCGGCTACCCGTATTGCGTTAGGTGAAGATTTGGGTATGGAATCAGGTAGTATTGTAACTGGTAAAATGGCTGCATCTCTAAGGCGTCTGGGCTTTGATTCAGTACTTGACACTGACTTTTCTGCAGATTTAACAATCATGGAGGAAGGAACTGAATTACTAACAAGACTTAAAAAAGCATTAGTTGATAAAGATACAAGCGTTAAGTTACCAATGTTCACTTCTTGCTCACCTGGTTGGGTAAAGTTTTTAGAACATACATATCCTGATTATCTCGATAACCTTTCTACTTGTAAATCTCCCCAGCAAATGTTTGGTGCACTTGCAAAAACATATTATGCCGAAAAGAAAGGTCTTGACCCCGATAAAATTGTTTGTGTATCTATTATGCCTTGTACTGCTAAGAAATTTGAAGCTAACAGACCGGAAATGAGAGATAGTGGTTATCAGGATGTTGATATGGGTCTTACAACAAGAGAATTAGCTGTAATGATTAAACAAGCCGGAATTGATTTTCAGGAACTTCCTGATGAAAAATTCGATAGTTTAATGGGAGAATCATCAGGTGCAGCCGTAATTTTTGGTGCTACAGGTGGTGTTATGGAAGCTGCGCTTCGTACAGCTTATGAAATTGTAACCGGAAGAGAGGTTCCATTCAAAAACTTAAATATTACTGCTGTACGTGGTATGGAAGGTGTTCGTGAAGCAAATATTAAGCTCGAAAATGTTTTACCAGCCTGGAGCTTTTTGGAGGGCGTAGAGTTAAAAACAGCTGTTGCTCATGGTTTAACGAATGCGCACCAAATAATGGAAGCTATTCATAAAGGCGAAGCAAATTATCACTTTGTCGAGGTAATGGGATGTCCGGGTGGATGTATTGGTGGTGGAGGCCAACCAATTCCTACAACTCCCGAGATTCGAAGAAAACGAGCTGAAGCAATTTATCGCGAAGATGAGGGAATGGCTGTACGTAAGTCTCATGAAAATCCTGAAGTTCAGCAAATTTATAGGGAATTCCTTGGAGAACCTCTCAGTGATAAATCACATTGGTTATTACATACTCATTACGTTAAAAGAAAGAGAGTTTAATTATATCTCAATATATTTTAAAAGGATAGCATTTTGCTATCCTTTTTTATTCAATAAAAGGATTGAAAATGCTGGCTATTATTTGTGGATTGATCAATTTTTGTATCTTTGGTAGCTATAAAATATTTGATATTAGTTCAGTTCATTTACTACATTTCATTTAATATTTGTGAAACCCCAGAAGAGACTTTCAATTTATTGAAGGAAAAAGAATATTAAGATTTAGGTTTTTGAACTAATGAAATTATAAATTTAAAAATACTTTAATAATGGAAACAATTTCAATGATTGGTGCAACAATTGTGACACTTGCCTTAATTTCATATTCCGTTGGTGTTATTGCCGAACAAAAACAAAAGCGGATTATCAAAACAGTTTTGATTTTTATCACACTTGGAATAGTACTCGATGTAACAGCAACCATTTGTATGATAGTGGGCTCATCAAATACTCCATTTACTTTGCATGGTTTTCTTGGGTATTCCGCTTTAGTTGCTATGCTAATTGACGTGATACTGATCTGGAAATTTTATAATAAAAACGGTTCAGGTGCTGATGTGCCGCGATCCTTACATTTATATACTTTAATCGCCTATTTGTGGTGGGTTATTGCTTATATTACCGGAAGTGCTCTTGTTATGATCAAATAATTTTTGAAATTATCAGGACGCATCATTAGAAGTATTGATAATTATCAATGCACTAAAAATTAGCATGTTGTAAATTGGTTTTAATTAGCAATATTCGTAACTTGAAAGTATAATTATACAAACTTTCGGTTATGAAATTACCTCGATCATATTATAATTTGCTATCCTTTATTGGTACTACAATAGCAGGAATAAGCCTGTTCATGATTCTTTATCTTTTTGCTGTTTCTTTCTTTTTTGAAAGAACCAGCTCCTATTTAGGGTTATTCATTTATATTATTGTACCTGTTTTTATGGTATTTGGCCTTATCTTAATCCCCCTGGGGATGTCAATCGAGATAAGAAAAAGAAAAAAGAAAGGCAAAGAATATCTTCAAAAAGCGTGGCCTGTAATTGACCTGAATATTTCCAGGTATCGTAATGCTATTATCATATTCTCAATTGGCTCATTATTCTTTCTTTTTTTAACTGGAGTTGGTAGTTATGAGGCATTTCACTATACAGAATCAGTCGAATTTTGCGGTAAATTGTGCCATGAAGTTATGGAACCTGAGTATGTAGCTTACCAAAATTCATCACATTCACGGGTAGCTTGTGTTGATTGTCATGTTGGTTCCGGTGCAGATTGGTATATGAGATCAAAACTATCTGGTTTAAGACAGGTGTATGCCGTGTTAACCGATAATTTTTCCCGCCCTATTGAAACTCCGGTAAAAGATTTAAGGCCGGCCAGAGAAACATGTGAAGAATGCCACTGGCCTCTGAAGTTCTATGAAAGGCGATTAAGACATTCTAAGCATTATTTAACCGACAGTCTGAATACAGAATTGAACATTAGTATGCAAATGAAAATTGGTCCAACTCATAGTGCTCTTGGTCTGACTGAAGGTATTCACTGGCACATAAATCCTGATGTGAAAATCGAGTATATATCAAGAAATGATGACAGGGAAAATATACCATGGGTAAAATATACAAATCTTGCCGATAAAACAGTAACAATTTATGAAGATATCAGGGAGCCTTTGAAGCAAGTGAATATCGAATCGTCTGTTACCAGAGAAATGGATTGTATTGACTGTCACAACAGACCATCACATCATTATTTAACACCACAGGAATTTGTTGACAATGCTATTGCTTCGGGAGTTATTCCTCAGGATTTACCTTTTATTAAGAAAATTGCAATGGATTTATTTATTGAACCTTTTGAGAGAAGTGATACTGCTCTTGTTGTAATAGAAAATCATATAAATGAATTTTATAAGAGTTACAATTCATTGAATAAAGAGCTTCTTACTAACAAAATAGACAATGCAATAAATGGATTGCAAGAAGGTTTTAGTACGAATATTTTTCCCGAAATGGGAGTTAGCTGGGATGAATATCCAGATCATATAGGACACAAGACATATAACGGTTGCTTTAGATGTCATAGTGACAATCATGTTAGTAAAGAGGGTCAAACAATAAGTAAAGATTGTAATCTTTGTCATACCATTGTAATGCAGGGAAGAGTAGGAGAAGAATCAATAGCTTTTGTTAATGATTCTTTGGAATTTATACATCCTGTAGATATAGAAGGTGTTTGGAAAGAAGAACTATGTATGGAGTGCCACAGGTACTTATATTAATTCATACCAGCTTATTAGTACACAAGAAAAACTCCTCAGTTCTGAATATACTGAGGAGTTTTTATATAATTTGTAATGAGATTTATTGTGTTAAAGGGTTTGGATGAGCGATTTTTGCTACAGCCTCTTCATAATTGAATTCTTTATAAGTAGGACTCTCTTCATTATGACATGTTACACAAACAGCTTCTACAGGTAAAATCAGGCCATTATCTAAACTCTTTTGCTGATCTTTCATAACAGACATAGACTTATATTTACTTCCTGGTCCATGGCATGATTCACATGAAACACCTTCTTTGGCAGTAATTGTTAACATTAGATCTTCGCTGGCTGCATGATAAGTTGAGTGACACTTTAAACATTTTGGATCATTTTGTGGATCATCTGAGAATTTTTTTGATTCTTCGCTTGCCAATGTTTCATATGCTTTTGCATGAAGTTTACTTTTCCATGTGTCGTATTGTTTACCTTTTGCCTCTTTATTATGGCACATTTTACATTTCGCAGCACCAATATATTCATAATCTTGTGCCTTTGACAGACTAACTACAAGAAAAACAGAACAGGCAATTAATAATAATTTTTTTAAATTCATAATCATTTCCTTTCATTTATAAATTAATAATTCGCTATTTTTTTGTTTTATTAAGTCATTCTTTAATCCAAAAATAGCACTTTTAAATTATTACACAAATTAAAATGCCATTTACTTATCTTATTATTGTCTTTTAAATAAATATGAATACATGCATCTATGTATATAATTGCTAGTTAAATATAAAATAAAAAATTGGATGACAGTTATTTAATAATAAAAATTCTCATGTAAATTACATGAGAATTTTTAATTATAATTAAAAATTAATTGCAAGTTTTTTATTCCGCTTCATGGTATCCTGTTATGATACTTTTAAAGTTTTTTAGAGGATGCTTACCGATAGTAATTACGTATAAATGAATTATTAAAAAAATCAGGATAAAAAATCCTGCAATCGAATGGAAGAAAGTAGTTAATCTAATTCCACTCATATCATAGAATTTTTCAATAATCATTTCAGGAAATAATAATGCAACACCTGTAATTATAACCACAGGAACTAACAGATACATTGTCCCAAAGTAAGATACCTTTTGTAGTGGGTTAAACTTTTCTTCCTCAGAAATATGAAATGGTTTTGGTTCTCCTTTCAAATATCCAAAAACATAATATTTTCCTTGTTTATATAATCTGTCAATTAAACCTTTTAATTTAAGTTTATAATGCTTATTATTTCCGGTAAGAATACCTGCAATGAAAAAGAAAGAATAACTTATTATAATAACAACACCAATAAAATTATGCAAAGAAACAGCAGAATTAAATCTTATTAATGGAGATTCTAAATTTGTAAATTGCATACTAATACCTGTAATACCTAAAAGTATTATGCTAATGGCATTAATTACATGCCATATTCTTAACCAAACAGGATAAAGATATAATCTATTATTGCTCATTTTATTTACGTTTAATAATTCTTAAAAATGTATGTAAAAATATTCCAGATAATGTAAGGCCAAAAATAATTAAACTAATTAAATTGACATAACTATTTCTATTTGCCCCAATCATATACGCATCATTAAGAATAAATGAATTATAAAAGTTAAATTCTGCACGATCTTCTTTTGATTGATGTTTATATAGCTTGTCACGTAAGGATGAATTTGATGAATGACATTCAACGCAATTACGTACAGCCTGTTCTTTTGGAACAATATGGTGAACCGCATCAGCAGTGTCTGTAACTGCAGTATGACATTCTATGCAACGGACTCTTGAAAAATGTAAAGCCTGATTTGGTAGCCAATCGTGGGTAGCAATCAATTGAGGATTTTCGTGGGTAGTATATATCTGATATTTATCAACATCATTATGACAGTTTAAACACCTGTTGTTATTATATTGAACCAGTTCAGCCATATCAGACTTCACTAATTTATTTGAATGAGGATCATGGCACAACTCACAATTAAAAACATCACCAAAAGCTTCCATATGAACGCTTTTTTTCACTTCCGAAGCAATTACCTCAAAAGCATGGCAATCCACACACGTCAGTTTTGGTTCAATTTTTAATTCACAATTATGAGGATAGGTGTTATACTCCTCGGAATGACAATCTGAACACGCAAGTGCGCTATGTTCTCCATGAAGATAACTAATTGAATCTATAACTAAATAAGGATTCATTAATTTACGTTCAGTCAGTTCTGTATTTTCATTATAAAATGAATAATATTTGTGCCCATGGCATTTAAGACAAGTACTATTTGATTCAGGCATTTCAAGTATTTCCTCATTTTCCTGAGCTTGAACAATAAAATGAAAAGAAAAGAGAAATAAACTGATAATAATCAACTTCGTTGGTAAAACAATTTTCATTTTTAGAATAGATTATTTAGGGTTTAAAAAATAAATAATTATTATGTTTTGAATATTTGAAAAAGGATTTTTCAAAATTTATAATTTTACTGATACGCAATTAAATCATTTATTATTAATTGACAAAAGATTTGCCTATAAATATTTTAACAAAAAATAACAAACTATAATTTTTATTAGATTTTTCATTGATATTTAGCAGTCATCATGTCAGTCTAATTAGTGTATAACATTGATATATATACAAATAATTAGATAGATAAAATTTGATGATTTAACCAAATTAAGATATATTTACTTATATATTCTAATTTTTAGACATATGATTTTCAATCAATTTATTCCAAAAAGAAGCATTTGTTTATTTTCAGTTTTATTTTTTTTACAAATATCATTTACATATAGCCAGTCTGATGAAGACTGTTTGACGTGCCATGAAGATACTGAACTAACGTCAGAAAAAAATGGAACTACAAAATCAATGTATGTCGATGGGACTATTTTAAAATATTCAGTTCATAAATCTGTTTCCTGTGCTTCATGTCATAAAGATGCTGATGTAAATGATTTTCCACATGATGAAAATTTAAGTAAAGTTAATTGTGGTGAATGCCATGTAAATGCAGATGATAACTTTTATAAAGGGATTCATGGTCTGGCATTGAAATTAGATGAACCACATGCACCTACTTGTAAAGAATGTCATGGTGAGCATTTAATATTACATCAGTCAAATCCAAAGTCTTTAACTTATAAAATGAATATCCCGGTTTTATGCGGTAAATGTCATAAAGAAGGAGCTCCTGTTGCGCGTGCTTATAAAATTACACAACATAATATACTGGATAATTATAGTCAGAGTATTCATGGATTAGGATTATTTAACAGAGGGCTAATTGTTACTGCAACCTGTAACAACTGCCATGGTAACCATTTAATTTTATCACATACCAGTCCAAATTCTACTATTTCTGTTAATAATATTGCTGAAACATGTATGCAATGTCATGCCCGAATCGAAGATGTTCATACTAAGGTTATAAAAGGTGAATTGTGGGAAGAATCTCCCGGAGCAATTCCAGCTTGTACTAACTGTCATCCTCCTCATAAGATTAATACTCAGAACATTATGGCAACCATGTCAGACAAGTCTTGTTTACGTTGTCATAGCGATGATGACATTCACAAGATTGTTGATGGGGAAAAAATATCATTAAAAGTTGACAGAGCAGATCTGGATAGTTATGAACATAAAAATATAACATGTGTAAAATGTCATACTGATGTTTCACCATATTTAGAAAGACCATGTGAAACCGCCATGGATGTAGATTGTGATAATTGCCATGCGGAAGTATCAAGCATATATTTTGCCAGCGGACATGGACAGGCATATTTCAGAAAAGATGAAAATGCCCCATATTGCACTGATTGTCATGGAAGCCACAAAGTAAGGTCCAGATATGATGAAGAAGCACAGACATACAGAACAAATATACCAAGCCTATGTGGTGAGTGCCATCAAAAAGATAATAAGGCAATTGAAGGTAAGGGATTAAAAGAACTTGATGCTTATTTGGATTATTCATCAAGCGTGCATGGTAAAAGTCTGGAAGAAAAAGGATTAACAATAAGTGCTGTTTGTATCGACTGCCATTCAACCCATAATATGCTAAAAGAATCTGATGAAAACTCGTCAGTTCATCCAAAAAATCTTCCTTCAACATGTGCAAAATGCCACAAACCAATATCTGACGAATATTTAGCAAGCGAACATTCAATTGAACATAATGATCCTGATAAAAAATTCCCGACTTGCGCTAACTGTCATTCCGCACATGTTATTTCAAATATAGATCAGGATGAGTTTATGACAGAGATAACTCATCAATGTGGTTCTTGTCATGAAGATTTATCGGAAACGTATTTAGATACGTATCATGGTAAGGCTTATCAGTTAGGTTATTTAGAAACTGCAAGATGTTCTGATTGCCATGGAGCTCATAAAATTTTAGATGTGAATAATCCTGATTCCGAAGTTGGGATTCATAATATTGTTGCAACCTGTCAAAAATGCCATCCTGATGCAAACGAGAGATTTACAGGCTATTTAACACACGCAACTCATAACGATAAAAGTAAATATCCGGCACTATATTATGCTTTTTGGGCAATGACATTTTTACTTGTTGGTGTTTTTGGATTTTACGGAATTCATACTCTTTTATGGATTCCAAGGTCTATAATAGAGAGAAGAAAGGAAAAACATGTAAAACCAGAAGGGAAAATAAAATATATCAGGCGATTTGAATATAGTCAAAGAATCACACACCTTTTTGTAATTATGAGCTTTATTCTCCTTGCAATTACCGGGATGATAATAAAATTTGCACATATGGATTGGGCAAAATTTTTAGTAAAAGCAATTGGTGGTGCTTATAATGCAAGTATAATTCACAGGTTTGGTGCTGTAATAACGTTTGGTTACTTCGCTTATCATCTTTATTCCCTGATCAAATTAAAGATTAAACGAAAAAAATCATTTAGGAAATTCATTTTTGGCAGTAATTCATTAATGTTTAATATGCAGGATTGGAGAGATTTGTGGGCAACATTAAAATGGTTTGTAGGGAAAAGTCCACGTCCAAATTACGGAAGATGGACATATTGGGAAAAATTTGACTATATGGCTGTTTTTTGGGGAGTAGCTGTTATTGGATTTTCCGGATTAATGTTATGGTTTCCTGAGTTTTTCTCAAAGGCGTTACCAGGATGGGTTATTAATGTAGTTCAGATTATTCATAGTGATGAAGCTTTACTGGCAACAGGTTTTATCTTTACGGTTCACTTTTTTCATACTCATTTCCGCCCTGAAGCTTTTCCAATGGATACTGTTATTTTTACAGGACTTGTTCCGTTAGAAAATTTTAAAAAGGAAAGACCAAAAGAATATAATGAACTTGTGGAATCTGGTCGTTTGGAAGAACTTGTAGTTGAAAAAGAAATTACAAAATGGAAATTAAAACTTGTTAAAGCATTTGGATTCTTTTTCGTAGGAATTGGAATTACGTTGGTTATTCTTATAATATATTCTTTACTATCCGGGTAATAATTTTTGTTCGATACTATCTAGACAAAAGAACCATCGGTGTACAAACACCGATGGTTCTTATTTTAAACAATTAAACTATATTGATTCTTTTATTGGAATCTCACAATAATATTAAACCCTAGTAATATTCCTTCGCTATCAAATTTGTTTGTATTCATTACATAATTCTTTTGTGCCATAATTCCCTGGTAATTTGTGGCAAAAACTTGAAAAGCATGTGTTGGAGTACTGATTTCTAATCCAAAAGCAATTCCTGGCTGAATTTCATAAGAATAATCCCGAACAGAATTGATATTTATTGGTTGATGATATTCGAACATAGCTGACATTGTACCCGTAAATTTATATCGGCCACCAACCATTACTCCGGATTTATTATTCTGATAAACACTGTCGACAGCGTTAAAATGCGAATAACTTGGGGCTAATTGTACCGATAATGCGTCGGTAAATTTTCGGGAAACAATAATTTGAGTAAAGTATGAGAAGCGATCAGTGAATTCATAATTACCACCAAAAAATTGATCCTCTCTGGTATCAACTGTTACATTAGCATGAACTGATAATGAAACAGGCATGCTGCCGGATCTTGTTTGTTGCAGAATTGCGTATTTACCATTAAGATCCTGGAACTTATTAGCTTTTTCTGTTCCAATTCCAATGGTTAATTTGTCGGTAATTCCGTATTGTAAACCCATTCTTATATTTGATGCAGCATAGATTCCAAACAAATCAGTAAATCCATTATCCATTCCACCAAAACGGTGATGTATAATTAGTTCCAGTGATTTCGCAGTAGAACCTATAATTGTTTGACTTTCAATTAAGGTTGATGCTTCCCAGGGCATATAAACAGGTTTTTCTACTTTTTTTTCAGTTTCTTCCTGCGCAAATGCAATAGTGCTGGTTGCAGCAATTAATAATGTAATGAAAAATTTGAAAGTGTATTTCTTCATGATTTTAAATATTTATTTACAATACTTTAATTTTATTAGTTGTCTAAAGCTCCTTCTTGTATCCATTTAAGAAGATAAGCGCTTT
Source organism: Bacteroidales bacterium (assembly GCA_019038645.1). Classification (GTDB taxonomy): domain Bacteria; phylum Bacteroidota; class Bacteroidia; order Bacteroidales; family UBA12077; genus UBA12077. The sequence goes on from JAHOYT010000011.1 coordinate 113,147, forward strand.
CTTCTGGTGTAAATGGATTACTACCATGTCCTTCATTTACTTTAATATAAATTTCACTTGATGCAGGCTCATCAGTGTTAATGTAACCTCCATCCATTAAATTGGTATATTCATTTCCGTCAGTTAAAACCGGCTTAACGTTTGCATGACAGCTGGCACATTTTTGTTCAAAAATAGGTTTTATATGTTCTGTAAAGCTAAGTCCATCAGGTACCTCAAAAACCAAAGGTTCAATTACATTATATTCACATGATGAAGTACAGATTAAAATTAATCCTAAAATAAATAATAAACTTTTTTTCATTTTCGTATCCTTTTCTTTATTTAAAAAAGCTGTTTAGTTCACTTAAACAACTTCTTAGGCAATATTAATATATTTTTTATATTAAAACAATGTAGCTGTTTAATGCCATTTAATTATATGACGAGTTACTACTTTAATTATGATTTTGATCAGTTATAAGGTAGCCATTTTATATTAAATTAATTCTTGTTAATAATTATTTAGTAAACTCAAGTATTTGTTTTTTAGAATTTTATGTACGAAATGAAAATAACCCGTTACAATAATTAATAATATGATAAAGAATAGGAAACTATATTTTAAAATGATTTTGTTAGTTGTTTTCAGCCCCTTCTTCTATCCATTTAAGAAGATAAGCTAATTCTAAAGGAGTATATGGATTACTACCCGGATGACCTAAATAGACTTTAACAAATAATTCACTTGATTCAGGATCGTTAGTATTAATGTAACCACCATTAATTAAATTATCATATGCGCTACCGGTGATTAAAACAGGATTGGTTATAGAATGACAGGATATACATTTATCCTGAAAAACAGGTTCAATTTGTGCAGAAAAACTAATAGGGTCTGCAGGATCGTCAGGGTCATCAGGTAGCTCAGGTAACTCCCTTACAATTGGTTCAACTATCTTGTATTCACACGAAGTAATAAAGATAAAAACTAATCCTAAAATAATTAATAGACTCTTTTTCATTCTGGTATCTTTTAAAAATAAAGAAGTTGCTTAGATAACTAAGCAACTTCTTAAATAGGTTCAGTTTTTTTATAATGTTGCAGCTAATGTAATAGTGTTATCTAATAAAGTGATAATGTAATCCGGGTTGTGAATTCCAAGACTCTGATCTTCTGCAATAATTAAATAGTTAAATACACATCTTCCTAGATCTGCAGCAACAGGATTGTCGCTATATCCACCATATCCTGCGCCCATTGCATGATATCCTACAGTGTCTATGGTCTCTACATGTTCTCCTAAAGTTTCGTTCCATACTGTTTCAGTTTCGGTGTCAGGATCCAAACCTCCTAATAATGCTAATGTTCTTCCTAAGCTAGTTAATTTGCCTTCAACCTCATCCTGAATTGCTTCAAGTTTATCTTCAATGTCACTATGGCAAGTAGTACAAGCAGACTCATCCAAAGCTAATGTGTGGTTACCTTCGTTCATGTGGCAAGTAATACAATCATGACTGAATGATGCTGATGGATCGAATGCTCCTGTTGGGTATCCGGTACCTACTTCAACTCCTCCTTGAGAATTTAATATATTTCCTTGTGGTCCATGGTGTGGTCCCCAATAATGAGATAAAGGTACATCAGCTGTAGAAGTAGCACTTGGTGCGCCTGTAGGATTACGTGATTGGTGACACTGTACACACATGTTAACATCGTCCATATCTTCAAATTCACCTGAAGCAACATCTGTATTATCAATACCTAAAATTGTTTCAGTTACCTGATCTGTAAAAGTTAATCCCCAGTCTGTTGCATCATTGGCTGTATGAATAGGGTGGCAAGCTTTACAACTAATTGCAGATTGATCAGTTAGGGCTAAATCAAAAATTTCATCAGCAGAAGTAAAATCCATACGAGCTAAAAATCCTTCAGTACTGTGACATCCTGAACAGTCTCCACTTCGGGAAAAATATGTTCCTAATGAATGAGCAGATTCGTTGAATTGATCAACTTTAACATCATATTCGGTACCTTCATTATGGCAAGCCATACAAACAGCAGTACCATCACCACCGGTAGCCCCATCGACGCCGTCGACTCCGGCAATACCGTCAGTACCATCAATACCATCAATACCTGCAGGTCCTTCACAAGACATGAAGATTGCTCCAAAAAGGAACAAAATACTTAATAATTTAATTAAATTTTTCATAGAGTATTTAAGTTTTGATTGAGTTTATAATTCTTTTGCCAATGTAGTTATACTTCTATATATTTGCTATTTCTTAGCATTGATTGTTATTTAAATAACAGTTGATTATAATCGATCTTTAGAACATTTAACATCAATTTACGTATTGATATATATCAATAAAGAAATTAAGATTTGTATATCTTATTATGTACTTTTCAAAACTCAAAAATTAATGATGGATTTAAATGCTAAGATATCGTGCAAAAATTGTAAACACGGCTGGGGAAATTTTAAAAATTTAACCGCTAAAGAACTTGAAATAGTAAATGAAAACAGATTTCAGGCTAATTTTCAGGCCGGGGAAATAATTTTTAAACAAGGCTCTCCTGTATCAAATGCAGTTTTTTTAATAAATGGAATGGCAAAAATATATATAGAGGGTTTTGATAAGAAAAGAATGATGGTGGGTATTGCTAAACCAAAGGCTTTAATTGCCGGACCGGGTACTTTTGTTGATGATAGACATCATTATTCTGTTGCTGCATTAACTGATGTTACAGCATGTTTTATTAAAATGGATGTTCTTAAGGATTTTGTGAATACTAATGGTAAATTTGCCGAAGGATGGTTGCGGGATATAAGTCAAAAAGCATTAGGAACGTTTTATAAATTTTTAAGTCACACGCAAAAAAAAATGCATGGTCGTTTGGCCGAGACATTATTGTATTTAGCTGATGAGGTTCACAATTCAGATGATTTTACGATGCTTTTATCAAGGCAAGAATTAGGCGAATTGTCCGGAATGGCTAAAGAAAGTGTTGTTCGGATATTGAAAGATTTAGCACAAGATAATATTATAGAAGATAAATGTCCCCATATTAAAATCCTGAATAGGAAAAAGCTTCAAATGATTTCAAATATGGGTTAATATGTAATGTATAAAATAAAAATTAAGTTTATGAAAAAGAAAAGTATCTTTCTGTTTACTCCTTGGTTTATGGGAGTTTTGTTTATAGTGTTTGCGATGTCAATGGCTTTTGCAACATTTTATGAAAACGATTTTGGTGCAGTTGCGGCCAAAACATTAGTTTATAACACTAAATGGTTTGAATTGTTAATGCTTTTAATGGTAATTAATCTTACCGGACAGGTATTTCAGTTTAAGTTATACAAAAGAAAGAAACTTACTATTTTACTATTTCACGCCGCCTTTGTTTTAATGATAATTGGTGCCGGAATTACACGTTATTTTGGGTTTGAAGGCGTTGTTCATATTCGTGAAAATGATTCTCAAAATATTTGTACTTCAACAGATCAGTATTTGCAATTTAATGTTAGTAATTTAGACGGAAATGTTCTTTTTTCCGATTCAAAGAAATTATCTATAACATCTGTAAAACAAGAAAAATATCATCAAGATGTAAAAATAGATGATGTAGATTATTCATTAAAATTTACTAACTATTTGACTAATGCAGTAGAGTCGATAGTTAATGTTGAAAATGGAGAACCTATGGTTTCTGTTTTAATATCAAGAGGAATGATGGGACGACAAACTATATTTTTGAAAAAAGGTGAAATTAAAAATGTGGGTGGAATTATGTTTGGTTTTGGCGAAGATGATTCTGTTGATGTGAGAATTACTATTCAGGATGATGCATTCAAAATACAATCGGAATATCCCATTAGCGAAATAAGCATGATGTCGCAAAAAGCAACTATTCATGAACAAGGTGAAGCCATTCCGTTTGAAACTATGAAAATTTACCAGGTTAAAGGTTTATCTATTGTAGCTGAAGTGTTAAGCAAAAGTGGGGTTGTTAAAGTGGTAAATGCAGATTCCAAAACAAATACAACAAATAAAAGTGCTTTGGTTTTTGAATTGGTTCACGGAAATAAATTAACTGAATTAATTCTATTGAGAGCGCCGGGAATAAATAATACTACTAGATTTATTAATGGGGAGCATTCTATTGAGGTAAGCTATAGTTCATTAGAAGTAGAATTACCGTTTAGCTTAAAGTTGGAAGATTTTATACTGGAAAGATATCCTGGTTCAAGTAGCCCTTCATCCTATAAGAGTGATGTTGTATTAATAGATGAAAAGGAGGGTGTAAATATGCCTTATTCTATTTATATGAATCATATATTAAAATATAAGGGTTGGAGATTTTATCAATCGTCATACGATCAGGATGAAAGAGGAACAATTTTATCTGTGAACAGAGATTTTGCAGGAATGTTTGTTACATATGTCGGATATTTTATATTATTCTTATTTATGGTACTATCATTGATTAATAAAAATTCAGCTTTTCGAACAGTTACTAAAAACTTTTTTAGATCAACTTCAGGTAAAGTAGTCAGTTTATTATTTTTATTTCTAAGTTCTTCATTACTGGCAAGTTCTCAAAATCAGAAATTAGTAGTACCCAAATCTCTTTCCAATGAGTTTGGAAAAGTATTAGTTCAGAATCAGAAAGGAAGAACTGAACCTATTTACGCTTTAAGCAACGATATTTTAAGAAAAGTAACCAAAGAAACAGAATTCGACGGGTATTCACCAATGCAGGTGTTTTTAGGATTCTATTTTGATTTTCATAACTGGCAAAAGGTTCCGTTAATTAAAATTTCTAATGTTGATGTAAAAAAAGCAATTGGTATTAATGGAGATTATGCTGCATTTTCAGATATTGTTGATTTGCAGGAAAATAGTTATAAATTAAAACAATATGTGGATGCTGCTTATGCAAAGCCATCAGGAGCCAGAAATAAGTTTGATAAGGAAATTATTAAAGTAGATGAGCGCTTGAATATTTGCTTCATGATTTACTCAGGTGAGTTCATGAAAATATTACCGGTTAAAGATCATTCAATGAAATGGCATTCACCAAAAGATGCTTATACATTTGTTGCAAACGCTGATGATTCACTGTACTTAAGAAATATTGTTGGTTTATTTGCTCAGGGAGTTGATATAGCGAATACCTCTGGTGATTATACTCAGGCTAATGAAACTTTAAAATCAATAATTAATTATCAGAGAAATTTTGCGCAATATGAATTGCCGGATACAAGAAAGGTAAATGCGGAAATACTCTATTATAAATCCAAAATTTATGATAAACTTTTCCCTTTTTATGCTTCTATTGGATTGCTTCTTTTATTTATTCTGCTTTATGGAATAATATCTCAGAACAAAAATCTTGGACTAATAATTAAAATTTTTACAGGACTTCTTATTGTAGGTTTTGTTTTTCATACAATGGGATTGACTATTCGATGGTATGTTTCGGGCCATGCACCAATGAGTAATGGTTATGAATCAATGATTTTTATTTCCTGGGTAACTATATTGGCCGGATTCTTTTTTGGTAAGCGATCTTCATTTGTTTTGGCTGCAACATCTGTTTTAGGTGGTTTTACACTTATGGTAGCACATTTAAGTTTTATGGATCCACAAATAACAAATCTGGTTCCGGTGTTGCAATCTTATTGGTTAACAATTCACGTTTCTGTTATTACAGGTAGCTACGGATTCTTAGGTTTAGGTGCTATAATAGGAATTATTGTACTAATTCTTTATTCAATGATCTCGGAAAGTAATAAAGCAAATATATTATCAACAATAGAAGAGCTAACAATTATTAATTACAAAGCATTGACTATTGGCTTATATCTTCTTACTATCGGAACTTTTCTGGGAGCTATTTGGGCTAATGAATCATGGGGCAGATATTGGGGTTGGGATCCAAAAGAAACATGGTCGTTGATTACAATTATTGTTTATAGTTTTGTTATTCACTCCAGAATGATAAAGGAATTAAAAGGATTTTATGCTTTTAATGTAATTTCATTATTTGCATTCTCTTCTGTGTTAATGACCTATTTCGGTGTGAATTATTATTTGTCAGGATTACACTCATATGCGGGTGGAGATCCTGTGCCTGTACCTAAGTTTGTTTATGTAAGTATTTTCCTATTAGTTTCACTATCGATATTGGCTTACCAGAGATACAGGAAAATTTTATTAACAAATACAAAATAGGAAAATTACAAAGCTATTAATCTATTGAATATCAGATAAGCATTATTTTATATATGATATTGTAAAGAGGGTGTCCAAAAAGTAGTAGAACTGTCATTGCTCACTTCGCTCGTGAGAGAAGTTCCCTTGATTATGCCTGACTTCCTTCGGCAGTTAAACCGGCAGGCAGGAAAGGGAATCTCTTATTAGACAGTAATACAGGTTAATATGAGATCTCCAATCGAGTTGGAGATGACAAATAGTGATTTTTTGGACACCCTCTTGCTTTTAAACAATTAAGAAGTAATAATAGATATAATTTTGCCTGGTTAGTTTGTAAATGAAATGCTTATTAAATATTTGGCAAACAAAATAATACAAAATTAACCTGTTTCACTTATTCTTTTTAAACGGTTGTAATCAATTATTTTGAGTTTCTTCCCTTCAATTTCAATTAATTTATCTTCTTTAAACTTTTTTAGCATTCTTATAACAGTTTCTGCACTCATCGTCGATAATTCCGCAATATCTTTGCGTGACAATACCAAATCAAACTCTCTTTCTTTAAAAACTCTGTCAGACAAACACAAAATAATATCAGCTAATCTTCCGTATGATTGTTTGTGAGTAAGACAAAAAAAGCGACTATTAATTTGAACACTTTTTGCACTTAAGATATCAATAATGCTTTTTGCAAAGCCAGAATTCTTATTTAGTAATTTTCTGAAAGCTACAACATTAATTTGATTTACTATAGTATCCACATAAGCCATTGCTGAATATTGAAAAGTAGTATATTCTTCATTAACTGAAGTTAGTCCAAGCATGCTTCCTTCGGGAATCATTTTTAAAACTAAAGAATTAATCCCGTCATCAATATAAACTTTAATCAACCCACTCTCAACAGACATGATGTGTGATGCATAACTCCCTTGTTTGCATATAATCTCTCCCTTTTTGTATTTTATCTTTACTGTATTCTCATCCAGAAATTTCGTTTCTTTTTTATTCAATTTATCAAAACATATACAGGGATCTAAACTTATAGTACAACCCGAATATTGAATTTCCTTCGCCATATCTTAATATTATCGTTTGAATTGCAAATATACACAAATCAGTTTTAAAACTGATTCACATCATGTATAAAAATGCATCGAATCATATTTTTTTATTGCGCATGGCTACCCCAAAAACTTTGCCAGTTCTGGGGAAACGCTCATCTTTATACTCAAATAAAAAAGTCTTTTATATTATAATATTAATAACATGAAAAACAAATTCGCCAAACCAGGTTTTTTGATTTTAATAGCAGTTTTAATTGGAATAAACTACAGTTGTTCTAATAAAACAATTGAGGTATTTGAAGAAAAAATGACTGTTGCATCCTGTGAAGGATGTCATATTAACTATGCACATTTACAGGAAATATATACACCTGATACTGCTGCTCCGGCAGGAGGTTGCGGTGGAGAAGCTCCTCATTATGAGCCTTATGATAGAGTTTACATGGGAGGTGCGGGTTACGCTGATTTTAAAAAAACAGTACATTATAACATGGGCTGTATTGCCTGTCATAACGGAACTGATAACACATCAGATAAAGATGTAGCTCATTCCGGCGATTTTATTTCTCATCCTTCGCTGTATTATGAAGAAAAATGCGGTGATTGTCATGACGAAATCACTAATAACTATGTGACAAGTATTCATAACGGAACAGGCCAAAAAAGAGCAGTTACGATGCGAAGCGGTTTAAGTGGTGCTGAAGAATTTGATCTGTTACCTGAACATCAAATTGAAGGTTATAATGCTAATTGTGCTACTTGCCATGGTACTTGCGGAAATTGTCACGTTTCCCGACCTGCAATTGCTGGTGGTGGTCTTTCAAATGGCCATGCTTTTACTAAAACTCCTGATATGGTAGACATTTGTATTAGTTGCCATACATCAAGAGGCGGGCATGCCTATTTAGGTGTAGCAATAGGAACTGTGCCTGATGCACACTTAACAAATAATGGATATGATTGTATGGATTGTCATACCGGTGCAGAATTACATGGCGATGGAAATCCGGTAGATCAAAGATATGCATATAGTGAATTACCTACATGTGATAAATGCCATACTGATATTGCAACTGAAAACGATTACCATTCTATGCATTATGATGATTTCAATTGCCAGGTTTGTCACTCGCAGGATTATAATAATTGTGGTAGTTGCCATGTACATGGTGATGGAGCACGTGTTCCATCGTATTTAGGATTTAAAATTGGGGTTAACCCGATTCCTGATATTAAAACTGATTTCAACTTTGTATTATTGAGAAGAACTTTGGCTGCACCTGATAATTGGAAAGAATATGGAGTTGAAAGTTATGCCAACTTTGATGTTTTACCAACATATAATTATACCTCACCGCATAATATTTTAAGATGGACAACCAGAACCCAGGTTGATGGATCTGATTGTACAACAAGCTGCCATATCAGAGATGAGGATGGAGTATTAATCAATAAGGAATTATACTTATTTCAGGAGGATTTAGTAGAAGACTGGGAATTAAGCGCAACAACTGGAATTACGGTTGATGGGAAATTACCTGGAACATGGACAAAATAAATAAATTAATCAATAAATATGTTTTACAAAAATTAAAATTATTATTATGAAAAACACAAAAATTTTATTATTAAGTATTTTATCAGCTTTTTTATTCTTTGCATCTTGTGATGACGATGATCCGGTAGTAAATGAATCTGAAGTTCTTGTTGAATATCTTGAAACAACAGGAGGAACAGTAGTTAATACTTTCCCTGTTATGATTAAAACATCAGATGTAAATACGGGAAATTTAACTGAAGCGGATCAATATGTTATTGATATCAGATCTGCCACAGATTATGCAACAGGACACATTGAAGGAGCTGTTAATGTTGCAGCTGGAGAAGTCCTTGCACATTATGAAGCAAATAACCTGGAAAGTTATACAACTGTTGCTATTGCTTGCTATAGTGGCCAATCTGCAGGATGGGTAAACGGACTGTTATACACAATGGGTTACACGAATACAAAAGACATGAAATGGGGAATGTGTGGTTGGAATGAAACAACTTCCGGATCATGGACATCTAATATTGGTAATAATTATGCTTCTGCTTTAGTTACTGATGTTACTGCAAAAGCTGAAGAAGGAAGTCTTCCAAAATTAAGCACAGGGGTAACTGATGCTGAAGATATTTTAAGAGCAAGAGTTGAGGCTGTTTTTGCTGAAGGCTTTAGTGAAGCTGCAGTTTCGGCTTCTACTGTTTTTACTACACCAGACGATTATTATATTGTTAATTACTGGAGCGAAGATCATTACAGCTGGGGTCATATCCCGGGAGCAATTCAATATAGTCCGGGAGCTACTTTAACTTCAGATACTTTCCTTAAGACTCTTCCAACTGACAAGCCTATTGCAGTTTATTGCTATACTGGTCAGACATCAGCTCACGTTGCTGCTTATTTACGAGTTTTAGGATATGACGCAAAATCAGTTAAATTTGGTGTTAATGGAATGTCTTATGATGCTATGCCAGGAACTAAGTTTATAGAAGAGACTGATGTTCATGATTATGAATTAGTTCAATAATAATATTGAAAATACTATTATGAAAAGAGATTGCACATTTGCAATCTCTTTTTTTAGTATTAACTATTTATAATAACAAATAATTTTTGAGCTTCAATATTCTATAAACCTAAAAACTCTATACTTATTCCGCAAAGAAATATGGTTGCTCCGGCAATGGCATGCATATATCTTTCCATATTTAATTTTGGCAAAAATTTAAATCCATATAATGATGTTGTTACCACAAGCATCATTGTTCCAACAGTAGCAGTACTGAAAATAACAGTAACCATAATTATATCCAAAACATTGTTTTGAGCAGCCGGGTAAAGCAGAACCGGGATGAATGGTTCACACGGACCAAATATGAAAATTGTAAACAGAACCCAGGGTGTTAATTCCTTAATGCTTTTTTTTTCGTGAACATGTGAATGTTCTTTGAAATGTGAATGTTTATGAATATGAACTTTGCCATTGGCATGTGCGTGTTCATGTGAATGTTCTTTTTGTTTGTAAGCCTTACGTAATCCCCAGATAAAATAAACCAAACCAAATGCGATCATCAGCCAGGCAGCAACAGAGCCGCGTGTAGCTTCAATGGGAGTGAGTTTATTCACGGCAATTCCCAGTAAAACACCAATAAAACCAATTAAAATAGAACTAGCAACATGACCAATACCACAAATAAAAGTAATAAGGTTTGTTTTCCACATGGACCATTTACGCGCCCTGGACATTACAATAAATGGAATATAATGATCAGGCCCCAAAAGGGTATGAAAAAATCCTATTGAGGCTGCTGTTAGGTAAAGGATGCTTGAATCTATTTGCATGTTTACGGTTTAAATTCCAAATTACAAAGAGCAACTTTCAAACCCGCCTGCCGGACGGGCAGGTAAAAACCAAAAATCAATTTTTAAAACAGATTTGTATTAAGTTACTTTATGGTTTTGAGTTTTTGATATTGAGGTTTGGAATTTATTTGTTTATTGTGATTTGATATTTGTTATTTCTTACAGATACTTTTTATCTTCTTCGGGAACGTCAAAATATTGTTTGTAATGATTAGCATCAGGGCCAATTTGCTCAATGCTTTTATCACTGATTTTATAGGTGCATTTTTCACCTGCTAAACTTGAAAAATATACTTCGAAATGTTCATCTCCATCTTTCATGTGAATTTTAACAAGGTGAGGATTTTCTTCACGGTTTAATGTTGCATGACAGATTGGACATGAGAATACGTATTCTTCTCCTTCATGAATCTGAAAAGTAGGGTGAGTAGTAATTGCATAATCGCCAATTTCAGAGTTCAGAAAGACTAAACCCTTTTCGTTCTTTTTTGATTTTGCTGATAACAATATGGAGTTTGTTACTCGTAATTGTCCCTTGCAAATCGGACAGAAATAATCTTTTGCCATAGTATTCGGGTTTTAATGGTTTATAATATTTAAAATATTGCATGCTGTTTCCATTACAATTTCCGAAATTTCTTCACCAAAATCAATATTTTTTGGTTGAATACCTAAAATAAATACCGGCATTTTAAATAATTCTGATATTCTTTTTAGTGAAATATTATGTGTATTTAAAGTAAAATCTTTTACTTTTTCAGCAGGGAGTAATTCGTAATATCCCGCTTGTTTGCCAAACTCAACACAGTCAACAAGTATAAGAACATCAGGACTTAATGAATTTATTTTACCAATATAATTTTCGATACTAATTTCAACGCTTAACTTTTGAATTGATGATGAATCCTTTATATTATCACAAATATAAACACCTATTCCATCATCACTTTTTAAAACATTTCCAATCCCAACAAAGAGTTTCTTTTTATCCGGTTGTGTTATTAAACTGTTTAAGTTTTCAATCACTCAAAAGTGTATTTAATTAAAACTTCTCTTAAGCAATTCGGACATAGAACATTAAACATATCCTTCCTTTTTAGTCCGTCTCTGATATCAGATTCAATATCGGATTTAGAAGCTAAACGCAGTTTTTCGTTAAGTAAATTTAAATTCTGAATTGAGGCAAAAGCTTTTGGTCCGAGCTTTTTATGCATATATTGAAGATGATCTTTTGTTGTAACTACAGCACTACAATTTTTGCAAATTATCAGTTCTTTTTCCTGATACTCCACATTATTTGTCCTGTCGAAAACGGCAATGTCGAATATTTCATCAGATAGTTTTACACCTTTTTGTGTAATGCAGTGATCCTGACATTGTCCACAGAAAATACATTTTCCATAATCGCGCCTGATGGTACGAATTCCTTTTACTTTATCATCTTCGAATGTAATTGCCAATGGAGGACAAACATTTGCACAAGTTTCACATCCCACACAATTATTATCATCAACCACAGGTTTGCCTCTGAAATTTTCGAAAGGAGTATGTGGTTCCTTTGGGAACTTTGTTGTGTAAGCTGGTGAAAACAATGACACCAACGCTTCTTTTACTTCTCTTATTTTAGGATATCTCATTTTAGTTCAAAGTTTTGAGTTTTGAGTTTTGAGTTTCGAGTTTAGCGTTTCGAGTCATAATAACTCTGAACTTTAAACTCTGAACTTTTTAACTTTTAATTACATCTTTATAATCATCTTTTACACTTTTATCGCCTAATTTAATCCCGAATATATAAGCTCCCTTAACAAGAGCATGTGCTGCTACAGTAGCGCTTAAAAATAACAATGGTAGAGCTATTAAGGCTCTGACACCTGCTCCGGCAAAACCGCAAAAAAACAAAACCCCTAATAGTATACTGCATGTTCCAAGTGTAACACACTTTGTTGCTGATTGTAACCGGTTGTAAACATCTGGTAGACGTATTAAACCTATGCAACCAAAAAGGTTAAATAGTATACCTACACATATTAATATGAAGCCTATTATTTCCATGTTATTCGTTTAATTTCTTGCCACTTAAATATTTAGCTAAGGTTAAAGTTCCAATAAAACTTAAAATAATCCATGCAATACCAATATCAAGTATATATGATCTTTTGGTTGTGATGGTTAATATGGCGCATATTCCAACCACCAGAATTCCGAAGATATCTATTCCAACCATCCTGTCGGCAATTGATGGCCCACGAATTATTCTATAAAGGCAGAAAACGCATAATGCAATTTGCACATAAAGTAATATGTTCAGATAATCTATCATTCGAATATTTTTTTAATATATTTTTCAAATCTTCCTGATACTTTATCACTATATTCTTCAGGATCATCAGTGCTAATATAAATCCAGTGAACATAAATATAATCGTCGATAATATCGACAGTAATTGTTCCTGGCGTCATTGTTATGGAGTTAGCTAAAGTTGTTTTTGCAATATCTGTTTTTAAATCAGTTTTTATTTTAACAATTCCAGGTTTTATTGGCATGGCTGGATGCAAAACTCTGTACGCAACTTCTATATTCGCTTTTAAACATTCCCAGATGAATATTATTAAATATACAATAAACCAAAAATACCTTTGTGGCTGAAGAAACTTATAAATACTGGTTACAAAGAATTTTCCGAAAAGAATAGTTGTAGCGAGTGCCGCTACAATTCCAACAATGATATTGGATGTTGTTAAACTGAAGGTTAATAACAACCAGAATATAAGCGAGATTATGAATAGTGCAATATATTTCATGTTAATACTTTATTACCAGGTTAAGATATTCATCTAAATTGATTAAAGAGTTTACCGCCTGATCAAAAACTACTTCACGAACACTCGGTATTGCCAAAACACTTAATCCAAGACACAGGATTACAAGAATGATCATGGAAAAACTCATGGTAAAAGGTACTTCTTTAATATCCCTGAAATTTTTGTTTTTTCCATAGAAAACAGATTTCTGGAATTTTAAAAAATATGCAAGAGTTATAATACTTACCATTACTGCAAGAAATGCCAATAAGTAAAATTTGGCCTGAACAGCAGCTATAATAATAATTAACTTACTAAAGAACCCGTTAAATGGTGGAATCCCGGATATTGACATGGATGCACCCAGCGAGGAAGTTGATGTAATTGGCATATTTTCAGCCAAACCACCCAACTGGTTCATATCCCGTGTGTTTGTTCTGTATTCAATTGCTCCGGCATTAAGGAATAATAATCCTTTAAATACTGAGTGGTTTACCATGTGAAATAAACTTCCGGAAATTGCTAAAACAGCAACACCTTCTTTTCCACCTTTGGATAATACCATCATTCCTATTCCAAATCCAAGAATAATATAACCTATTTGACTGATACTTGAGTAGGCGAGGAGTCGTTTTATATCCCACTGATTTATTGCTAATACCGATCCAATAATCATTGAAAGTGTTCCCAAAACTGTAATAACAACAGCAATCTCATATGTAAACTCGAACATGTTAAAGAATAATCGAATTAATACATAAACCCCTATTGCTTTAATCAGAACGCCCGAAAGCATTGCCGATACAGGCGATGGTGCTGATGAGTGTGCATCGGGTAACCAGGCATGGAAAGGAATTATTGCTGCTTTTAATCCGAATCCGGTTATTAATAGTATTTGTGTAAATGTTAAGAAAACAGAATCATCATGAGTTTGAAGTACATCGGAAATATCAGCAATATTTAAAGTTTTTGTTTGCCAGTATAACAACGCTATGCTAAATAATATCAGGAAAGATGCAATATTTCCCAGAACCTGATATTTAAATGATGCTTCCAGTTCATTTTTACCCACACCAAAAGCTACTAAGGCATAGGATGCAATTACCGAAATTTCGAGGAAGACAAACATATTGAAAAGATCGCCACTTAAAACAACACCATTCATACCGGCAATCATTAAACAAAACAGAGCGTAAAAATTATTTTCGGATGTGTATTTACTTATATAAGAAATTGAATAAAATGCTACCAAGAATCCAATGATACTGATAATGCATAAAATTAATTTGCTAAAGCCATCAAGAACCAGATAAATCCCAATTGGAATATCATCGACAGGTTGCCATCCGCCAACTATATAACTTTCCTGTTTGCTGCAAAACAACAAAGAAATGCTAAAAAAGCACAGAATAAGCAACATAACCGGAGTAATGGTTTTAGCAAAATAGTTCGTAAGCTTTCCAATAACAGGAATGATAAAAGCTGTTGCTAATGGTATTATTATAAATAAAGGAATCAATGAATTCATTTCTTATCCTTTTAAATTTTTTATTTCTCTTATATCGAAAGTTCCGTATTTACGGTATAATCTTATTGCTATAGCCATAAGCATTGCTGTTGTTGCTAAACCAATTACAATTGCAGTTAAAACCATTGCTTGTGGTAATGGATCAACATATGTCGGATTAATATCTTGTCCGGTTATGATTGGTGCTATTCCTCCATCAATATAACCGATTAAAGCCAGAAAGATGAAAATACTAAATTCCATGATTGATAATGAAATCACTATCTTAACAAGGTTTCTTCTGGTAATTACACCGTATAAACCCACCAGAAATAATACGAAACATAAAATATAGACTATCATTCTTCTATTTCTTCTTTATAAATTAATAATGCCAGAAATATTGTTAAAAGTGCTGCGGCTACTTCGATACCAATAAAAATATTGTATAATGGAATCGTACCTGCACTTACTAAATCACCTATTTTGCCTGTAGGCAGATAATTATTAAAAAATACTTTTGTTCCAATAAAAAATCCTGCTCCTGCAAGCATTAGTGCAATTAGTATTGAAATGCTTTCAGATAGTGAAGTGTTAGTTTCTTTCTTTTTTAAAAGTAAAGTATCTCTACCAAAAGCAAGAGTTTGCAGAATATATGCACCTGCTACAATGGCACCTCCGGCAAATCCACCGCCAGGAGTAAGATGTCCATGAACAATGATGTATATTCCATAAAGAAAAATAAACCCTGTTATTAACTGAGCAACTTTTTTTACTATGAGAGACATTCCTTGCATAGTTTTATTTCTTTCCTTTAATTCTTAAAATAGTTAATACACCAATAGCTGCAGTAAACAGAATTGTAGCTTCGCCTAAAGTATCATATCCACGAAAATCGAATAATACTCCGGTAACAAGGTTTGCACTTCCTGTTTTTGCAGCTGTTTCTCCAACATAAGCACTTGCCATCCTTAAAGAATGTTGTCCGAATGGATTAAGCATATCAGTAGCCTGTACAAAGAAAAATATAAGAGCAAGCATAAAAATAAAGGCAAGTGAAATATTGAATATTTGTTGTGTGTCGATTTTTACTTTTAATTCTTCGCGCGTACTGTCCAGAACCACAGCTACCATTATTATCAGTGTTATTGTTTCCACAACGACCTGAACAATAGCTAAATCCGGAGCTTTTAATAATAAGAAACATATTACAAGGCTGTATCCCACAATTCCTGCAGCAATAACTGCAGAAAGCAGATCTTTTGCGTGCAGCGCAAATATTGCTCCTATAATCATGAATCCTAATAATATTGATAGTGTTACTTCCATAAATGCTATTTTATAATAAAATGAGTAACATAATTATTAATCCTGCAAAGACCCAAATGGCATAATTGGTTAATACACCAGTATGTACACCTTGTAATCCTTTGCTAAACCAAAGGATGATTTTCTTTGAAATATCATATATGTCGAACCAACGTTTTTCTGCTTTATCGTAAAGAGTTGATAAGAACCCAAAATTTCTGATGGTTTCATAAAAACCGGTTGTTGCCATGCCGGAATCTTCGCGCATGGTTTCGCCTCCACCAACAAAACTGTCTTCTGATCTGAAGTTTTTAATATTTCCAATAAGATAGATGATTAATCCTAAAACAATTGAAGCGAGAACCAGAATGGAGACTGTTGTTGAGTTCCACATCCCGATTAGTTTAATTTCACCAACTATAGGATTAAATAATTTTGGAACAATATAATTGGTTGAGAAAACTCCAAATACAATACAGCCAATTGCTATTAAACTAATAGGTAACCAACCGAAAATATTTACCTCTTTAACTTTTTCAAATTCTTTTTGCTTTCTGCCTAAGAATAATCCTGAAATAAACTTAACGAAACTTGCCAGTGTTAATGCTGATCCTAAAACAGCTAAACCTAACCATACAATCCATAGTTGATTTGCAATTCCAATGCCCTGACCAAACTCAATAATTCCCTGATAAATCATCCATTTCGATGCAAAGCCATTAAATGGTGGAATACCGGAAATTGATAGAGCAAAAATTAATGCACAGATAAAAGTTACAGGCATTGCCTTAGATAATCCACCCAGATCGTCAATGTCTGTTTTGCCGGTTTTCTTTTCAACATTACCTGAAACCAGAAATAATCCTGTTTTATACAATACATTGTTAAGCATATGGAACAAACCGGCCACAACACCAATTACAGTTCCCAGACCTAATCCAACAATCATATATCCAACCTGCGAAACAGCATGGAATCCAAGAAGCCGTTTGTAATTATGTTGAATTAAAGCCATGAATACGGCAGTAATAATAGTTATTACGCCTATAGTTAATAAAGTAAATGTTAACCACTGATTTAATACAAACATATTATTACATATTCTTGCTAAGAAATATATACCAAGTAATTTATCAAGTGATGCCGGCATATATGCTGATGATGATGCAGGAGCATTTTTAGCATAATCGGGAACCCACGTATGAAAAGGAAAAGCACCGGCTTTTGTAAAACTTCCAATTAATAAAGCTAAGAAAGCTGTAACGGTTAATGCGTTATTGGTTGCCAGATTTAATTCATTAATACTAAGCGTATTAGTGATTTTCCAAATAATTGCAATACCAAGGATCATAATGCCATCAGAAGCTCCGACAATAATCAGTGTTTTTTTAGCAGCTGAAGAACTTTCCTCATCTGCTCCCTTTATCAGTTTGTATAATGTGAAACCTAAAATTCCCCAGAATGTCAGGAATAATAATAAATTATTTGATAAAACTGCCCCATTCGATGTTCCTAGTGTAATAAGGAAGAAGGCATAATAGTTATAGATCTTCTTGTTCTTATCAATATAAAACAGAGAGTATATAACAATTAAGAATGCAAAAATATTAACAAATAAAATAATTAACTGACTCAGAGAATCAATGTTAAATGTTACATATTTTGCAGCGTCATTTAATGAGTTTGCATATAGCTGACAAATACCTGAATCGCCAATTAGTTGCTTTAAATCGTAAATTCCAACCTGACCATTAAATACCAATATCGACTGGTAAAGAGCGTATAAAGAAATTATACTTGCAAGTATTCCTTTAATAGTTTTTAATTTCTCAGGAATTGCAAATAGCAATATACCTGCAAATATTGGTAAACAAATTATGTAAGTTATTTCATTCATATCGAACCTTTAAAATTGATTCTTAATATTCTGAGTTTTTTTAGCTGATAAAGCAATTAGTTCATTTCCGTTTAGTATTTTATCTCCGGTTTTACTATCGTATGCAACTGCCATTCGTTCTGTACAACAGTAGCAAGGATCAACAGCAGCTAAAGAAATCGTTGCATCCGAAATAGTTTGACCAATACATGATTTCTTAAAGGTTGCAATGTTGGTGTAACTTGGTGCACGTATTTTATGTCTTGCCGGAGAGTTTGAACCATCCGATAATACATAATGGAATACTTCGCCACGTGGAGCTTCTGCACGACCCGTTCCCCAGCCTGCAGGAATATCCTTAACTTTTACATTTATATCTCCCTCTTTTTCCTTTTTTAATCCTTCAAGGCATTGTTCTATAATTGATATAGATTCGTACATTTCTAATAATCGAACTTCGGCTTTAGCAAAAACATCGCCTTTTTCTGCTGTAATTACTTTCCAGTTAACAAGTGGATAAGCTGCATAAGGATCATCTCTTCTTATATCCACATCAATACCGGAAGCTCGTGCTGTTGGTCCAACAGCTGCATAATCAATAATATCTTGTTTGGTTAAAACTCCAACTCCTTTTGTGCGAGCGTGTAAAACAGGGTCGTCCATTACTGCACCTACAAGCATATCTGTTTTCTTCTTTACTAAATCAAGAACGGGCGTAATTTGTGATATTTTATTGTTTTCAATATCACGGCGCACTCCGCCAACTTTGAACATAGCGTAACTGTTTCTGTTTCCTGAAATCATCTCGAACAAATCAAGAACTGGTTCGCGATATTTCCATGCCCACATAAATACTGTGTTGTATCCCAGGAAATGGCCTGCCAGACCAACCCAAAGTAAATGGCTGTGAATTCTTTCCAATTCACCAATTATTGATCTTATATATTTTGCACGATTTGTAATTTCTATATTTCCAATTTCTTCTATGGCATTGGCAAAAGCAAATGGATGTGATGTAGAACAAATTCCGCAAATTCGTTCCACAAGAAAGAATGACTGATCGTAAGTTTTTTTCTCGCTCAGTTTTTCTATACCACGATGATTATAACCCGTTTCCCATTTAATATCTTTAACGATTTCGCCTTCGCAATACAACTTAAATAGTTCAGGCTCTTCCTGAAGCGGATGATAAGGTCCAATTGGTATAAGTGTTTTTTTAACCATTTTTATATTTCTCAGTTCTATTTAAACTCTCGTCTGTAAGGGTAAACTCCTTCCGCCCAGTTTCCTTCCGATATTAGTTTTCCAGGATCAGGATGGTTCAAAAATACAATCCCATATAATTCATTCATTTCACGTTCAATCCAGTTTGTTGCTGAAAACATATTTGATAATGATTCAATTTCGGGTTTTTCAACCGGAAGAATCACATGTAAATTGGCTATTAAACCAATATTGTCTTTGCTAAAGTGATATAAAATCTCAAACCCTTTTTTAGTATGATTTGCTGTTGCAATAATAAATCTGAGCTCAAGATCTTTATATACATATTCAGCAATTTTTAAAAGAGATTCAGGTTTAATTGTAATGGTAGCTCTTGTTTCCGTTTTTTTGAAAACATCAACTACATCAGAATTAAACTTGTCTTTAATATTTTTTAAAATCTCATCCGTATTCATAATCGAATCTCTTTTACTTATTTAAAAGTTTAACAATACCAGCCAATATTGCTTCAGGTTTTGGCGGACAACCCGGAATATAGGCATCGACCGGAATAAGTTTATCAACTGGTCCGGCAAACGTATCTCCTTCGGCAAAAATTCCGCCAGTGCATCCACATGCACCAATTGCAACAACAACTATAGGCTTTGGCGCCTGTTCGTATAATTCTAATAATCTGCTTTTATCGCGTTGATTTATTGATCCGTTAACAAGTAAAACATCTGCATGTCTGATACTTCCTATCAGTAACATTCCGAAACGCTCTAAATCGTATCGCGGAGTAAGACAATCGAGTATTTCAATATCGCAATTGTTACAAGATGCCCCACCGAAATGGAACAACCACAAAGACTTTTTAAAACAGAATTCTTTAAATCCCACGTTTTTAATTTTTAATATCCAAAATATGAAAGCACTATTGCGATAATAGCTAACAGGTTCATCCATACAAGGAAATACCTTACAGCTTGTTTTATTTTAACTCTCGGATTTGTATTCCTGATGAGTGTTAGCAATAGCACTACAAATAGTATTTTTAATACTGACCAAAGAATATTAATTCCCTGAAAATTGAGTCCTCCCCAAAGCAGTCCAATTAAGAATGCCGGGAGTATGAAAAACATAATATATTTTGCCAGCTTAATCATTGCATAAGGAGTTCCTGAATATTCGATCATTATACCGCCAGCAATTTCTGTTTCAGCTTCAGGCATATCGAATGGAACTAATGCAAGCTTGGCCTGAATACAAAATATCATTACAATGAATAATATTATTCCGGAAATACTTCCTGCGAATGCACCATTCAGTCCTTGTTGCGAAATAATTTCGCCAAAACTGATAGTCATTCCAGCCTTTTGAATAATTGCAGCTAACACAAGAATAAATGTTAACTCATAACTTAAAATAAGTTTCATTTCACGCGATCCACCTACTGCTGCTAAAGCATTCCCTGATGCCAATGCGCCAATAATATATGTTAATGATGGAATTGTTAGCAGATAAAAAATAACAATAATGTCACCATTAAACCCTGTTTCAATTCCTAATAGTGGCAGAAGAATAAAAACTCCGGAAATGGATGCTCCGAATACTGCAAAAATAGGCGCAACAAAAAACACACCTTTCGAGCCATGTTTTGGTAATATGGTTTCTTTAACCAATAGTAATTTAAAAAAATCATAAAATGGCTGAAATAATGGCGGACCTTTTCTGAATTGCACCCATGCAGTTATTTTTCTATCGTAAAATGATAAAAATGCACCAACCACTGCTGCAAAGAGTAGTCCGGGAAATATTAAAAAATAAAATAATTGTTCTGCCATAATAAAATTACTGTTTATCAGTATTCCAGATGTTTTCTTTAATTAAAACTCTGTCATTTAATTTATAAATATTTTCCTCAGGATTTTCGTCCATATCAACCATTGTAACCACTCCCGCAGGACATGCTTTAATAAATTCGTTTAGCTCATGATCGTCCGTCAGGTCAAAATATAAGTCTTTATTTATTTTATGAATAAAAAAATCTGTCATCATTGTTCCAAAAGGACAAATCGTTACACATGATTTGCATGAGATGCATAAATTGGTGAATCTGTGAATTAAACCATCCAAATCTTTTTCCAGCGCTTCTGAAGGACAAACATTGATACATGGAGCATCTTCGCACTTACGACATGTAAATTGGAATACAGCTAATTCGCGGATGGTTTTAAGTCCATTCAAATTGGCTTCCGGGTAGAAAACAGCCTCAGCAGGCGATTGATTGTTGTCAATCCCCGAACGATACCTGGATAAATCTATAAGTATTCTTTTGGCCATATTCTTTACTTAAAGTGAAAGCTGGTTTATTAGTTGAAACCTGGTATCATTGAGTCTGTGCGATACAGTTTGAGCAATTTTTTTCATGAATTTAAATCCAAATTCGCAATCATTTAATCCACTGGCATTATTAATTTCCTTTTGTATTTTTTTTGCATCAATTGCAATAACTTTAACAGGTGTTACAGCCATTACCCATGCAGTTGAAATATATGGGTGGAAAACGGCCGTCCATGAAAAGAGCTGTCCCTCTTCAATAGTACTAAGATGAATTCTTTTTCGTTGTGGTAAACTTATACCAAGAGATATACTTCCTTCTAACAGAACGTATAATTCAGAAAGCTCTTTATATTGTTCAAATATGATCTCTTCTACCTTGAATTTTTTGATGGAACTAATATTTGCAATCATTTCCAAATGTTTGTCGTTGAAATTTTCAAAAAATCTGGTGTTTTTAAAATCTTCTATTTTAGGTTTCATGATCTAAAATTTTAGCATTTTTCTTATCATTAATAATGATGTTATTCCCAAATAGATGGGGTATTTTTTAATTCGTCATAAGTAAATACAGGCCCATCTTTGCAAACGAAGTATTTACCCATCATACAGTGGCCGCACTTTCCAAGTCCACATGACATATTTTTCTCCATAGATAGATATATCTGATCATCGTTGAATCCAAGCTCAAGGAGTCTGATTGTTCCGAATTTCATCATGATTGGCGGGCCGCAACAAACAGCTACAGAATTTTTTATATCAACTTTTACTTTATCCAGTAATACAGTTGCAACACCCACTGATTCATTCCATGTTTCATCCGGTATATCTACAGTTCTTAACACTTCGAATTTTGGAGTATTCCTAAGTTGTTCAACATAAGGCTTGTAAATACATTCGTCAGGTGTTTTAGATCCGTAGCAAAGAGTTACTTTCCGCAATTTGTCAGAAATTGCTGCAAGGCTATACAGAAGTGACCGGATTGGAGCAAAACCGCATCCGCCACCAAGAATCAGAACTTCCTTATCGTAAAACTTTTCGATTGGATAACCCCTGCCAAACGGACCACGTATTCCAAGTGTTTCGCCAGCTTTCATGTTATGCATATATTCGGTTACATAACCGGTTTTCATAACCGTAACTTCAATTTTTTTGGTTTCAAGTGGCGATGATGATGGCGTAAAAGGTGCTTCTCCAATTCCATCTACAGTTAGTTCGATGAATTCACCTGTTTTAAAAGAGAAGTCCTCTTCAGGTTCCATCACAAAAGTTTTAATTGTTGGAGATTCTGTAATTACCTCCAGTAATTTAGCCCTTATAGGTTTGTATATGTTTGGGTTATCTGACATTCTTTAGTTAGCTAATTCTTTGAATAAATCATTTTTATTTATTTTACCGATACATGCTTCAATACATCTTCCGCAGCCAGTGCAAACCAATGATTTAAATTTTTGAGGTTTCCAGACATATTTACAGAAATATCTGTTTTTAAATCTTTTAGATAGCTCATATAGCGCATCTTCATCACCTGCCACTCTTTCGAATCCTGGATATTGGCATGCGTCCAGTTGTCGAACTTTTTCAAAATTTGGTTTGTCTATTAATAAAAAGCAAGTACAGGTCGGGCAAATAGCAGCACATGCACCACAAGAAACACACTTTGACGAATATTTTTTCCAGATTTCTTCATTTGCCTTTTCAACTATTTTTCCTGTTTTATTGTAATCTGGTAACCCGATGTTATCATTAATAATCTGATACTCAATTTTACTTTGCTTTAATTCAATGTCTTTTATTTCTGTTTCAGGTGAATTTGATACACTTGCATAATTTTTTAATTCGGTAATGAATTTCACGCCTTTCTCAGAAAGTACTTCTAAATGAATTCTCTGATCAACATGAGAAAGTGAAATGTCAGCTATTTCTTTGGAATATGGCTTAATTCCATATGTCATACAATGACAATGCTCCTGAATTTCGAAACAGGATGAAGAGATTAGGATAGTATTATCTCTTTTTTGTTTATATAAACTATCGATATAATCTTTATCAAGATATATTTCATCCAGTATTTTTAAGCCTTGTATATCACAGTTTGGAGCACCAATTATTATTCTTTTAATTTTCGTGCTATTATCAGTTGTTAAATTTTCTTTAACAGGCAAAAAGAATGTTTTTAATGGTGTGGTTGGTTTAGGGATGTTGTAGACAATTTCTGAAATATTTTCCGGATTAACAGGTTCGTAATCCATCGAATTATTACTTTTTATTGGAGCATAAATTAAATAATCATTCAATAGCTGATCTATTGCACTATTCCAGTCAGAATTTAATAAGGAATAATAATTTTTCATATTAATGTGATGTCATTCACATATAAAAGTATAATTGTAAAAAACCATTTGTCAAGTGTTTTTCGGTAAAAGTGTTTTTAAACATATTGACAAAATCTTTAAAAAGTTGAAAATCATACAAAAGAATAAAAAACTTTTATTTTAAAAAAACTTGTATAACTTGCAAAATGTATTATAAATGAAAAATTTATTGTGAAACAAGTCACAAAACATGTTATCAGGAACGATTTGAAACGATTATTTACTTATCGTTTATGTTTAATTGGATTTAAACGAAAAGGGTTTGATCGTATATATTCTTATAACCTGGGTGAAGAAGCTGGAGTAACTGCAGAACAGGTAAGAAAGGATTTTTCTGTATTTAAAATTAAAGGAAATAAAAAGAGTGGATATAAAATAAATGATTTACTACACGCTATTAATGAGATTTTTAAATATCAACATAATCAACATGTGATAGTGGTTGGTATGGGTAATATAGGAAAGGCACTTGTCCAATACAAAAGATTTATTTTAAGAAAAATGGTTATAGTTGCCTCATTTGATATTGATCCATCGAAGCAATCAAAACGTTTTGGGATTCCTGTTATGCCCATGGAAATGATGGGTGAAATAATTAAAAAATTTCATGTTAAAGTTGCTATTCTGGCTGTTCCCGATATTTCTGCTCAGGACACAGCAAACATTCTGGTTGATCAGGGTATAACCGGTATTTTAAATTTTGCACCAGTAATATTAAAAGTTCCCGATGATATAATTGTAAGTAATATTAACCTCTGTGACGAGCTTGAAAGTGTAATTTATTACACTCAAAAAGTTATGTAATTACTTTTATAATAGTTAAAGCTTTGTTATTAAAAAGTCTGTATCTATATCTGTTGAAGGGCTGGTTCAGGGTGTTGGATTTCGCCCGTTTGTTTACCGTTTAGCACAAAAGTACAAGTTAAAAGGTGATGTAACTAATCGTACTAATGGTGTTGTTGTTAATGTATGTGGTAATGAAGAAGATATTGAATACTTTAGAAATGATATTTTAAAACTTGCTCCACCAGCGGCTTCTATAAAAAATATAAAATCAGTATTTACAAATGATTTATATTCATCTGATTTTTCAATTTTGCCAAGTAAAACGATCAATAATTTAATAACAGAAATTAGTCCTGATATTGCATTGTGTAATGATTGTTTACAGGATTTGAGAATTCAGAAACATCGGATAAACTATCCTTTTATAAACTGCACAAATTGTGGTCCCCGTTTTTCAATTATAAATAAACTTCCTTACGACAGGATAAATACTACGATGCATGAATTTGCAATGTGCAAAAACTGCGAAACAGAATATAATAATGTTTATGACAGAAGATTCCACGCACAGCCTGTGGCTTGTAATTATTGCGGACCAAAATATTCAGATAATGATGAACAGGATTTTGTAAAAATAATTAATAATGTAGCTTCAAAAATTGATAGTGGAAAAATTGTTGCTGTTAAAGGCTTGGGAGGCTATAATCTAATTTGTGATGCAAAGAATAATGAGTCGGTATTACGCTTAAGAGAAATAAAAGGTCGTGATGCTAAGCCCTTTGCAGTGATGTTCAGAAATATTGAATCACTTAAGGAATATTGTGTATTAAGTAATGAAGAAAAGGAATTAGCCGAATCATGGCGTCGGCCAGTAATTGTACTTGATCAGAAAAAGGAATTGTGTTATTCAGTTAATAATGATCTGAAAAGCATTGGTGCATTATTACCTTATTTACCATTTCATTATTTATTGTTTGAAAAACTTTCCGTTTCGGCAATAATTTATACAAGTGCAAATAATTCAGGTGAGCCTATTATTTCTGATGATGCTTTTGCCAAAGGCAATTTGAACAATAAAGTAGATGCTTTTTTAAGTCATAATCGAAAAATCCAAAACCCAATTGATGATTCGGTAGTAAAAGTTGTGGATGGTAAACAACAAATTATTAGAAGAGCAAGAGGATTTGTTCCTAATCCGATTTATACATCAAATAGTGTTGATGGAATTTTTGCAGCCGGAGCAGAATTAAAAAATAGTTTTTGTATTGGGAAAAACAACATAGCTATTTTAAGTCAGTATATAGGCGATTTGAAAAATTTTGAGACTTTTGAGTTCTATAAAAATACTGTAAATCAGTTTTTTGATTTATTTAAGTTTGATCAAAAGGTAATTGCGTGCGATATGCATCCTGAGTATTTATCCACAAAATTTGCCAAAAATTATAATGTGAATAATCTGAATGGCAACAGAATTCCGTTAATTAAAGTTCAGCATCATCATGCGCATATTGTTTCTTGTATGGCCGAGTATCAATTGAATGAAAAAGTGATTGGAGTAAGTTTTGACGGCACGGGATACGGAACCGATGGTAATATTTGGGGAGGTGAATTTCTGATTTGTGATACGAAAACATTTGAGCGTTATGCTCATTTTGATTATGTTAAAATGCCTGGTGGAGATTTGGCTGTTGAAGAACCATGGCGTATGGCTTTGTCATATTTAAATCATTATTCTGTTAACAGAATTCAAAATACGGATTGCTTTAAAAATGTAAAAGAGGAAGAATTTGAACTTGTGCAAAAAATGATTGACAAGAATATCAATTCATCCTTAACTTCAAGTGCAGGCAGGTTGTTCGATGTAATTGCCTGTTTGCTTAATTTATGTCCGAAACAATCATTTGATGCCGAAGGACCAATGCGATTAGAGGCTATTATTGATAAATCAGAAAAAAAATATTATCCTTTCGAAATAGTAAATGGTATTGTCAGGTTTGAAAAAATGCTAAATGCAATTCTTGATGATATGAGTAAATGCTCTGCTTCCACAATATCGGCAAAATTTCATAATACCATAGTTCATATAGTTTATGATATTGTAAATAAAATAAAAAAGGACACAGGAATAAAAAAAGTTGTTCTTTCGGGTGGCGTTTTTCAAAACCGGTATTTGCTGGAAAAATCAATTCAGATTCTTGTTAAAAATAATTTTGAAGTCTATACGAATCACTTAACACCACCAAATGATGGTGGAATTGCTCTTGGACAGTTAGTTATTGCATCTAATAATATTTAATATGTGTTTAAGTATTCCGGGTAAAATAATAAAAATTGATAATGATTTGGCAGAAGCTTCTGTGGGTGGCACAATTGTAAAAATTGGAATTCAGATGGTTGAAAATGTTAAAGAAGGAGATTATGTGCTGGTACATGCCGGATTTGCATTACAAAAAATTGACGAAAAGGAAGCATTAGTAACATTGCAGTTATTGCGTGAAATGAATGAAAGTTAATTTATACAGTTCACACTTCGATAAACTCAGTGTGACAAGTAATTTTATTAATATATGTCATACTGAGTTTATCGAAGTATGATTTTATAGATTGAAAGGTAAAATGAAATTTATTGATGAATACAGAGACTTTGAAATAGTTCAGAATATTTCAAAAAAGCTCAGAGAGTACGATCGTGAAATTTCCATAATGGAAGTATGTGGTGGCCATACTATGGCAATTCATCGATTTGGGATACCTTCTTTATTGCCTGAAAACATAAAGCTGATTTCAGGTCCGGGATGTCCGGTTTGTGTTTCTGGAATTGGATTTATTGACAATGCAATTGAATGCTCAAAAATTAATGATGTTATAATTACAACATATGGTGATTTAATCCGCGTTCCGGGATCTAAAAGTAGTCTGGAAAAAGAAAAATCAAGAGGAGCCGATATTCGAATTGTATATTCTGCACTCGAAGCGCTGGAAATAGCCAGATCTGAGAAAAATAAAAAAGTAATTTTTTTGGGAATCGGATTCGAGACAACCGCTCCCGGAACTGCAGTCACAATCCAAAAAGCATACAATGAAAGTATTTCAAATTTTTATTTGCTTAGCACACATAAAATTATGCCTCCGGTAATGGAAGCGTTATTGAACGATAAAGTAAAAATTGATGGGTTTATTTGCCCGGGACATGTGAGCACAATTACCGGATCCGGTATTTATGATTTTATTCCTGAGAAATACAAAATAGCTTGTGTTGTTACAGGTTTTGAACCAACAGATCTTATGCAGTCTATTTATATGTTGGCAAAACAAATCAACAGTATAGATCAAAAGGTTGAAATTCAGTATTCAAGAGCAGTTGTAAAACAAGGAAATATTAAAGCTCAGAATATAATGAACGAGGTTTTTGAAACTCGTGATGATAATTGGCGCGGGATTGGAGTAATTCCAAATAGCGGATTAAAACTTAAAGAAAAGTATAAAAGTTTTGATGCAGAACTTGTTTTTGATGTTAAGGTAAGTTCTGTGAAAGAGAATACTGCCTGTATTTGTGGTCAAATTTTAAGAGGATTAAAAACTCCAAAAGATTGTAAGTTATTTGGGATGGTTTGTTCTCCTGAAAATCCTGTTGGTGCTTGTATGGTTTCAAACGAAGGAGCTTGTCACGCATATTATAAATACCGTAATTATGAATGATTTTATAACATTGAATCATGGTAGTGGTGGTCGTGCTTCGCAGGATCTTATTAAAAATATTTTTATTAAGAGTTTTGGTGATAACAAAACTGTTTTATCAGATTCTGCTATATTAAATATTCCTGAAGATAGAATTGCTTTTACCACGGATTCATTTGTTATTGATCCCATATTTTTTCCCGGTGGTGATATTGGTAAACTGGCAGTTTGCGGTACTGTTAATGATCTGGCTGTTTCGGGCGCTGTCCCGAAATATATTACTGCTTCGTTCATTCTCGAAGAAGGTTTGCCTGTAAAAGATTTAAAACAGATTGTTAATTCAATGGCTGAGCAGGCAAAAATTGCTAATGTTAAAATTGTGGCTGGCGATACCAAAGTAGTTCATAAAGGGAAATGCGATAAAATATTTATTAACACAACAGGAATAGGTGTTTTTGAAAAGGATTATTCATACATAAGTACCGGAGAAAAGGTTCAGATAAACGATAAAATAATAATAAATGGCTTTTTGGGCGATCATTCTGTTGCAGTTCTTGACGCAAGAAATGAAATGGATTTAAAAAGTAATGTTGAGTCTGATTGTGCATGTCTGAATGAATTAATTCAGAATGCATTGAAAGCAGATATGCGAATAAAATTTATGCGCGATGTAACAAGAGGTGGTTTAGCAACAGTTTTAAACGAGCTGGCCGAAATTATTAATTACGGAATTGAGCTTGATGAAAAAAATATTCCTGTAAGGGAATCTGTTAATGGTTTGTGTGAGATATTAGGTTTTGATCCATTATATTTAGCAAACGAAGGCAAAGTTTTAATGATAGTTAATGCAGAAGATACAAATAATGTGATTAAAATTTTGCAGAAGAATTCTCTGGGAGTTGAAAGTAAAATAATAGGAGAAATTGTATCTGATCATCCTAAAATAGTAGTTGGAAAAACAAAAATTGGAGGAAAAAGAATAATAGATATGTTACAAGGCGAGCAACTACCAAGAATTTGCTAAGTAATTTTTGGTATTTGTTATTTGATATTTGGAGTTTTAAAAGTTATGCACGAATTAAAAATAGCTGAAGAATTAATTGGGATTATTACTGAAGTGGCAAAATCAGAAAATCTGAAAAAGGTTACTAAAGTAAATATACAGTTTGGAAAAATGATTATGATCGTTCCTGATGTTTTTCGTTTTGTTTTTGAAGGAGGAGTTAAAGGAACCGTTGCCAAAAGTGCAAAATTGAATCTGGAAATATTGCCGGTAAAATTTGCTTGTAATAAATGTAAAGAAGAAACCGAGATTGATGATTTGTTATTTGTTTGTCCTTACTGTGGTTCAAATGATCTGGATCTGACGCAGGGACGCGAAACAATTATTGAGAGTATCGAAGGAGAGAAATGTTAAATTGTTAAATAGCCAAAAGCGGTTAGCTAAAGGCAAAAAGCTAAACATCATGGAAATCAAAATAATGAAAAATGTTCTTGATCGTAACAAGAATAAAGCCAACGAAGTAAGAAATCTTCTTAAAGAAAAAAATGTACTGATGGTGAATATGATAAGTTCGCCCGGGGCAGGAAAGACAACTTTACTTGAAAAAACACTGGAAAATCTTAAAGATAAATTCAGAATTGGAGTTATTGAAGGAGATATTACAACCGACCGCGATGCTCAACGATTAAAAGGTCATGGAGTTCCTATTGTCGTTATTAATACCGAAGGAGGTTGTCATCTCGATTCGCATAGTATTTCAAAAGTGCTTCCGGAGTTCGATCTCGAAAATATGGACGTAATATTTGTTGAAAATGTTGGTAATCTGGTTTGTCCATCGCATTTTGATTTGGGAGAAACATTTAAATTGGCGTTGGTTAGCACTACCGAAGGAGATGATAAACCCATTAAATATCCAATGTTATTTCGTGAAGCCAAAATTATTTTATTAAATAAAATTGATTTAATCGAATATACAAACTTCAATAAAGCGAGTTTCCATGTTGACCTGAATAATGTAAACGGCAAGGTTCCTCTTATGGAAATTTCCTGTACCCGAAATATTGGAATGGATAAATGGTATAATTGGATTTCAAAACAAATCTCTTCAAAATAACCCCGGAAGATGTGAATGATATTTTAAATCTAATCGGGAGTTCGCTAATTCTATGAGGCTTAAATTTGCTTAATCAAATTCTCAATTCAATACTACAATTGATATCTTGTATTATACCTTTTAATAGTCATTCCCGCGTAGGCGGGAATCTCTTTGTGAAATTTGAGGATTTAGTTTTAATGTTTTACCACAAAGTAGCGTTAAGGTAAGCACCTTGTAATATAAAGGTTTTTCAAAAAAACACAAGGAATTTGAACAATAAAGGATTCCTTTATCAGAAATTACTGAAACACAATATTTTGTAATGTTTAAAAACTTTAATAACTTGTATACCTGTCAACAATATTAAATATGTAAAATCATTACTAATTGTTAATGTTAAAAGCAGATATTAATGAAAATATTTGTAACAGGAGGAGATGGATTGTTAGGTAGTAATCTTGTAAGAGAATTGCTTGCCAGAGATCATAAACTTACTGTTCTTGTTCAATCTGAAAGAGAGGTAAGTACCCTGGATGGGTTGAACCTGGAAAAAGTTGAAGGTAATCTACTTGATTTTGAATCACTAAAAGCTGCTACCAACGAAGCGGAAGCAATCATTCACGTAGCAGCTAATACAAGCCTCTGGCCTTCGAGAAGTAAAGTAGTTAATAAGGTTAATATTGAGGGCACACGAAATATCATACGTTTAGCTAAGGAATTGGATGTAAAAAGACTGGTGCATGTCGGCACGGCCAATACATTCGGTTTTGGTACCAAGGAGAATCCTGGTCAGGAGGATGCAGAGTATATGGGAGAACAATACGGCCTTGATTACATGGATAGCAAATGGAAGGCTCATCAATTGGTATTGGAGGCTGTTAAAGAAGGTGTGCCGGCGTTGATTGTAAACCCTACCTTTATGTTTGGTGCGTACGATTCAGCCCCAAGTTCAGGTAAAATAATACTGGCTGTATATTTGCAAAAACTTCCATATTCTGCGCCCGGAGGAAGAAACTATATTTGTGTTAAGGATGCTGCACATGCTATTGCTAATGCTTTGGAAAAAGGGAGAGTAGGAGAAAGTTACATAATAGGGAATGAAAATTTAACTTATAATGAGGTTTTCGGAAAGATGGCTTCTGTTTTAGGGGTTTCACCTCCCAAACGTAGTATTTCAAGATCGTCTTTTTTAGCATTTGGAAAGCTTTGTTCTTTAATTGCATTTATAACAGGGAAAAAACCTATCGTTTCTTACCCAATTGCTAAAATTGCTTGTGATGATCAATATTTTACTGCAGAAAAAGCTATTAAAGAGCTGGGCTTGATACAAACTCCAATTGAAGAAGGAATACAAGAAAGTTTTGAATGGTTAAAAATTAATGGATATCTTAAGAAATGATTTACAAATTACTAGATGTTGATATGGTCCTTTACAGGCAAGATTTAAAAATCATTATTCCTGTTGTAGTAGGTTTAATTGGATTGATGATTTTTTGGTTTACGCAAACATCCCAAAAATTCAAACAGAAGTTCCTTAATAAGTATGGAGAAGACCAGGGTTCTGTAAAATTTATTATGTTTACCAGATATCTTGGTGGATTTTCGATTGGGGTTATTCCTTTAATTATATATATTATAACTTTTCCCGATACCAGACTTTCACAGCTTGGACTTGGTTTAAATATGGAAACTCTGCCAGCAACCATCTTATGGACAGTCGGACTCAGTATTGTTGTAATTCCATTAGTTCGATATAATGCAAAAAAACCATTTAACCTTAAATATTATCCACAGATTCGTGCTAAAGAATGGAACAGAAAAATAATAAATGGTAATCTTGCTACATGGGTTATTTATTTGTTGGGGTATGAATTTTTTTTTAGAGGATTATTGCTTTTTCCTCTGGTGAGTGAAATTGGATTATGGCCTGCTATAGCAGTTAATGTATGTTTATATACAGCAACTCATATTCCTCATGGTCGTGAGATTGCTATTGGAACAATTCCTCTTTCTATTGTCTTGTGTTTATTAAGTGTAAAAACTGAAACAATTTGGATTGCTTTCTTTATTCATATAACTATTTCATGGACCAATTCATTAACTGCATTAAAGCATAATCCGGAAATGAAAATAGTAAAAAAATAAACTGGTGAAGATATTTGTTTCAGGTTCAACTGGAAGCATTGGAGCACATCTCGTGAAGATGTTGGCTGAACGCGGTGATACAATTCATGTGCTTGTTAGGTCCTTGAGTAAAGCCAGGAATTTGACCTTTGATAATATTATTCCTTTTAAAGGAGATATTCTGGATAAAACATCCATTGATAGAGCCATGAAAGGATGTCGGCAGGTATATCATGTTGCGGCTTTTGCTAAAGTGTGGGCCAGGGAAACCAGAAAGTTTTACGATGTTAATGTAAGAGGAACTGTTAATGTTTTACAGTCGGCTGTTGATTATAATGTAGAGAAGGTAGTTGTGACTAGTACAGCTGGAGTATTGGGACCCTCGATAAATGGAGTTATTACTGAGGATAAAATTCGTGATATCGATATCTTTAATGAATATGAAGGTTCAAAAGCAATGGCTGAATCCCGGATTAAAGATTTTGTAAATATTCACAATCTTAATGTCGTGATAGTTTCTCCAACAAGAGTTTATGGTCCTTTCGTATTTGGCAAACCTTCATCAACAACTTTATTGATCGATAAATATGTTAACGATTCCTGGTCTATTTATCCGGGAAGCGGGAAAGAGATTGGCAATTATGTGTATATAGAAGATGTTGCAATTGGTCATCTTTTAGCGATGGAAAAAGGACGTAAAGGACATACTTACTTGTTGGGAGGAGAAAACTACGATTATGTGACATTTTATAAAAAACTGGGAAAAGTTTCTGGTATTAAGAGAAAGATGTACAAAGTACCTCTTTGGACTCAAATAATATTTGCCGGATTTCAGTTATTCAGGGCAAAACGATTTGGAAAAGAGCCGGTAATCACACCTAAATGGATTGCAAAAGGAAGGTATAATTGGGAGCTATCTCCTGAAAAGGCTATTCATGAACTTGGACTTCCGGTAACACCCTTTGAGGAAGGATTGAAAAAGACAATTGAATACTTGAGATCTTATCGCAATAAAGTCTAAAATTTCGGTAATGTATTGAATTACTTTTCTGATGCAAATAAAAAATGAGATAATATGAAAGATAAAACATTTCAGGATAAAGTTGCTATTATCACAGGTTCGAGTCGGGGTATCGGAAAAGCAATTGCTGTTGAATTAGTGAGAAATGGTGCTTTTGTTGTGTTAAATGGCAGAAATCAAAAAAGGTTAACACAAGCAGAAAATGAAATAAATGCTCTCGGCGGAAAAGTATTAGCAGTTTGCTGTGATGTTTCTATTCCAACCCAGGCTAAAAACTTAGTAAATAAAACTATCGAGACTTATGGGAAATTAGATATTCTTATCAATAATGCCGGTGTTTCTATGTATGGAGATTTTTCTGATTTAAAGCCGGAAGTTTTTAAAACTATTTTTGAAACAAACGTTTTTGGAGTTGTCAATCCTACTATTCCTGCTTTATCACATATAAGAAAATCTCATGGCAGTATTGTGTTTATTTCAAGTTTAGCTGGAACAAGGGGATTGCCAGGTCATTCAGCTTATTGCTCATCAAAAATGGCCTTGCGTGCTATTACTGAATCTATAAGAGTTGAGGAAATAAAATCAAAAATTCACGTGGGATTAATATTTGTTGGTTTTACTGAAAATGACCCTGAAAAGAAAACTATTGCAGCAGATGGTTCATTGATTGCAATTAAAAATCGACCAAACTTTATTAAAGCTCAAACTTTAAGTAGTGTAGCTAAAGCTATTTTGAAAAACATTAGAAAAAGAAAATTTAGAACTACTTTAACAGGAGTTGGAAAACTAAATGCTGTTATGCAAGCAATAATGCCTGGTGTAGTAGAAAAAATATTAATTTTTTCTATGAAGAGAATGAAAAAATAAACCAATAGCTTGTTTAATCACTGTATGTTATAAATAAGTTTTTCACTAATTATATATAATAACTACATTAATAACATTGTACTTATACCACATGTAGGAAATGTATGCTGATTTATTACCAGCTATTCCCAACATTGATTTTGAAGTGAAATTTTAGATATGCATTGTTTCCGGAATATTATTCAATTGTGCATATTCCTTAACCTGATGCATAAAGGCTTGTAACCTTGTGTCTATGCTGGTATCTTCCTGCCCGTCATAAGCAATAGTTTCCCAGGGAATATTATTATGATCCTTTCTAAAATCATTGGTTAGTGATGCAACGAGGGTTCCTGGCATACAAGTAAAAGGCATAATATAAATAATTCCTGAAATATTTGTTTCAAAAAGTCCTGCTGCTGTACCTAAAGCTACAACAGGATCACCGTCATAGTCTTTATGAACATAAGGAGCACTATGTTTAATTGTACTTTTCAGGGAAATTTCACGGTTCATTTCTACATAACATCTTACAGAGTCATTTAATACTTTACCAGTTGAATGTTGGATATACTGCTGTAATTTCGACTTGAACATTCCTTTTATATCTCCTTTCCAAATGCTATCCCGCCAGTACCTGTAGCTCGAGTAAACAAGCCATTCGGCAAATGGAGCCATGATAGTTTCTGCGCCTAACGCTTCAATTTTATCAACAATAAAACCATTGCAAAACGGATTGTCACGCATGAAAGTCTCACCCAAAATAGCAATAACAGGTCTCCTTTTTCCATTAGATATTGGTATTTCGCTAAAAGCCTTTCCTGCATTTTCAAGAACATCAGGAAGTCCTTTTGATCCTTTTTCCAAAGATTTTATTACTTGTCCAAGCCAATATTGATAAATTTCATTGGTTTGTCCTTTTAATGCTTCATAAGGTCGTCTTTCCTGTAAAAGTTTCTTAAGCATATCAACAGCAACAATTCCTTTCCAGGCGTTGAATCTGAACTTTCTTGATTTTCCTGGTGCTAGTGCACCGTAGCCATCATCATTACTAGGAGTAAGAATTTCAACATCGTGATACCCAAGACGATCAAAGATTATCCTTTGAAGTTTATTGTAATCTCCAAATCTGCATGGCCCGTTATGATCGGGCATAAAAAATATCATTTTCTTTGGATCTGCTCCAGGTTGTCTTATTTTTTTTACAAAACTACCTACAGTACAAATAAAAGGAAAACATTCCTGTCCATTAGTCAATTTTCTGGCAATCTCCAAATCCTCATTATCAGCCATAGGTAGAACTTCCGCATCTATGTCACAATATCTTGAAACAGCTGCTAAAGCATGTACTGTATCTCTTGCATACGGATAATATAATGTTCTCCCATTCAATTTATTAGTTGATTTCTGTCGTTTTTCTCTCACCAGATCTTCTTGTCTCTCTCTTTGGTATCCGGATAAACTGTCGAGGAAAGCTTCAAGTCTTGTTACCATACCTGCATCGGCACTATGTTCATCCACTTCAAGGTGGAGATATGGTTTACCAAACATCTCCTCACGAACATAATGTGTAATGAATGAATCCGGACCACATCTGAAATTTCCAAGATATACTCCGAAAAGGTTTTTATTTTTACGAATTATTCGACTGGCAGACAAGATCTTTTGTCCGTTAGGCCAATACATCATTGAGTAATCATCAAAAATATTTTCGTCATTTAATGGAAGAAAATCAATTGGTACAGGAATGGTATTTAAATTAATAAGTTTTTCAACCAAACGTAAATTTAAAAATGGATCACTTGTATTATAGGGTCTTCCCAGAATTACCATCCCTTTTTTATCCTTAGGGAAATTATCTAAAACCTCTTTTCCCCTTTTGGCAACCGAATCTTCAAATAAAGTCTGAATCTCATTAGCTATAGTGATGGCTTTAATCGATTTTGACTTTGCTATTCCAAATTTATTTTTCATAAAACCGGAAAGTTCATTGTTCAAAACCCTCCCGTAATAGCGAAAATGTAAAGTTGGAATTAAGAATTTGTCTCTAATCTTTTTATCCTGGAAGGCACTTCTCACCATGAACGGGAATGATTGCACCCAGGGACAATTACAGTTGTTTGTAGGATTTTCATCATCTGCTTTTGTGTTAACAATAAAAGGAAGAAAAACATAATCCACATTTTTCTCCAGTAAATTATTAACGTGACCATGCATTAATTCAACTGGTAAGCAAGTTTCAGCTACCATTAATTCAATCGATTTTTTAACCAGTTGTTGGTTGGAAGGATCAGAAATAACTACCCGGAAGCCCAACTCCTGGAAATAGGTTCTCCAAAAAGGAAACTGCTGATAAAACAACATTAAAGCCCGGGGAATACCTATTGTAATTTTTCCATTTGCAGGTTCTTCAATATAATCATCCATTAGAAGATTTAATCTTTCTTCAAAATAATTGGGGATATTTTTTCCTTTTCCTTTTCGCTCTTCAATTTCATATTTTTCACATCTTCCTCCATAAAACAAGGCCTTTTTTTCACCTTCAATTCTAACTCTTTGAATTTCGCAATGATTGGAGCACTCTTTACAAGTAAATCTGTCTGTTGTGAAAGGCAAATTGCTAACATTAAATCCTTTAAAACGAGTAGTTTTACTGATTATAGCTTTTCGGGCCAACATAGCAGCTCCAATGGCACCGGTCACATCAAAGTGAGGTGGAATAGTAATTGGTTTGCCAGTAATTTTTTCAAATGCAGCGACAACAGAAACATTGTTAGTTACGCCACCCTGGAAAAATATTTTATTTCCAATAGGTTTTATACCAACTACTTTTTGAATATAATTTTGAACAATTGAATATGCGAGTCCACCTATAAGATCTTCTTTTTTTGCTCCTTTTTGTTGGTGGGAGTTTAGATCAGATTCCATAAAGACAGTGCATCGATCACCTAATTTTACAGGATATTTGGATTGCATAGCCATATTACCAAATTCCTTATTAATATTTATATCAAGTTTCTCTGCCTGTTCCTGAAGGAATGAACCTGTGCCAGCTGCACAAACTTTATTCATCTCGAAATCGACAATCACACCATTTTGAATACTAATATACTTGGAATCCTGCCCGCCAATTTCAAAAATTGTATCTACAGTAGGGTCGTGAGCAATGGCAGCTGTTGCTTGGGCTGTTATTTCATTTTGTATAATATCGGCACCAATAAAATCACCTGTAAGATAACGCCCTGAACCAGTTGTACCAACTGATGAGACATTTACTTTATCTCCAACTTCCTCGTATATTTCTTTAAGACCTCTTTGAATGGCATTAAGAGGTTTACTTGCTGTGGGAAGATATCTACGGGCAAGAACATTATCATCTTTATCAATTAAAACTAAATTAGTACTTAACGAACCAACATCAACACCTAAGGAAACATCTACTTTTTTTCCGTCATTATTAATCCTTTTTACTGCAATATTATATATCGCTTTTGATTTTATTAGTTGGCTATGATGAGCATTATCATTGTTTTTACTTACAAGGTAATTGTCCAGTTTTTCAAATCCTTTATAAGGAATAACTCTATTTGAATTTTTAAGACTATGAAATAATGCACCGATAGCACCCATTGATGCATGATATTCAGGAATTATCAGATCTTTATCTTTTAATTCAAGAATTTCTTTGAAGGCACGAACCATACCTGCATTTGCAGCTACTCCACCCTGGAAAATGATTGGAGTCTTCATTTTTTTACCCCGACCTAGTGTGCTTTTGAAATTTCTTGCCACAGCAAAACATAAACCTGCAACAATATCATGTAGAGGAGTTGCAATTTGTTGAAGATGAATCATATCACTTTTTGCAAAAACACTGCATCTACCAGCAATTCTAGGTGGTTTTTTTGATTTTAAAGCTAAAGAACCAAATTCATTCTCAATAGAAACCCCAATACGGTTTGCTTGCTGATCGAGGAAAGAGCCAGTACCTGCGGAACACAAACTATTCAACGTAAAATCAGACAATTGAGAATACGATGTTCCTTTTACCTTTTCCATTAAAATGAGTTTGGAATCTTCGCCACCCATTTCAATAATAGTATTAGCCTCCGGATACAAAACTGCAACAGAGGAGGATTGGGAAATTATTTCATTTACAAAAAATCCCCCAACAAGTTCTGAAGCTTGTTTCCCACCAGTA
Source organism: Bacteroidales bacterium (assembly GCA_019038645.1). Classification (GTDB taxonomy): domain Bacteria; phylum Bacteroidota; class Bacteroidia; order Bacteroidales; family UBA12077; genus UBA12077. The sequence continues at coordinate 151,990 of JAHOYT010000011.1, forward strand.
CCTGTAAAAGCAATTTTGTCGATTTGATCCAAACCATATTCATTGAATATTTCCTGAAGCATTTCTCTTAATACATGGAAGGGTCTTCCTTGGCAATATGTATACAGGTTTTTTACAATTTCTTTATCAGCGTTCATCAGAACGGTGTTCACAGAAATAGAACCAATATCAATCCCTAAATTGAATTTCATATTATGGATTATTTAAAAATTTACAATTCTTGTAACCATACATGCATTCAAATTTCTATGCAACAATTATTAAATTTACAACTTTAATTGTTACAACCAAATTAAATATCCAATGTTAATTCGCGAAACCAAAGCAATTTTGTTAAATAAAATTGATTTAATTGAATATACAAACTTCAATAAAGCAAGTTGTCATGTTGACCTGAATAATGTAAACGGCAAGGTTCCTTTTATGGAAATTTCCTGTATCCGAAATATTGGAATGGATAAATGGTATAACTGGATTTCAAAACAAATTTCTTCAAAATAACCCCGGAAGTTTTGAAAGATGTTTTTAATCTAATCGGGAGTTCGCTAATTCTATGAGGCTTAAATTTGCTTAATCAAATTCTCAATTCAATACTACAATTGATATCATGCATCATACCTTTGAACAGTCATTCCCGCGCAGGCGGGAATCTCTTTGTGAAATTTAAGGATTTAGTTTTAAAGATTTACTACAAGAAGCATAAAGGAAAGCACCTGGTAATAGTAAGGTTTTTCAAAAAAACTCAGGAGGATTTTGAACAATAAAGGACTCCTTTATCCGAAATTGCTGAAACACAAGATTTTGCATTTTATAATTGTAATTATTATCTTTATACGTACTTACCTGGAACGTATACTTTCTTATTGAAAAGGGACTAAACGATATTATTAAATATTGTAATAGTGCTTCTATTACATTTTCTATAATCAAAAATAGCAGACATGAAACTTGAAAAAATATTAGATCAATTAAATTCCTTTGAAAAAAATTCCTTTCTTAAGGTTATTACTACATTAATTGATAATTCTCCTAAGAAGAGTAAAGATATTGAAAGAATATTATCAGATACAGAAAAAGATTTAAAGAATGTAGATATAATTAACATAGTAAAAGTTTTTAATTTAATTGAGAATGAATTTGCGAATTCTGTTAGGTCTGAATTCGTTGAAGCAACTTCTCAATTAGATATTATAATTGATATTTTGATAAGAGATGGCAATTGTATTATGTCAAGAGAATGGTTAAATAATTTGTATGAGAAGGAAATAAGAAATATTAATACAAAAATTAAGGAATTTGAAAAAGAGCTGAAATCAGAGAAATCAGATATCAGTGAGTTAAGAAAACGAGATTATAGAATTTATAGGGAATGTCTAAATACTGCTTACTTTAATGATGAGTTAAACAATCTTGATTGTAAAGTCACCTCTGATGAACAATCAATTCTAAATACGCTTTCTAAGAACCTCGGTTTATCGCATGAAGAAACCAAGTTAATTAATTATTTAATTGTCGGATTAGAAGTTTTAAATATTGATACTATCATAAACGAAATTAAAAACCTGGGTATTATTTTTTATTCTAAAAAATCTCATATGATATATGTTGCAGATGAGGTTGTTAGAGTTTTAAGGGGAGTTAGAGGGAAAGAGGTAGCCGATAAGTACTTTAGAAGAGTTTTAAAAAATTTAAGAGAGCCTCAGATAAACTTGATTGCTAGAAAACATAATATTGACAAACATCAACAATATAATGATAAAATAAAATCGATTATAAATGAAGGTATTTCGTTTAGAGATGTTTTAAGTGAAGACATATATAAGGAAGGAACGACTTTAAATGATAAAAAGGGCCATCTAAATGATCTTTTTGAAAAAGATTTGAAAATTATGCACTTGAAAGGTGTTGTGATCGAAGATAAATTAGATAATATAATTAAATATTTTGAAAGTATTGATAGAGATGATAAGGTTGGGATATCGGTTGATGGTTATGAAAAACTTTTAATCGATATTAATAAAATACTACCATCAATAAAGGCTTTAGTAAAAAATGAGTTTGAATTTCAAGAAGAAGATATTTTAAGAAGTAAGTACTTACTTGATTATAATATAAAACCAAGGGATATTTTGGATTTAATTCCTGAAAAAGAATTAAAAGTATTCTGTGAAAAAATGTCCTTAAAAATAAGAGGGAGTCTTGTTAGTAATATTCTGGAAAGTTATAAGGATGCAGAAAATCTATATATTGAAAATTATGAAAATATAGCTTATAGAAAATTAAACGAGTTAAAAGAAAACGGCTTAAATATTAAGGAGTCTGAGCTAGGGATAAAGTTTGAGGATATTACAAAAAATGTTTTTTCAAAGCTGGGTTTTGAGGTTGATGAAAAGCTTAGAAAAAAGATAAATAATGCTAAGAATAAAGTAGATTTAATAATAAATTTAGGAAATAGTGAATTAATTATTGTTGAGTGTAAAACTGTAAAAGAGTCAGGTTATAATAAATTTAGTTCCGTATCAAGACAAATAAAGGCTTATATAGCATTAGCAAAGTCAAAGGATTTCAGAGTGGTAAAGAGTTTACTAATTGCACCAGAGTTTAGTGAGGATTTTGAGAAGGATTGTAGAGAGGAGTTTGAATTAAACTTATCACTTATTTCAGCTAAAACATTAGTAAATATTTTAATTGGTTTTAAGAGTACAAAACACAAACAGTTTCCTTATCAATTACTAATGAAAGATGTCCTTATTAAGGAAGACTGGATATTGAAGGCTATAAATAAATAGAATTAATTGAGAATAGTTTCCCCAACTAGTGTAATCGTATTTCGATTTTGCTTTTGCGATTAGAAATTATTTACTTCTGTGCGTGCGTTTATCACGCCGTGTTATATCATTTAAATCAAAAGGAATATGCTTATATTTAGCCCTCTTAAATAAAAAAACTAATTCATCATGATTAAAAGCAAACTAAGCCTAAGAACTGGTATTTTCTCACTTCTGATAGTATTGATTAGTATAGGTTTGTCCTACGGACAATCCAATTATTATTTTCCGGAAAAAGGAGATAAATGGTTAGAAAAATCACCAGTTGAGTTTGGAATTAATGAAGCGAAGTTAAAGCTTGCAGTAGAATTTGCTTTAAATAATGAATATTCGGGTTCAAAAGATTTACGACAGGCAATTCTAAAAGGATTTGAATACGAACCATATCATACAATATTAGGACCGACAAAAAAAAGGGGAGGACCTGCCGGTATGATATTAAAGAATGGTTACATAATTGCTCAGTGGGGTGATATTAAGCGTGTTGACATGACATTTAGTGTTACAAAAAGTTATTTATCAACTGTTGCTGGACTGGCATACGATAACAAATTAATCAAATCACTTAATGATCCGGTATTTAACTATGTTTGGGATGGTTCTTTTCAGGGAGAACATAATGAAAAGATAAATTGGGAACATCTATTAAATCAATCTTCCGACTGGTCAGGTACATTATGGGGTGGTCATGACTGGGCGGACCGACCACCACGCGAAGGTACGATTGATGATTGGAAAACAAGAGAATTGAAGGAACCGGGAAGTGTTTTTGAATACAATGATGTTAGAGTTAATCTGCTGGCATATTCTCTGTTGCAAGTCTGGAGAAAACCTTTGCCGGTAGTTTTAAAAGAAAAAATAATGGATCCGATTGGTGCTTCTTCAACGTGGCGCTGGTATGGTTACGATAATTCATGGGTAACAATTGACGGCATGCAGGTTCAGTCGGTTAGCGGTGGAGGACATTCCGGTGGCGGATTATTTATTAGTGCTGAAGATCATGCGCGTTTTGGTTTACTTTTTCTTAATAATGGAAAGTGGAATAACCAACAGCTAATTACTGAATCCTGGATTGAGAAAGCAACATCACCCTCGCAGGCAAATATCAATTATGGCTATATGTGGTGGCTAAACAAACAAGGACCTCGCCATTGGGAAGGAATTTCAGAATCTGTATTTTATGCAGCCGGCTTTGGTGGTAACTATATTGTAATTGATCAGGAAAATGACCTGCTTGTTGTAACAAGATGGCTTGAACCTTCAAAACTTGGAGAGTTTATGCAAATAGTTAAGGGAGCATTAAATAAATAAATTACTTTATCTGAAATAAAAAATCTGCATAAATGAAAACTATTGGTTTAATTGGAGGAATGAGTTGGGAATCATCACTGGAATATTATCGCATTATTAACGAAAAAGTTAAAAAAGAACTTGGTGGATTGCATTCGGCTCAATCTGTGATGTATTCTGTAGATTTTGAGCACATTAAAATTCTCCAACACGAAGGAAAATGGGATGAACTAACAACAATAATGGTAGATGCTGCAAAAAACCTTGAAAAAGCCGGAGCCGAAATACTGGTGATATGTACCAACACTATGCACAAAATGGCCGATGATGTTCAGAGCAACATTAAACTTCCTCTTTTACATATTGCAGATGCCACAGCAAAATCAATAAAAGAGAAACATTTAAAAAAGCTTGGCTTGCTGGGAACAAAATTTACTATGGAGCAGGAATTTTATAAGGGCCGCTTATCAGAAAAACATGGTTTGGATGTTGTTATTCCAAATGATGAGGATCGGGAAATAGTTCATAAAATTATTTATAATGAACTTTGTCTTGGGAACATAAAAGACTCATCGAAAAATGAATATATCCGAATAATTGAAAATCTTGTTCAGAATGGAGCCGAAGGGATAATATTGGGATGTACCGAAATCCCATTGTTAGTTAAACAGGCTGATGTTAGCGTTCCCGTTTTTGACACCACTACTATACACGCAGAAAGTGCTGTTATGGAATCAATAAAAGGGTAAAGAAAACTACTCTTTCTCTTTGCATTTCGCTATGCCTGGCGGCATTGAAACATACATTATTTTAAGTCAGTTTTAATAATTCTAAAAAAAATGTAAAAATATTGGAATAATCATTCCAAAAATATTATATTTGCAAAGTGAATAAAAGAGATAATATATTAAAAGCCGCATTAAAGCTATTTGTTGAGCAGGGAGAACAAGCTACTTCAATGAAATGGATTGCAAAAGAAGCAAAATGTGGAATTGGAACAATGTATAATTATTTTGAATCGAAAGAGGAGTTAATTAATGTGCTTTATCTGGAAAACAAAACAAAATTATTTACTTACATTCTTGAAACGCACGATACAAGCGTTTCAGTAAAACAACAATTTGTAGCTATCTGGTTAAAATTTATAGATCATGCTATTTCAAATCCTCTTGAAACCAGATTCTTACAATTATTTTCTCATTCTCCTAAAATATCGAAACAAGTAACAGAAGAGGTAAATGAATTAATATATCCATTATTTGAAGTTTATGAAAAGGGGAAGAAAGAAGGTATAATTAAGAATCTCGACACTCTACATCTTGTGATTTTTACAAATGGAGCTATTACATCCAGTGTTAGTTATAACCCAAATATTAGCAATCAGAATAAAAATGACCTTGTATTGTTGGCCTGGGATGCAATAAAGAGTTAAAAAAATTTGAATAGATAATGGAATGAATGTTCGTTCCTTAAAATACTAATCTAAAATTTAAACAATGAAAAAAGTACTAATTATCAATGCACATCAAAAATATGAAGGTTTTGCTGATGGAAAACTGAATCAAACATTTATGGATACAGCTAAAGAAACTCTGGAGGCAGAAGACTGTGAAGTTAAAATTACTTATATTGAGAAAGGCTATGATATTGAGGAAGAAATTGCTAAACATGAATGGGCTGATATAGTAATTACTCAAACACCGGTTTATTGGTTTAATACGCCCTGGATTCACAAAAAATATATTGATGAAGTATTCACTACTGCTCTGGTTCAGGCCAGAATAGTAAAAGATGATGGCAGAACGCGGGAAGATGCCGGTAAACAATACGGAACAGGTGGACTCTCTCAGGGAAAAAAATATTTATTATCAGCAACATGGAATGCACCAACAGAGACTTTTAATGATGAAAATCAAAATTTATTTGAGGGAAAATCTGCTGATGATGCTTTAATTAACTTATCTGCAAATTATAAGTTTTGTGGGTTTGAGCCTTTGGATGGATTTCATTCACATAATGTTATGAAAGACCCTCAGGTGGAAAGTGATGTAAAAAGATACAAGGAATATTTACAGAAAATTATAAAGTAGTATTTTCAATTTTACAATAATGAGAAAAAATAATATGCTAATAATTATAGTAAGTATAATAATCGGAATTGCAGTTTTATTTTTGTGGTTCTACAGAACGCAAACAGTTTGGGTTGAATCTGAACCTTACCAAAGAGTATCAAAAGAGCCGGCAAGGACATTAGTTGTGGTATATTCACGAACAGGTAATACGCTTGGCGCTGCTAAAGAAGTTGCTAATTATTTTGATGCGGATTTATTAAAAATAGAAGCTCCCCTGTACTCCAGAGATTTGAAAGGACAACAGCTAGCGGCTAAACATGCTGATGAAGAGCTTACAACCACGCCAATTGAGCACGATTCAGTAAATCTTAACGATTATGATCTTATCTTATTGTGTTCACCTACCTGGTGGTACCGTCCGGCAATTCCTGTTTTTTCATTTGTAGAAAAACATGATTTTGCGGGTAAATCTGTATTTTTAATAATGACAGGAAACAGTCGTAAAACTGACGAGCACACAGGGAAATTTGAAGACCTGGTTAGAGAGAAAAATGGCAATTTATTGGATGTGATCTTTATTCGGAGAGGACGAATATACTGGCAAAAAACACCAATGCAAGTGAACAAAGAAGTGCTAAATGCTCTTAAAGATCGTCAGGAAATGTGGTCAGATTTAACCGAACCCAAAAATGATTAAAGCATCTTTTATGAGCTAAAAAGCAGATTAAAATCGTAAAATCAACTTGTTTGTTTGACGACAGGCAAGTTGATCGTATTTTTTACGTTTGCCGGAAAATAAAAATTTCCTATCTTCAAACTTTTATCGGATAATATCTAAAGTATGAAAAGAGCTTTAATCACATTATTTATTGTCCTGTTTGCTATGTTTGTACAGGCACAGGAAGAACTTAAAAACAACGATGTAAGTACATATTATTTTATCCGCCACGCCGAAAAAGTAATTTCAGAAGATCCAAATCCGGAATTAGATTCTTTAGGGGAATCCAGAGCTAAACAATGGGCCGGAATATTTAAGAATATTTCTTTTGATGCTGTTTATTCAACCGATTACAACAGAACCCGGAATACAGCAACACCCACAGCCAAAAGTAAATATCTGGATTTGGTTTTGTACCATCCGTCAAAAATTGATTATGCAAAGTTTTTATCCGACACCAAAGGAAAAACCGTTTTGATTGTGGGACATAGCAACACAACTCCTGTATTTGTAAACAAACTTATAGGAGCAGAAAAGTATAAACTTATTGATCACAATACATTTGGCAATTTATATATTGTTGAAATCACAAAAAGCAATATAACCGATAAATTACTTCTTATCGAATAGGGGATTAAACAGAATAGGAAACAGGTTTAATGTTAATTATTAGTATTTAGTTTTTATATAAACATCATAAAACAAGCGTGTTAAAATTATCTGAATTGACATCGCTTCTTAAATGTTGTAACTTTGATGATTGTTACTTCCTTTCCTCTCATTTATTAAAGTAAGGTGTTACATACCTAATCTTTAAGTGATTCTAAAGTTCAAATATCATTTAAAGTCATAAGTCATGAGAAAGTTAAGCTTAATAGTTTTAGGAATCCTACTAACTACATCCTCAATTGGACAAAACTATCACAAGAAAGAATTAAGAATTCAAGACATAAAAAAAGTATTAATGAGTAGAACTGAACTCATAGAGGGTGAGGGTTTTTATAAAAAGATGGACAGTGTTGTTGAAAAAGAGCCAGATAATTATGGTGTATTCATATATAACTATAAGGAAGAATTTTACTATGACGATAATGGAAACAATACATCGGATTATTATTATGAATGGAATGGAGCATATAATCGATGGGATCCATCAAGTAAAGGTGTGTATGATTTTGATATTGATAACAACATGGTTTCTTTATTATGGTTAGATTGGAGTTCCAATGTTAATGATTGGGAGGCGTTTATGAAAGCTGATTTTTTTAATGATATAAATGGAAATACAGATTCGTTATTTCTTTATTTTTGGGAGAATAATGATTGGGTAAAAGAAGATAGAATAGATTATGAATATAATGTAAATGGAACTAAAACTGCCGAAATTTGGTCAGGATGGGATGAGACTAACAGCGAATGGTTTAAAGATAATAAAGAAGAGTATATTCTTGATATTAATGAGAATTGCACAACTTTTATTAATTATGATTGGAACGATGCAAATAGTGAATGGGAATATAGTAATAAAACGGAAATATCTCTTGATGAACATGGCCATAGTACATTGGAGGAAGAATATAACTGGGAAGAAGGTAGTTGGTTTCTTGAAGAGAAAAGTGAAAATGAATATACATACGATGTTGATGGAAATATATTAGTGAATATTTCTTACGACGACTGGAATGAATCAAGCAGTACATGGGAAGGGCAAAGGAAGTCTGATTACACTTACGATACAATAGGAAGTGTAAGTATGTTGTATATGTCTAATATGCAATTTAATCCAATTTATTTTGAGCATGGAATCCCAATGGTAAGTAATGGTTATCGTTGGGATAATAATCAGTGGAACCACAATGATACTGACAAATATTATTATACAATAATTGATGGTCCTGATGTAAATATTACTACAGACACATTATATCCAGGAGATTCAGAGTTTGATATAACAATAACATTTAGCGAGCAGATCTCTGGTTTTGAAGAAGATGATATAACAGTAACTAATGGAGTTGTAAAAGCAACTTCGTTAACCACAAGCGATAGTATTGTTTTTATCGGAACAATTACTCCGGCATCATCAGATGAAATAATTACTGCAATTCCTGAATATGTGGCTAAAGATCTTGATGGAAATTATAATAATGATGCATACCTTACAGTTAATAAAGCAGCATCAGCAGGTATTCATATTCTTCCGGATATTCAATTTAATATCTATCCAAATCCTTCAAAAGGAGTTGTTTATATTAATATAAATGATGATTCAATAGGATCTAAAATTGAAATTTACAACCTTTTAGGATCAGTTGTGTACGATGGATTTATAAGAGAGTCAGATGGCTCAATTAATTTGGGCAATTTGCCTAAAGGATTATATATTATTAAAATAGGTGTAAATTATAATGCAGTTTCTAAGAAACTGATTATAGAATAGTTTTACCACCATAATAAGCTAAATAGAAAAAACCCGTAAGTTCTTGATTGCGGGTTTTTATTTAAACAAAATTATCTTTTTCGTTTTTGAATAAAAGTACATATTAATGTCTCTCAATAATACTTAATGCAGCTTTTAATCCATCGGCAGCACTGGAGATTATACCACCGGCATAACCGCTTCCTTCACCTATAAGATACAGGTTTTTGAAGCCTTCGCACAGGCCATTTCTTTCACGTAAAACCTGTATGGGCGATGATGTTTTGCTTTCCAGTCCCATTATATTTCCGGTTTCAAAACCTCTGATCTTACGGCTGAATTCTTTCAGACTTTCGCGCATGGAAGAGCTTACTTTTTCTGGTAACAATTCCCATAAAGGTGCAGGCATTAATCCTAAAGGATAACTGCTTTCTGTATTTCGTGAAGGTGTTTTTTTATTTATAAAATCCTGTATTGAGCAATAAGGTGCTTTAAAACCATCGGAATATTCATAAAAGTATTTTTCCAGCTTTTCAAGCCAGTCAAGTGCTTCCAAAGCCGATGTTTCTTTCTTAAGTAATTTTTCCAGGTTTACTCCGGCAACAACGGCAGCATTGGAAAACTTTGCATTACGCTGGTAAAGGCTCATGCCGTTCACAATATTTATATTATCGTACGCCGAAGCCGGCACTATTATTCCTCCGGGGCACATGCAAAAAGTATACACAGGAAGCTTTCCGCCAATATTTGAAGTAAGCCGGTATTCAGCGGCTTTAACACCAGGTATTTGTTTACGCCCCCATTGAGCCTGGTTAATTATTTCCTGAGGATGCTCAACACGCGATCCAAGGGCGAAATTCTTAGCACGGAATTGTACTCCGTGTTTTATTAGCATGCGGTATGTTTCAAAAGCCGAGTGACCCGGAGCAATCAAAAATAAATCTGTATCAATAGCTCCTTTATTGGTAATGGCTGTAGTTACTTTACCGTCTTTTACCTTAATATCTTCGAGCATGGTTTCGAAAAGAATTTCGCCACCCAACTCTTTATAATCCTCACGCAGATTTTTTACAATAATTTTCAGTTTATCGCTTCCCACATGTGGATGAGCCATATACAGAATTTCTTCAGGTGCGCCGGCTTTTACATAGCTCGATAAAATATATTTTCGTTCCTTTTTAATACGTTTTGACCTTGATGTAAGTTTCCCGTCAGAAAATGTACCCGCACCACCTTCACCAAAAGAGTAGTTGCTTATAGAATCAAATTGTCCTGTTTTCTCAAACTTGTTAATTCCTTCAGCTCTTTTTTCAACATCGGTACCACGTTCAATAATTGTAGTTTTAAATCCGGCTTTCTGAAGAGCAAAAGCAGCAAAAAACCCGGCGGGGCCGCTTCCAACCACAACAGCTGTTTTATCTCTTTTTTTGTATTGGATATTTAACTCAGGAATTTGTTCCGGTTCTTCTCCTTTAATTTCTTCGGAAGTAACAGCTACAGTTACAAGCCAATGGATATTTGTTCTTTTTCTGGCATCAAGACTTTTGTTTTCAATTACATAAGTAAAATTCTTAATGCGACCCTCTTTTCCGATTTCTTTCTCAAGAAGTTCAGGAGTAAAATCAGTAGGTAGTTTAAGTGTAATCTGTTTATAGCCCATTTTGTAAAGATTGTAAATGCAAATATCAATGAAAATATCAATAAACAAAAACATGTAATAAAAGATATTGAAAATCAATTAACGCAACATTGATTTCATAATTTGAACATTAATTAAAAACCAACAATAAATAATTACTTTTAATAATTAATAT
>JAHOYT010000036.1 GCA_019038645.1 Bacteroidales bacterium
TTAGTCAGCACTATTTTAATCTATGTTTTTCAACCTATCTGGTCAAGAAATTGTGCCTGAAAATCTCTCCACACCTCATTAGGCATGTCTGACAGTGGATTGTCTGATAATTCACCACCTTCCTGCATAATTACTTGTGACATTTCAGGTGATAGCTTTTTTACAGATATGGCCGCAAAATCCTTGAATCTTGCTAACTCTTCTTTTGCCCATTTTTCTGCATCTTCAGCAACTAAACATGAATTAGTTTCTGCAATCCATTTTTCGGGTTTTATTTTTAAAATCCATCCTTTTCCATATGGATCTTCATTCATAATCCCCGGATTTTCATTAATAGATGTATTTACACTTTTAATTTCGCCGGAAATAGGAGACGATATATTCAACTGTTTCCCATCTTGTTCAATTTGTGCAATTATATCTCCGGGACTAACTTTATCACCAGGTTGTTTAATGTTGCTTAGATTCACCTCGCCCGTAATATGCATAAGTAGATCATCTAATCCTACTTTAGCATTACCTGATTTTTCCAATTGCATCCATGTGTGATTTTTACTATAAAATAACCCTAGTGGTATTTTAAGGATTTTTTCAGAGAGTATACCAATAACCTGTTTAAATTTTTCTTTTACAGCCATTGGGTTTTTAAGATATAACCAAAATGGAATTAGAATAGCAAAAAATGCTATTGTCATTAAATATTCAATTCCTTTTGTTTCGAAAATGTTTACATAACTAAAGCTTTCTTCCATAATATGTGTTTTTAATGTGAATAGTATATGTTTTAATGTGAATCTTTTACCCAGGATGGAGATTTACGAAGAACAGGCATTCGCCTTATAATCCATCGAAATACCCAAATTTCAATAAGAATAATTGTGAATGTAACAATAAACTCTTTCCAATCAGGAACGTATCTTACAACAGCATCCCACTTATAAGCAATAATTGAGACATTCATCCTGTTAAGGATAATTCCAACTAAGGTCATTATAGATGCAACTTTAATCCAGAGTATTTTTTTGTTTCTATAACTGTAATAAAATAAGATCATAGGTAATAATACAAACCCAATGACTTCTACTAAAAACCACAGTCCCATTTTAGTTGACAGATATTGCCAGTTTTGTTCATGTACAAAAATAAGGACCAATAAAAACAGGTATACAAACATACCTCCGGTGCAAATTTTAGATAGGCCATGTAAGATGCTATTATGTTTTTCATGGCTGCCTTCTTCAAATTGGTCTGAAAATACCTTGTGGCTAATGGAACCTTCAAAGATTACCATGGAGATTCCACCAAAAACACTGGATACAACAAACATTAATGGCATATATGAATTATACCATAAAGGATGTATTTTTTCTTTAGCCATTAAAAACAATGCACCGATACCGGATTGGTGTAAAACAGATAATGTTATTCCAAAGATAACTGCAGCCAGAGTCAATCCGGAAAGTGCTTTTCTTAATTTACGAGCACCAAGCCATTCTGCTATTGCAGGCGAAAATTCCAGAAATAAAGCGAGCATATACAATAAAAAATGCCAACCTACCAGGAATAGGACAGAGCTAACACCGAAGTTATTTCCAATAATGACATTTACAATACTTAATGGTCTACCTAAATCAAGTAGTAATGCGCCTGAATAAAATAAATAAGCTAAAAATCCATTAAGAACCGTAACCCGTACAATTGGCTTATACTTTTCCATGTTTAATATATAAACAAGAAATACCAATACATAAGCACCACCGGCAAAAGCAACTCCGGTTACAACATCAAATCCAATCCAGAGTCCCCAGGGAACATCTTGTGACAAGTTTGTTACTGAACCTATTCCGTTCCAGAATCTTAAAAATATAATTATAATTCCCACCAACATTATTGGTGCACTTATAATATTGAATGGTGTAAAAATTTTACCTTTTGGCTTTAATTCACTTAATATAAAAGGCCAAATTTTATTTTCACGCTTTTCTTTTGATTGTACATTTATTGCTTGACTCATTGTTCGTCCTCCGTTTTTGTTTTATTAGACTTGGTTGCTTCATAAATTCCCAAAAGGGCTGCCGGAAGCAAGATATCTACAGGAGCAATGGCTCCAATAAAACCTTTTGTCAGTGAAGGGTATGATTTATTCTGAATATTAGTTTTAAATCCTATTTCTTTAAATGGTACAGGTGATAAATATAGAAATCCCGCGCCACCAGCTTCATGTTCACCATAAATATGATCATAATATAAATCCGGGTTTTCTACTATTCTCTTCCTTGCTTCCTTTAGAAGTTCTTTTCTTGTACCAAACATTAATGCTTCTGCAGGACAATTTTCGACACAAGCAGGAATTCCACCTTCTTGTAACCTCTCATTACACATTGTACACTTAACAATCTCAGGATTAGTACTATGATACTCGAATTTAGGAACATCAAACGGACATGATATCATACAGTATCGACAACCCATACATTTATTTTCTCTCCAAATTACAGGTCCCTCATAAGTTTTATGCATAGCTTCTGTTAGGCATGCGGCACCGCATGCAGGTTCGTTACAATGCATACATTGCATTTTAGCATAAACCTCACCTTTTGATGTGTTATATGCATTAATTACAGTGCGTCGATTTTCATTTGATTTTCTAACAACTTCAGTTGTTGGATAGTCGTCTGGATCAGGTTCTGGTAGCCCGTGCTCTTTCGCACAGACTATTTCACATTCCTGGCAGCCAACACAGCGGGTTGAGTCATAAAGGACTCCAACGAACTCTTTTTCTTTTTCTTTTTTGTACCCTGTTAGCTTTCCTTTTTCCTGACTTGCATTTAGTTTTTTGCCAAAAGCAAGTGAGGCACCTGTTAAGCCAAGTACTTTGAAAAAATTTAATCTATTTATTCCCATATCATGTTATTTGTTTGGTTAATAATACTTTATTGTTGTTATATTGATATTCTATAGTTATTCTATTGTTATTCTATTGTTATTCTATTGTTATTTTACCCGATTAATAAATCCGGATTGAAATTCTTCCCAAACCTCTGGTCCAAAACTTTCCATTGGACTATCATTCATTTCTCCACCATCCTGAATTACAAGTTGTAGATTATTGGCAACTTTTAGCTTGATCGTGGAAGAAAAGAAAAACTTCAGACGGGAAAACTCATTTTTAAGCCATGATTTATATGTTTTACCCATAAAAAAGGGTTGAATCTCTTTCAGCCAGTTATTGGACTCAATAACATAAACCCAACCTTCTGAGTACGGAGAAGAATTTATTATGGATGAGTCAGCATTAAGTTGAACATTATTTTCTTTAATCATTCCGGAAACAGGTGAATGAATATTCAGTTGCTTACCATATTGGATGAGCGTAAGGAAAGGCTCTCCTTTTTTTACCATTTCACCGGGGTTCTTCATTTTTACCTTTGTAATTTGACCCGTCACATGCTGAAGGAAATCAGCTATCCCTATTCTTACATATCCATCCTTCTCCATAAAGGCCCAGGTATGCGATTTGTCAAAGAAAATTCCATTTGGTGCCACCACAGAGGATTCTATAAAAACTTTTGGAATGTTTGCATTGTCAACAACAGTATCCAGTTTCTTAACTTTAAGATGCCAAATTGATATAAACATTATGAAAGCACCGGTAACTATTAGTACAATTACCAATAACGGGGTTATAGCACGCGCTGGTTTATGAACTTCAATTATCGTTTTCTGATTGTCATATAATCCTTGCACTTCACGTTGTCTCTCGCTAAGAATAAGTCCGGAATAGCCCCCGGCAGAGAGGTATTCCTGTCCTTCAGTAACTACCCACTTAAGAAATTTCTGTTCATTACTATTTATCGGTTGATTACCTGTGATTGTGTAAATATTACTGTATAATACCTTTGGGTATTTTCCAATCCAAACCCCTCTTTCCAAATCATTAGGATTATTATAGATATTCTCAACAAAATCTACTTTATCGTTCCCATTAATATCAATAGGGATAAGACTTATACCTTCTTTTATTTTATGACTCTCAGAATCCACAATATCTACCAACTTACAGAATCCCAGCGAGTATTTATCATTATGAATTTCTTTTAACATTTCATCAATTCCATTGACATTCTTTCCATTTATGTTACGCATATCAATTTGCATAAATTCAGCCATGTAAAGCTTAATTGATTCATTGTTAATGCTGTAGCAATTTACAGGAATTGAAAGTTCATTATTAAGCAAGGTTCCCCAGGTTAAGTTACCTGTATTTGTAAATAGATCAGCAAATTCTTCGGGTGAAATGCCCCTTCTGAATATCTCTTCCAGGAATGGATTTTCCGGGTTCATTACGGGTACAATTATATCCTTGCCTACTGTCATTTTCCAAACAGATTTGTGATTCGCAACAGGAAGGTAATTTTGTGTGATTAAGCCAATATTTCCAGGCGCATCTGTCATAGAGATTACCCTGTTTGCAGGGACATTGGAAACCTTAATTTTAGCTTCCGGATTGTTTCTTACATATGCACTTGCCCAGGTTGTGGTAATGTCAAGCAGGTCCGGACTGGCCCAAACATGAATTGAATCTTCCACCGTTGTGCTGTGCACTGATGACATAGTATTCGTAGAAAAAACTACAAGGAATGTCACCGAACTGATTAATACAATTAAATTTTTCATATCTATATGGTTTTAAATTATCCGCATTGTTTTACTATTATGCAGTTTCGTTATTGCCAAGACAAACTGTGTGCCAAATCAAGAAAATGAGTTATAAGGATCAGTAAATCAGCTAAATAAAAGACCGACGAGTTTATATAAACATACATTTACTGTTGAATATTACTACACAGTATTATGACGACCACTGTGAACAATATAATATACAACTACATACAAAGCCTGTTGAATTATACATCACATGATGTATAATTCAACAGGCGCCTTTGTATGCCTTGTTGCTTGTACGTCGTGGCGAGCTTATTAAGAGTTTTGCCATAATAAGATTTTAGAAGTCTTAAGGCATTGCATTAACCTTTTTTCAGTTCTGTTCTTTTTTATTAAATATTTTTATTCTTATCTTCATCTTAATAAAAATGGATTTGCTTTTAACGTTATTCATGAATAAAACAGAGTTAATATCTAATTTGCATCAATTGGTAAGCTTGAATGTTATTGGAGATAAACAGCTTTTTAACAGATATAAAGGATTTTATACAGAGCTTTTATTTGAAGAAAAAATAAGTTCATTCAAAAATTTTGAAAATTTTTCAGGTGGATACATGATTCCTAAAACCAGTAATGAATCATCATTAAGGGATTCTGTTTATTTTACATGTATTCATATCAGATCAGACCTTAAACGATATGAGGAGTTATATACAATTCTTGCGGAAGTTGGATTTGCTGAAATGTTTTTGATCAAATATGATACAAATATACTCAATTGCAAGGAAGTAATAAAGCTTGAAAATAAGACATATAGCTTTCCTGTGCCGGAATTTAGAATTTTTGCATTTAATTATAAATTATTAAAATTTGAATACCAGTCAAATGATATCGAGATACTTTCAGGTTTGTTTAAAAGCAAAAAGATTCGTAATAAAAATAAACACCAGATAAATAAAGAAACTAAGAATTGGTTGCATAATAAACTTAATGATTTCTGTTACGAGGAGTTATTCAAAATTTATGTTAACCGGCTAATCTTTGATGGTTATATTGGGTTTTCAAAATATAAAGGAAAGCCCGCTGATATAGATTATATAATTAAAAAGTCTGATGGTAAATATAAACTTCTGGAAATAAAAGAAAAAGATTTGCCTAAACGTAGTAAAACAGGATTTGGACTTGATACAGGAAGATTAGATGATTTTAGAAAAATGCAGAATAAAACCGGATTGGATTATATATTAATTGTCAGACATATTAATAACCAAAAAGACAGAGAATTAATTAACTGGAAATATATAACAGTTAATGATTTTAATAATGATTGTAAAGATGAAAAACCAATACAGGGTGGAACAGGAATGAGAAGTGTAAATTCTTCCAATCCAACTTTAATTTGCTCTTTGGATAAGTTCGGTGTTTTATAATTATCTTTGTAAACTTCATAAATAACTATTAAAAATTAATGAATAATAAAGTTAAAATAATCGATTTGTTTGCCGGAATAGGAGGTATTAGAATTGGTTTTGAAAAGGCTTCCGGCAATAATGTAGATTGTGTTTTTACAAGCGAGCTTGATAAATTTTCGATTCAGACTTATAAAGCAAACTTTCCTGATGAAGAAATTTATGGAGATATAACGCAAATTAATGCTGTAGATGTTCCTGACCATGATATTTTATTGGCAGGTTTTCCGTGCCAGCCATTTTCACAGGCTGGTTTAAAGAAGGGTTTTGCAGATACAAGAGGAACCTTATTCTTTGATATAGAAAGGATTCTTATTGCTAAAAAACCAAAAGCATTTTTACTCGAGAATGTAAAACAACTGAAAGGACACGATAAGGGAAGAACATTAATAACGATTATTAAACATTTAAAAATGATTGGATATGAGAATGTTCAGTATAAAGTTTTAAGAGCAAGAGATTTTGGTTTGCCACAAAACAGAGAAAGAATTTATATTGTTGGATTTCTCGATAAAAGTATAAACTTTGGATTCCCTGAGCCTACAAACGACCTGGTAAGTGTTGGAAATATCCTGGAGGAATCAGTAGATCCCAAATATACAATATCGGATAAATTATGGTCAGGACATAAGAGAAGGAAAAAAGAGAATAAACTGAACGGAAAAGGGTTCGGTTATGGAATTGTTAATAAGCATTCAGAATACACTAATACAATATCTGCAAGATATTACAAGGATGGCAGTGAAATTCTTGTGGAACAAAAAGAAGGGAATCCCCGTAAATTAACACCTCGCGAAGCTGCAAGGCTACAAGGCTTTCCTGAAAATTTTGAAATTCCGGTTTCCGATACTCAGGCATACAGACAATTCGGGAATAGTGTCCCGGTAAAAGTGATCGAGAAAATTGCACAAAAGATTTTAAAGCACCTGTAAAATCGATTTTTATTCTTAACAGTTATATCCATTTGGTAAATTATTAAATAATAATACTGTTCTTTATGCTGTGATTAACAGCGTTATAGAGATTGCAGAATGTATATTTAAATATTGCTGATGAATTACGTAAAAATAACTGTAGAAAAGATAATAATAAATGTATTATAAATATCGAAATTGCTTTATTAACAGAATTTTAATTAGTTTTATCTAAAGTATTATGATATTGATCAAAATTATAAAGTTAATTACACATATTATTGTGTCTAAACGCAACAATTAGTGGTGTTTTAATGTAAACATATTAAATTTGTACTTTTATTATCAAGATTTTGGGATATTAATGAATTAATAGCCGGTATATTATTATGAAAAAATACAATAGAATTATAGGGAAATTAGCACTGATAATAATATTACTTACAAATATTTTAGTGCTTAATATATATGCTCAGACCGGACCAGGTGGTGTTGGTAATAATAGTGGCGCTGGTAATTTAAAATTTTGGCTGAGAGGAGACTCGGTAAGTATCGACACAGGAGTTGATACTCTTTTTGATTTAAGTGGGTACAATAATCATTTTGTGCAATCGAATACGACTTACCAACCAGCGATTACAACTATAAATGGATTCGATGTGTTGGATTTTGATGGTGCAGGAGATTTCTTACTGGATGATGATGGTGAAAGTTATATCAATGGACAATCTGCATTTTCATTATTATTTGTTATTAAATCAGATAATGCATCTACTGATAAAGGATGGTTTATTACCGAGACTCCAACAGGAGCAGATGATAGCTTGTCAATTAGATATGATGCTGCTGGAGCACTTGGTGGGCAATCTAATGTTATAAGAGCTGGATCAGGAGCAGGTGGGATAGTTGAAAGTTCAGCAAGTTCTCAATCAACATCAAATCAATTAGTTACGTTTTCCTGGATTTCAAATGCAACGCCTGAATTATATATTGATGGAACTCAGGATGCATTATCTTATGGTAACCTTATAGTTGGATCTGTAAGTGGATCTGATAGGGTAATACTTGGAAAAGGCGGCTTAGATACAGGAGTTGGTGATGGATGGGACGGGATAGTTGCTGAGGTTATATATTTTAACAAGCAGATTAACAGTGCAGAAAGAACAGTGGTTGAAAATTATTTAGCAACAAGATATAATCTTACAATCTCAAATGATGAATATACACCAGATGATGCAGGATATATTTATGACGTTGTAGGTATTGGGGTTGAGTCTGATGGAGATCATAATGGTTCGGTATCAGCAGGGTTTGGAATAAACGAAGATAACTCGACTCTGGATACTGATGGTGAATATATATTTGCTTCGCATGATAATACAACAAATGATATTGCATCCATTAAAACAGATGTTGAAGTAACAACTAATTTAGGCGCTAGCGGTGCAGCATGGAATAGAAGTTGGTATATGGCAAAATCTGGCGGTGCAAACATCGATTTAAGAATTTATTTTGATTTTGGTGATGGAATAGAAGGAGGAGGGATTCCTCAAAATATAACGAATTACAGATTATTATATCGTGTAGGTACTTCAGGTAACTATTCAATAGTGACAACAAGTTCGCAGGGAATACAAAGTGGTGATCAAATGTATTTTGAAGTATCAAACGCTAATATAGCAAATGGATACTACACAATTGGAACAATTGATCAAACTAACAGTCCGGTTGAAGGTAGTTCGACACAAACATGGTACACTTTGGTTTCCGGAAACTGGAAAGACAAGGGGGAAGATAATATTTGGACTCTGGACGCGTCCGGAGCATTACCAAATAATCCTAATGATGAAATTCCCGATGAAAATGATAACGTTGTTGTTTTATCAGGAAAAACTGTTACAGTAAGTGAAAGTGGTTACATTTTAAAGTCAATTGAAGTTGAAGGAAGATTATACCTTGGATCAACCAATAGCCATGATTTTACTGATATTGGAGGTAATGGTCGTATTTATATAGAAGAAGATTATTTTCCGGCGGGTGATTCAACAGACTTCATTACTGCTGGTTTAGATGAGGGTACTGTGGTTTATAGTGGTAGTAGTAATTACAGTATAACTACATCCATAACTTTCTATAATATGGAAATTATTATGAATAATACTACTGATACTGTAACATTAATGTGTGATTATATTTTAAATGGAAATTTAAAAGTTGAAAAAGGAACTTTTAGAATTAATGATAATGATGCTGGCAGTACAACACCATTAGTATTAGATATTGAAGGTGATGTGGATGTTTACTCAGCAGGAATATTTACCGTTGGAACTGGTAATGCATATAGTGCAGTGGCAGCTTCAGGATATGGAAACTATCATAAAGGAATCCACCAGATTTATGTAGGTGGAGATTTTACTAATCAGGGAATAGTTCGTTTTACAAATCAACCCCTTCCTGATTATGAAAATTTAACTACAACAGGTGGAGTATCATTAGTTTTTGATGGGGCAACAAACAATACATTTACTTGTGAAGATACTACTGATTTATATAATTTAGTAATAGATAAAGGGACTGATCAGACTTATGCATTAGAGATTTATGCTGAAGATACCAGTCATTTTGCCATGTATGGACAAAATGATGATACGTGGAATAATACGGATGCAGCAAATCCTGAAAACAGAAAAGCATTATGGATAAAAGCAGGTACATTAAGATTGTCTGGCGAATTATATATCCCTTCATTAGTTGAAGGTAGCCGTGACTTTACAATTGGAGAAAATGCCAGATTATATTTGGATGGTCCAAATGTTTTTGTAAGTAATACAGCAAATGAATCATCAACATATACAGACTTGTCTCATGGTTCTCCGAATGGAGTTGATAACGACCAGACTGATCAGGGGCTATATATTCTTGGTAAATTGCAGGTGGATAATGGAAAATTTCTTTTAGGAGAAGCGGAAGCAATTAATTTCGGAACCGAAGCTGCCGGGGTAATTGTTGTAAACGGTGGAGAACTGGAAGCAAATCAAATAAGCTCTGCAGCAAGTGGCGATTTTTCCTATATCCAGACAGGAGGTATTGTGAGACTAACGTCAGAGTATATTGCTGATGCTGATAAGGCATTATTGCATTTAAATAACGGCGATATGGTTTTCACAATGAGTGATGGTGAAATTATTATTGAAGGTGTTGCACCGACAGATCCGGGTACTGAAACCAACGGTATTCTTATAGCAAGTGATGAGGGTAATTATAGTGTTACAGGTGGTACCTTAACAATTAATTACACCGGAGGAACAAATGTAGAAATAAATTCAACTGCTAATTTTTATGATTTAACAATAAAACAAAATACGGATGTGCTTTGTGAAAATGCCTTGGAGGTTTCTAATGATTTAACAATAGAAAATGGAGCTGATCTTAATACTGCCGGACTTAAATTAACAATTGGAGAGGATTTTTACTTTAACGACGGAGCAACCTATACACATGGTACAAATACAACAATATTTAATGGTAGTTCAAATTCATCTATTTATGTTGGAAATACAACAACTGCATCAATATTAACATTTAATAATTTAGAGATAGAAAAAGACCAACGATATAATCCTTTATTATTCAGGTCGGTAAATGTTAGTAGTTCAGGACGAACTACAGATGATACAGATGCATTAAATACAGTTATTGATATTCAAAATGATCTTACAATTATTAGAGGTGAATTTGATACTTATAGGTTTACAGTTAATCTGCATGGAAATATTGATATTACTGATGGTAAGCTGGATGCAAGTACAACTAATCCTGGTCGAATTAATTTAACCGGAGGTTCTGCTCTACATACAATAAATACAAGTTCATCTACAGCATCTTTTGGTCATATTGAACTTGATGATGCTAATGGTGCTCAACTTCAAAGTAATTCTGATTTTGCAGATTTTACCTTAACTACTGGTATAATGGATATTGGAATTTATAGCATGAGTGTTGATTCAGGTAGAATAAGCGGAAGTAGTTTTGGTAGCACAAAAATGATAAAAGCTGCAGGAAATTATTCTGATAGAGGTCTTCAATACACCATTAATCTAGATGGCGCATATACAAATGAAACTATTGCTTTTTATCCAATTGGTACAGGAACAGATTATACGCCAGTTGAAATATTTGCAAATGGATCACCCGGAACCGTTTCAGGGACATTCAGAGTTTCTCAGGGCAGTTCTTCTCACCCGGCAGTTAATACACCGGCAGATGTTATTCCTTATTATTGGAGATCTGAGGCAACAGGATTTAGTGGAATTGATGAAACTACAATTTCCTTACAATTTACACATCATACGGCTGGCGATTTTTCGGGAGGATTTAATGCTGCATGGATAACAGATGACGAATCTGAATGGAATGAGGGAGCAAGTACAAATACAACAAAGCCTGATATTCCCTTTAGTGGTGTTGGATTTTTAAATGCTGATTGGACTGCTGGTAAGCATTCAGCATTTAGAAAGATTTTTACGTATTATTCAAGACAAGATGGTGATTGGGATACTAAAAGCACATGGTCAATTGTAGATATTGATGGTGCTGAAGTTGCAGGAACAGGTGCAGAACCTTTCCCATTTAGTTCAACAGATAGAATTGTTGTAGCACATAATGTAACAATATCTTCTTCAACAACTAATACTGATGTTGCTGGTGTTAAAACATATGGTGCTCATCCATCAACTGGTACTCAGGCAATTCTTAATGTTGGATCAGCAACAGGCTTAACTTTTATATCAGTTTCCGGGGGAGGTCATCTGATCGACTCTACTAATACTTTGCCAAGCGCTGATTATCAGGATTTTATTGATAATGACACTGCTATTATAGAATTTTCTGGTGGTGATTATACATTACTAACTACTTTATCAGAATATCCAACATTATTAATAACAGGAAATGCAAACAATACTTCAAAGACTTTACCTATTCAGGATATAACAGTTAACAGGGATCTAATTATTAATAATACTAATTTTACAGGCACAACTTTAACACTTAGTAGTGGAGCAACCGGGGATATTACTATTGAAGATTCTTTAGTCATGTATAATCAAGGTAAATTAGTTTTTCCGGCTACAGGAACTGAAAGAATTGTAACAGTTTATGATAAAATAAATTGTGACCCTGATGGATTAGAAAGTGCCAACGCTATTGAAGTTGAAGATGGTGTATCCGCATTAACTTCGCATGAACTTGTAGTTTATGGTGATATAGATATTGGAGGTTCTTCAATTACATTTTGGAGAGATGCTACAAAACGAAATGCCAATTTGATCTTCATGGGAACAGATAACTCAGATATTGCAAATGCCACTCCTGATGCGGCATATAATATTGCTCTTAACAGATTAATAATTGAAAAATATTCAGGATCTCAGGTAAACTTTTACGAAGAACTTACCTTAAACGGCGAAACTGATGGATTAACAAAAGCTTTAGAAATAACATCAGGTAACGTGAATTTTGATAATTCAAATACTGATATTACACTATCAAGTGGAGGTAGTGATTTTTTACTTCCTTCAGGATCTGAACTTATTATAAAAAATGGTATTTTAAGAGTCTCTGGTAATAATACAGGTATTAAGCTGGACGGAAAATTACAACTAAATTATAATGGTCAGGTTTTGGTAAATGGTGGTACAAATAATTACATCGAATATACATCTTCCGGAACTTCAGAAATTTATATTAATCAAGGAACATTGAAAGTAGGTTCTCAAATTCGCCGGCAAACATATACTACAGATGGAGTACTTAAATTTACTCAAAACCATAGTAATAGTACTGTTGTAATTGGTGAAACTGATGCAATTGAAGGTGCACGTGGTATATTTGAAATATTAAATACCGGAAGCGAATTTACTCAAGTAGCTGATGCGAACATTACTATTGTGCGCCAGCAAACAAGTCCATCAATTGCTGCTTTGTATTTAAATCCCGAAACTCCAATTATTGGAGCCGGTGCTTCATTTACTTTTGGTGATGATACTAATACACCGATAGATCAAATCATAGGATTAAATTCAAGTGTAAATCTGAAAAACATTATTGTTAATTCAACAAATAGTCCAACAGTACAAATGCAGATACAGACTTTAACACTTGAAGAAGATTTAACCATTGAAAGTGGATCTACTTTTGATGCAAATACCTTAGCTTTAAATATTCAAGGAGATTTTACTAATTCGGGTACGTTTGAGCCAAATGAAAATACAACTACATTTAGTGGTTCATCAGATCAGAAAATTACAGGTAAAACAACTTTTTATAATTTAACCAAATCAACTTCAAATGCACTTAGTTTAAGTGAGACATCAACCGATACAGTTTTTATCGAAAATGATTTTAGAATCGAGAATGGAATATTCCGTGATAGTAGTAATGCTGTTAGTGTTAAAGGTGATATGTTAAATAACGGAACACACATTTATGGAGGTACAGGTAACGGAATAGAGATGCTTGGTATTGTTGAGCAGGATATGACTGGAGATGGCAGTGGGATTTTTGGTATGTTAACTATAAGCAATGCATCAGGAGTTGGTGTTCATGTTGATATTGGTAATGAATTATTTATCGAGGATGGATTAAATTTAAATGGAGGCGTACTTGATGTTGGTAATAATCTTCTTGATTTATCTGTTAATGCACAAATTATTGAAGGATCTACTTTTAGTAGTAGTAATATGATTCGAACAAATATCTCATTTACAGATAATGGTGTTCGCAAAACACTCCCTTCAACAGCCGATGCCGGTGGCCCATATGATTATATAATACCTATTGGATCCGGTGATAAATATACACCTGTTGAATATAAAATCA
The DNA here is from genome assembly GCA_019038645.1 of Bacteroidales bacterium. GTDB lineage: Bacteria > Bacteroidota > Bacteroidia > Bacteroidales > UBA12077 > UBA12077. Next base: position 13,928 of record JAHOYT010000036.1, read on the forward strand.
CTGAAAACGATAACAGTACTGGGACAATAATTACAAAAGCTGCTGACGAAAGGCATCCAAGTATTGTTAACGATTTTGACGACCCTGAAATAGCTGATTCAATTAATGTTTTACAATACCACTGGGTTGTTAAATCAAGCGGTATTTCAGGCTTTTCTGCCGATGTTGAAATGAAGTATTATCCCGCTGATATTTATGCAATTGGTCCTTATGATGTTACAGATTATATTACAGCGCGATTATTAAATGATGGTTCAGGAAACTGGAATAAATATGATGCAGATGATTTTGATGAAGCAAACAGCTTATGTCTTTTTAATTTCGACAATGTTGGTGATGAAGAGATTGAAGGTGATTATACAGCAGGAATTGATGATGCAATTCCTGATCAGGTTCCATTTTACGAGACAAATAACTCCGGAAGCTGGACAGATGGTTCAATCTGGACGCCAAACGTTGCAGGAGGGCCTCGTGGTGCAATGGTTCGTATAAATACTGATGACACTGTATACATACCTTCTAATTTTAAATCTTCTTATACAACAACAATCAATGGAAGACTTGAAGTAGACAGTACGTTTGGGCATCGTGCTGGTGAAGTGTCTGGAACAGGTACTTTATACACTAAAAGGGCAAGTTTACCTGCAGGATATTATACAGATTTCTTTGCATCAACGGGTGGTACATTAGAGTATGGAGGCTCTGCAAATTATGATATATTAGCTGGATTTACACAGGTTAATAATTTAAAATTGAGTGGAACTGGAGAAAGAAGATTTCCTAACCAGGATGTCACTCTTTTAGGAGATATAACAATTGATGGAGATGATGCTACACTAAATGTAATAAATGACCACGATCAGAAAATTAGTATTGGAGGAGATATAAGTTTTGTAACAGGATCGTTTGATGCAGGTGATGGTGCAAATGCTATTATAGAACTGAATGGTACATCTGCCCAATCAATAACAGGAAACTTTACAGGTACAAATAACTTCTATCATTTTACTTTAAATAATGCTAATGGAGTTACATTAAGTGGTCCAATTGATATTGATGGGGATTTAACCTTAACTTCAGGTGTGATAACAACATCTGTCGCAAATATTTTGTCAATGACAGATGTCTTTAGTTCTGTTTCAGGGTATAGTTCTTCAAACTATGTTGATGGACCAATGAAAAAGAACCTTTCAAATGGAAGTACATTTATTTTTCCGCTAGGTGACGCAACCAGATATGGGAAGGTCGAAATAATTAATACATTAACATCCGGACCTCAATATTGGGAAACTGAATATTACAATGCTAATCCAGATGCATCTATGGATACCAGCTTTAGAGAAGCTGGCCTTGAAATGGTGAGTGGTAATGAATATTGGAGGGTTAAAGGCCCTGCAAGTGGAACATCACCATTGCAAATTAGGTGGGATTCTAATAGTATGTTACCTGCAATGACAGATGACCGACCTAATAACCTTAAAATGGTAGAATGGATACCTGATCAATGGGAAATAGTTACTCCCGCCACGGTTACAGATGGCGGTGTAAACTCCGGGTCTATAATATCTGATAACAGCTTAGATTTAGATGATGATCATTATTTTACAATTGGTACAACAGAGTCTGCTCCACTACCTACTGCCGGATTTACAAGTTCTGATACTTCAATTTGTGCCGGGGGAACAGCATCCTTAATTGTTGAATTAACAGGAACAGCACCATGGACTATTAAAGTTGATAGTGCTGGAATTAACTGGACACATACCGCTATTGCTGCGAGTCCTTATACTATTAATACAAGTCCTGCAGATAATACAACTTATACTATAACAGAAGTGACTGATGATACACCAACAACATCCACAACAACTATTTTTGGAAGCCCCGTTACAGTAACGGTTATCCCTGTGCCTGATAATTCGTTTACTATTACTCCTTCGGGTACTGATTCGTATTGTGCTGGTGGTACTGGTGTTGCTGTTGGACTTAATAATTCAGAAACGGGTGTAAATTACGATTTATATAGAGACGGATCTCCGGCAGGTAGTTCAGCAGCAGGTAGTACCGGATCCTCAATAAGTTTCGGAAACCAAACGGTAGCAGGTTTGTATGAAGTATATGCAACAGATGCAACAGATGCTTCCGGCACTTGTACTGTATTAATGGCAGGAAACCTGACTATTTCAATTAATCCGCTACCTGACGCAACGCTTACTGCAAATGCAGCACTTGATTCAATTTGTGACGGGAATAATACACAAATTTCGATAGATTTTACTGCAGGAACAGGACCTTTTGATTTTACAATTACGGATGGTACAACTCCTGAAAATTTAGTTGGTATTGCGGCTGATCCTTATACTTTTAATCCGGTAACAGCTCCGGTTTGGGTCGATGATGGTTCTCCGGATACTGATTACTATTATACTATTACAACTATTACAGATACAAATGGTTGTACCAATACAAACATTGGAAATGAAAAAGTGACATTATTTAAAATTCCTGAAACCGGAGCAGGTTATCATATTCCGAATGACAGTGAAAAATAATTTAATACTTTTTAACAAAGGATGATAATTTATTGTATAAAGAAATACAAATGTTAATAAGATAAATGTAATAACCAAGATGTTTGACTTAACAGATATTAGATTGATTTACAAATAATTAATAGTATTATGGTGTCGAAACATCTTGTTAAATTAAATTCTTACTGTAATATGAAAAATAAATATATCAATTAATGAGGTTAGTTTATGTATAGAATAAGGTTCCTGACAAAATCTCTTTTGGCATTAATCATTTAAAATGATACTTTTACGGGCAATTTTAGAATTTTTATCAAAGTAAAAAAAAATATTGAAACCAAAGAGCTGTAGGAACGTTAAATATTAAAATACAGTAACAAATAAACTAAAATATATAATCAAGACTGATGTGTCTTTATTAAAAGTAAAATCAAAATTTAATTAAATATTAACTTAAACTTTTAGATCATGAAAAAAATGAACATTTTAAAAATTGCTTTTACACTTGTATTAGCATTTGTATTTTATGGTGCTTCAGCACAAATTTTAGCTGTTGGTGAAGCAGTTGATTATGAAGATGCAACTACTGTTGCTGTAACTTCATATATGACAGAAGGTACAACTATGCCTTTTTGGGCATTGCCGGATGCGAATTACCATCCTGCATATGATCCTGAGACTGATGATATTTCAGCCGATGGATTTACATGGGCATGGACAGCAGTAGGTTTAACTATTGGATCAGATGACGATGATAACTATGTAACTCTTGCTGCTCCTTCGCCTGGGGCAACAACTGATTATACAGTTACTGTTGCTGAAACTGCGCCTGTTGCATGGGGTGGTTGTGCTGATGTTACACCAGTGTCGCTTACTGTTAGAACTGTTGTTGCTCCTACAATTAATGTAGCAACAGCTGACATTATTAATTATTGTGGTGATCAGGCTGCTGAAAGTATTGTTTTAAATATTGCAGAAGATGTTCCAACAGCTATAGCTGCCTATGCATTCCTTGTTGAGGAAACTATAGAAGAAATTGATGCTACTGATGCTGTTGTTGCAACACCTACTCCTACTCATACTTTTGTTGAATATACTACAGCTGTTAAATTAATTGATACAGATGCTGACTGGGGTGGTGCTCAACCTGCTTATACTTACACTTTTAATTCGACTGCTTTAACTGTAAGTAGTGGTAATCGTACTAGATATACTTATACATTATTAAATGATGCAACTCATGGAATAGTTTCGGGTATTTCTCACAAGTCAGATTATTTAGCTGGTGCAATTACCTACAATGCTGCCGGAGATACTGATGCAACAGTAATTTTTATTGTTAACCCAACTCCGGTTACTGGTCCTATTTATCACATACTTAATGATTTAGAGATTTAATAATATATTTAAATATGCTTTAACTGGTTTAGGGTAATTACCCTAAACCAGTTTATTACAAGTAAATGCATAATAGGTTCTAAAATTAAAGACGAAATTAAATTGAGCAGAGGTCTTAAAATATTAATAGTCATATGTCTAATTGTATTAGGACTTAAAAGTTATGCTCAGACATTACCTGTTGCTTGCGGTAGCGACGAAGTATTATATGGTGTTATTGGCAATAACGGAAACTCTGTTTTCGACTGGGAAGTTACAGGTGGTACCATTGTTGCCAATTACAACGATTCTATCCTTGTTAGGTGGAATGATGTTGCCGGAGTGCACTATATCAGAGTTACAGAAACAAATATTTATAGTTGTGTTGGCGAACAGTTAGAAGAAACAGTAATGGTAGCATTACCATTTATAGATATAGGGCTTGATGTTGGAATTTGTCGTGGAGAAAATTACGAATTTATTGCTGCAGGTTCTGATGTAACATCTTATTTATGGGATGACGGAAGCAGTGGCGAAACATTTATTACTACTGAAAGCGGAGATTACTGGGTTAGAGTGGAAGATGAATATGGATGTACTAATGCAGATACCGCTTCGTTAACGGTACATGATATACCAATAGTTGACCTTGGTCCTGACACTACACTCTGCGATGATATTAACGGTATTTTATTTGATGTTTCTGATGCAGGGATTAGTTTTGACTGGTTTAATGGTGATATTGCATCAAGTTATACAGCATACACTCAGACTAGCGATCAGGAAATCTGGGTAAATGTTACCGATGAAAATGATTGTGTAGGATCTGATACAATAGTGATTCGTTTTTGCGGTAATTTTGAGATTCCTAACGCATTTACACCAAATGATGATGAATATAATCCAACATGGGAAATAGAAAGTTTATTTGTATTTCCTGATGTTACTGTTGATGTGTATAACCGATGGGGAGAAAGAGTTTTTCATTCAGATGGTTATTCAGCTGATAAGTACTGGGATGGTACTAATCAAAATGGCAAGAAGCTGCCTATGGATACTTATTATTATGTAATAGATTTGCATAATGATGATGAACCAATTGTTGGTACAGTGACAATAATCAGGTAGATTTTTGGAAATCTCAAAGAGATTAATTTGTTTTGTATTGAAATGAAAAAAAGATTAATAATACTATTTATCATAATGTTGACTGTTTTTTCTGCGAAAAGCGGGGAGCCTGTTTTTAGTCAGTATATGATGAATCAATTCCTTATTAACCCGGCGTTTGCAGGGAGTGAAGGATTTACCTCTTTTAATCTCACTGCGCGTCAACAATGGCTTGGTTTTGAAGATGCGCCTATGACACAGGCAATCAGCGGTCAAACCCGAATAACTAAAACCAGTTACGTTTCAAAGTCAAGATCAGTAAGAAAGAATACAAGAAAACGCCGGCCAAGCGGAAAAATTGGTTTAGGCGGATATATATATAATGATCAGAACGGACCTATTGGAAGAACAGGTCTGGAGTTTTCCTATGCTTACCATTTATTCGTTAATGACGGACAGCTTTCGTTGGGAATGTCTTTATCTGCTTATCAGTTCAGAGTAAATACAAGTGATTTGGAAACATTTGAAGGATACGACCCATTAATTGATGAAGCAAGAGAAAGTATGTTTATTCCTGATGGAAGTATTGGTATATATTACACATATCACCCATTTTATATAGGATTATCTGCAAAGAATTTATTCCAGGCTTCCGTGAAATTTGGTTCAGATAATAGTTTTACTGATTATCAGGAAGTGAGAAATTATTATTTGATAACAGGATATAGATATGATATGGATAATGATTTTGAAATTGAACCTTCTATTTTAATAAAAACTACTGAGGCATTTAATTTACAGACTGACGTTTCCGTAAAAGGTTATTATAAAAGAGATTATTGGATTGGATTCTCGTACAGAACAGGAAACGCCTTTATTACTATGGTTGGCATAAAAGTAGACAAACTATACTTTGGTTATGCTTTTGATTATTCATTAAATGATATTCAGCGGATTAGTTATGGTTCACATGAAATAATGATTGGATTGAAATTTGGTGATAGTAGCGGACGTTACAGATGGCTAAACAGATTTTAGTTAATTTTCATCCTGAATGATTGCTTTGCTTTTGCAAGGCATTTTTTTATCTTGTGTTTTACCTTTATATTTTTAGTTGCAGAGAAAATAATTGATATATATTAATACAGAAACAAATGAAAAAGTGGATCTCGTTTATAGTAGCTTTGATTATAATTATTATAGGATTTTTAGTGTTAAAACCTATTATTTCAGATAATTACTATAAAAAAGGATTAGTTTATACTGATTCTTTAAAATTTAACATTGCTACAGATTACTATAGAAAGGCACTAAACTTTAACAAAAAAAATACACAGGCAATTTTGAAACGTGCACAAGCATATTATCAGTTAGAAATGGAGCAAGAGGCACTATCTGATTTTAATAAATTACTGGAACTTGATTCAGATAATTATGAAGGGTATTTTGGAAGAGCATTATTATTTATACAAAAGAATGAATTTGATAATGCTCTGAAAGATTTAAATGGGGCAATAAAAATTAATAATGAAAATCCTGAGGTTAATTATTTTTTGGCGTATGTAAAGTCTAATTTGAAAGAATTTGATTCTGCTCTGGAATATTTAAATAGCGCAATTCTATTGGACTCTACCTATGCTGAAGCCTACTATCAGCGGGGTATCGTTAGAGCAAGTCTGGGTAATCTCGAAGGTTCGGTTAAGGATTTTAACAAATCACTGGAACTGGATAAAGATAATTTGGATGCTTATCAGCGAAGAGTTAAATATCGTATTGATAAGGACGATTATAATGGAGCAATAGCAGATTATGATGCTATTATTGAACTTGATGCTGACAATCAGGATGCCTATTATCAGAGAGGATATTTTAAACTGCAAATCAGAGATTTTGATGGTGCTATTATTGATTTTAATAAATCTATAGGAATTAACCCAAATGATGCAAAGTCATATAAAAAGATGGGGAATGCAAAAGCAGCATTAAAAATGTTTAATGAGGCATTATTGGATTATGATAAAGCAATTAATTTGAACAGTTTCGATTCGGAACCTTTTTATCGAAAAGGAATGGTTTATATGCGTAAATCAGAACATGTTAAAGCATTAATTAACTTTAATTCTGCTATAAAATTAAAAAGTGATTATGTTGAAGCATATTATATGCGTGGTGTAGCAAGAGCAATGCAGCAGAAATATGAGGAGTCAATACGTGATTTTAGCTTAGCAATAAAATTTAATAATAATTTTCCTGATGCTTATCTGGGGAGAGCGGTTTCTTTAGGGGTCCTTAATAATCATACGGAAGCACTTTTAGACTATAATAGATATATAAGTAAAGTTAAAGATAACGGGAGCGCCTATTTAAACAGAGGGATATCTAAAATAAATTTAAATGATAGCGATGGAGGCTGTGCTGATTTTAAAAAAGCTCTTGAATTAGGGGTTAAGAAAGCTGAGGAGATGCTGAAAATATATTGTAATTCCAATAATAATTAACACATGAAAAAATATTTGTACAGAGTTTTATTTGGTTTTTGCTCCATTATTCTTTTTTCCCAGTTAAATGTTAATGCTCAGGATGCTCTGGATATCAAAAGGATAGAACAAGCAGTAGATAAATATTTAACCTATTTTTCCAATGATAATCCAGGAGCAGTTATTTCTGTTATAAATAAAGGAGAAATTATTTTTAATAAAGCTTATGGATTATCCAATATTCAGGAAAAAGAAATTATGACGGTTAATCAGATTTTTAACCTGGAAGAATTATCGAAATCTTTTACAGCGCTTGCTATACTGAAATTGGTTGAAAAAAACAGACTAAGTCTTGATGATAATCTTATTGATATTCTTCCGGACTTCCCTGAATATGGTAATAATATAAAGATTCGAAATCTTTTAAATCATACGTCAGGCCTAAAAAGTTATGATGAGCAAAACTTTTCTTCAAATGAACAGGTTCTTGAATTTTTGAAAAAACAGAATGAATCGAATTTCCCTCCTGGTTCTAAATGGAAATCAAGTAATTCTGATTATGCATTGTTAGGAAAAATTATAGAAGAAGCCTCTAAAATGTCGTACAGAGATTTTTTGAGTAAGCATATTTTCGATAAACTGTCTATGAACAATACTTTTTTAGCTGAAGACATTAACAAAATAACTTCTTTAGCATATGGTCATTTTAAAGAAGGAGATGAATATATTGTAAAAAACGAAGTAAATAAGATTTATGGTGAACAAGGTATTTACATGAATATAGAAGATTTTGTTAAATGGGATTTGGCATTATATTCAGATAAATTAATAAAGTGTGAAAGTTTAAACAAGATTTTTACGGTTAGTAAATTAAATAATGGTAAAAATACTCCATACTATGGATTTGGTTGGATCTTAATGGAGAAAAATGGAGTAAAGTATTATTGGCATGGAGGTTCCGGGAACGGTTACTCTAATTTAATCTTTCATTTGCCAGACACTCAAATGACAATTTTAATCTTAACAAACAGAAATGATGGTTATGATTTTTTGAGATTAGCAATTATTATTTCAAAACAATTTAACAGAGATTTAAAATTATAGTTTGAAATTTAAAAATTTGAATTTTATAATGTTTAAAAAGTTAAAGTAAAAGTTGCTCCTTTTTCTATTTCGGAAGTTGCTGTAATCGATCCTGCGTGCAAACGCATAATTTGTTTTGAAAGGCTTAATCCAATTCCTGAACCTTTAGGCTTGGTTGTGAAAAATGGAATAAATATTTTATCAAGTACTTCTTTTAATATTCCTTGTCCGTTATCAGAAACCTGAATTGTAACTCTGCCTCGTTTATTATAAAAGGATTTTATTTGTATAATCGGTTTTTCACTGTTTTCGAGCGCATGAATCGCATTTTTTATCAGATTAATCAATACTTGTTCTATAAGTTTAGTATCAGCATTAAATTCAATTGATTCAGGTTCTAATGATACCTGATAATCAACATTGCTTGCCTTAATTTCTTCTTTTAATAACTGCTGTATATCACTAAAAACATCTTTAACTTTGGCAACTCTAAAGTTTGGTTTTGGTATTTTTGTCAGATTCCGGTACGTATTTACGAAATGCAATAAACCGTTACTTCTATTATTAATAGTTTTTATGGCTGTATGAATTTCTTCCACAGAGTCCTTGTCTGGCAGAGTCTCATTATTCTCATTATCTTTAAACATTAAATCTAAAGTAGAAGTAATCGAAGAAATAGGTGTTATTGAATTCATAATCTCATGTGTGAGCACACGGATTAATTTTTGCCAGCTTTCTGTTTCCTGATCCTCAAGAACACTTTGAATATTTTTAATTGTAACAAGCTTAATGCTCTTATTAAGTATTTTAAATTCAGTTCCTGATATTGCTAGTTGTAAAATGTCATCATCTTCCTGAATTTTAACCAGACAACTTTTTCCGGGTTCAAAACGGATCAGAGTCTCAACTAATTCAGGGCTAATTACTTTCAGGTCATTTATATTGTTTACAGAATTAATCTGAAAAAGTTTTTTAAAAGCATGATTCACCATATCAACGGTACCGTTGTTTTGATAAGTTATAATACTTACATCGATATTGCGCACCAGATTTTGAAAGTACTGGTATTGTTCTTCTTTCTCAGACCTAACTTTCTGAAAATCCTGAATAACATCATTAAACGCCTTATTAAGTTCATCAAAAGATGATCCCATTCCTTCAATTTTAAACGAACGTGTAAATTCCGAAAATCGAATGGACTCAAGGAAGCTGGCCAGATCGCGGTTGGTTTTATCGAGGTATTTAAAAATAAGATAAATCTGGAATACAATAATTAACCCAATCAGGAAAGGGGTAATAAGATATTCTAAGGTTAGTGTGTAGAAAAAAAGAAATATTGTTGCAGTTAACAACAATATTCTGAATATTGCGACAAGTCTAAAATTTCTAAAGATCATACTTTTCCATTCTTCGGTATAAAGATGTTCTTGTTAGTCCTAATACGGTTGCAGCCTGAGTAACATTTCCCTGGTTTTGTTTTAAGATCTTAACAATAATATTTTTTTCCACTTCTTCCAGATTGTAAGTATCAATTGCAATTTCAGCAGCTTTTTCACTTCTTGTTGAGAGTGAAAAGTCATCGGGTTGAATAACATCAGAATCACTCATTATAATTGCTCTTTCAAGTGCGTGTTGTAATTCTCTAACATTACCCGGCCATTGATACTGAGTTAGTTTTTTTAGTGCATCTGCATTTATTCCTTTAATTTTTTTACGATATTTTTTTGAATAAATAGATAAAAAATGCTCTGCCAGCAATGGTATATCTCCTGTTCTTTCTCTTAGCGGTGGTAAGTAAATTTCAACCGTGTTTACCCTGTAAAGTAAATCCTGCCTGAATGATTCGTCCTGAATCATTTGATGTATATCATTGTTAGTGGCGCATATTAATCTTACATCAATTTTATTAGCCTTATTCGCGCCAACACGCGTAATTTCCCGTCGTTCAAGCACAGTTAATAATTTAACCTGCATTGGAAGTGATAAGTTTCCTATTTCATCCAAAAACAGGGTTCCCCCGGAAGCAATCTCAAAACGTCCTGGTTTATCTTTTTTAGCATCTGTAAATGCACCTTTCATATGTCCGAAAAGTTCACTTTCAAATAAGGTCTCTGTAATTGACCCAAGATCAACACTAATAAAAACTTCGTCTTTTCGCAATGAATCTCTGTGTAGCGCTCTTGCTACTAGCTCTTTACCTGTTCCGTTTTCTCCCAGAATAAGTATGTTAGCATCTGTTTTTGCAACTTTTTTAATAGTCGAAAATACTTGTTGCATCTCCTGGGAATTTCCAATAAATTCATGAAACGGTTGATCCTGTATTGCGCTTATTTCTTTTTGTTTCTTTCTTAGATCAGTTGCTTCGCTTTTGGATCTGCTTAATTTTATAGCAGATGAAATAGTAGCCAGAATCTTTTCGTTTTGCCAGGGTTTTAAAACAAAGTCCGTAGCACCTGATTTTATTGCCTTAACAGCTTTTTCTGCATCGCCGTACGCTGTAATGAAAACAACCACTGCGTCAGGATCAATCTCTAATATTTTGTTTAACCAATGAAACCCTTCCTGACCGCTTATAGCATCTTTTGTAAAATTCATATCGAGCAAAATTACATCGTAATTATCGCTGTGTAAAAGTTCAGGAATTTTTTCCGGACTTGTTTCTGCATGTATTACTTCAACATGATTTTTTAAAAGAAGTTTTAATGCGAACAATATATCTTCATTATCATCTATAGCCAGTATCTTTCCAACCTTTTCGTTCATTTTAGGTAGTTATTAATCAGATTTAATTAATCGGTTAATTTATTTTAAATGTAAATATACAATTTAATTTCAATTGGACTGTACGATATCGTACTCTCCCTGTTTCGTTATCGAACAGTTTCGTCACAGAATTGATTAATGAAGTGATTGTAAATAGCAGAATATCAGCGTAAAACGGGTTTTGGCATAATTAATGAATAAAATAGTTCTGAATCTAAATAAATCTTACAAAAATTTAAATAATGGATAGAGCAATAGAAAAAAAGTATAAATGGCTAAACAAAAAAACTATTTGGCTTACTGTTGGGGGGATTCTTATTCTCCTTGTTGCGTATAATATAATATTTGGCGATAAAAGTTCAAAATTAAATGTTGAAAAGGAAAAAATTACAATTGAATCTATAATTGAAAATGAATTTAAGGATTATATTGCTGTTATTGGTACTGTTGAACCTATTACAACTGTTTATCTTGATGCAATTGAAGGAGGTAGAGTAGAAGAGATTATAATTGATGAAGGTAATATGGTAAACAAAGGCGATGTAATTATGCGTATGAGTAACACCAATCTTTTACTGGATATTTCAAACAACGAATCTAATGTATCCCGTTCAATTAATGAGTTTGAGAATACGAAAATTAATCTTGAAATACAGACGATTACAAGAAAACAAACACTTATTAATACTGAAATGAATCTTAAAAGAGAGAAAAGACAGTATGAATATAATAAGCAATTGTTTGAAAATAATCATATTTCTAAAGAAGAATTTAATCAATCGCGTGAGCAATATGATGCTTCATTAGAGCAATATGAATTACTTATTGCTGCATTAAAAAGTGATTCTTTGTACAGAGTGAATACGCTTTCTTCTATGGAAGCAAATGTTGAAAGAATGAAACAAAACCTGATAGTTGTTCAGGGGCGACTGGATAATCTTAATGTAAAAGCTCCGGTAAATGGAGAATTAGCTAGTTTGAATCAGGAAATTGGTCAGGTTATTAATTATGGAACACGAATCGGAACAGTTAATGTTCTTGATGATTATAAACAAAGAATAGAAATTGATGAGCATTATATTGCAAGAGTCAGAAAAGGACTTCCAGGTAGTTTTGAATTTGCAGGATCCACTTTTAAATTAAAAATTGATAAGGTCTATCCTGAAGTAAATAATGGTCGTTTTGCAGTCGACATGACATTTACTTCTGATAAACCAGATCAAATAAGAATTGGCCAGACATTCAGGATTAAACTGGAACTGGGAGAATCAAAACAGGCAGTTTTAATACCACGTGGTGGATTCTATCAGAGTACTGGAGGTCAGTGGGTGTATGTAGTTGCCGAGTCAGGCGATCTGGCTATAAAACGTAATATCTCAATCGGACGTCAGAATCCTAAGTATTATGAAATCCTTGAAGGATTAAATCCGGGAGAACAGGTTATAGTTTCAAGCTATGATAACTTTAATGATGTTGATCAGTTAATTTTAAAATAATATTAATCTAACAATAGTAATCTAAATCTAACAGTCATGATTAAAACTAATGAATTAGTAAAAGTTTTCAGAACAGATGAAGTAGAAACAACTGCTCTGAACAAAGTAAATTTGAATATTGAAAGTGGAGAGTTTGTAGCAATTATGGGCCCTTCAGGTTGTGGAAAATCAACTTTGCTGAATATTATTGGATTGCTTGACAATCCAACATCAGGCGAATTACATTTTACCGATCAGGAAATTTCAAAATATTCAGAAAGACAAAGAACTAACCTTAGAAAAGGTAATATTGGGTTTGTTTTTCAAAGCTTTAACTTAATAGACGAACTTACAGTGTATGAAAATGTAGAGCTTCCATTGCTATATTTAAATATGCCGTCTTCGGAAAGAAAGAAAAAGGTTGAGGCAGTGCTTGACAGAATGAAAATGTCACATCGTAAAAAGCACTTCCCACAACAATTATCGGGTGGTCAGCAACAACGTGTGGCTATTTCAAGAGCTGTTGTTACAAATCCAAAATTAATTTTAGCCGATGAGCCAACAGGTAACTTAGACTCTGCAAATGGTGAAGAGGTTATGAATTTGTTATCTGAGTTAAATAACGAAGGAACAACTATTGTAATGGTAACACACTCACCATCGGATGCTGAAAAATCTCACAGAATTGTTCAGTTATTTGACGGACATATTGTTACTGAGAATATTAAGAAAGTTCTTTAATTTAAACAGGAAATTAAGAAAGACAGGAGTGAATATTCCCCTATACTTTCCCGATTTTTGAGTATATAAGATCCCCAATTGAAGTTCACTTCTGATCTTTCTTAATAAAAAGAAGCTTTAATAAGCTTCTTTTTTTAGTTCGTAATCGGACGCTTTATGAACGTACACGTACAAAAATGTCGAATAATAGAATATTTTAATATTGCCTAATCTGCAGTAAAACAGAATATTGACGTGATTGGCATATATCTTGAAATTATATTATAAGTGTTAATAATTGTTAATTGATTTTTATTTTTAATAATATCGAAAAACCTGAACCAAATTATATAAAGTTGACCACTCAGGCCAGAATGATAGAATAATAATTAAAAAAGAAAGGACAATATTATGTTAAAAGATTTATGTATTCCTGTTCCCGGATTTGCTGAAAATGAAATTGCTGAACTGCATCTTAAAGTAGGCAATAAAAAAATATGTTATGATTTTAGGGTTGAGTCATTTCCCTGGGATGTTGATGATGAATTAAATGATGAATCCGACCATATAACTTTATCCCTGGCAAGAATAAGCAGACTTAGAAAAGCAATTGCAGATTATGATAAAAGCTGGGAACTAATTCAAATTTTCACACCTGCTGATCATTCAAAATACATTCAGGTGTTATATCGTAAAAAAACAAGTTAATAATAAATTAAGCCTAAAATGAAGAAAATAATTGTTCTGGTAGTATTTGCATGTATTACTACAATGTCAATATTTGCTCAGGAAACTGAGAAAGAACAAAATGCTATAAAAAGCATAATTCAAACTGCTTACGTTGATGGATTACAAAACAAGGGTGAATTAAAGGATATAGAAAACGGATTTCATCCGGGCTTTAATCTTTTAGGCATTAACCATAATATGCTTACAAAATTTCCAATTTATAGCTGGATTGAGTCTTTTGAAAAAAGAAAAAGCGAAAACCCGGAACCTCCAAAAGATGATCAGAAAATTACCTGCGATTATATTACGATTGATATTACAGGCAACGCTGCAATGGCAAAAATCCAACTAAAAAGAAATAATGAATTACTTTTTACAGATTATCTGCAACTGTATAAGTTTGAAGAAGGATGGAAGATCGTAAGTAAAATATATTACCGACATTAGATTAGTTAATTTGTATTGTTAGATTTAATGAGTATTTGCCAGGTATTCCAAAAAGCAAATACTCATTTTTATTTTATTAGGTTTTATATCTAACTTTACATAAAATACTAAATATTATGAGAGTAGATAAAAAAACTTTGATCAGATGGAAAGTTTATCTTGATCGTTCTAAAATGTACATTGGATATGTAAATCTTTTAATGATGGTAACTATTTTTTTAGGAGCCATTAAAAATACAGAGGTTGGAAAGTTTTTGTTAACAAATGTTTACATCGCAATTCCGGTTCTGATTGTAGTATTTGTTTTTTTCGCACTTTTATTGGGATACTGGGATTCCAAACTTGGTATTAGAAGCGAGGAGATGAGAAATTTATCATTACAGAATCCGGTTCAAAAGGAAATTCTTGAAACAATAAGGGAATTAAAAAGTAATCAGGAATTATTGCTTAACAAACTTAGTAATACAGAAAATGACAAATAGTTATTTTAGATGCATCAAATAGTTATTTTAGATGCATCAAATAGTAGTTTTGTTCGTCTTTTAATAAATCTAAAAATGATTATTATGAAAAACTTATTATTTACATTCATTTTAATGACTTTTCCTTTAATGGGGTTTATGCAGGTTAATGTTGATGCTAACGAAATAATCTCGAAACTTAATAAAGGAGAGGCTGTACACTATGAAAACGTTACTATAACCGGAGATCTTGATTTCAGACTTATCGATGATAAAGAAAGAGAGAAGCATATGGAAGTAATTTTTAACAATGACGTTACTATTAAGTATCATGTGAATGCCCCGATGAAATTTTCGGGTTGTACATTTAATGGTAAAATTATTGGTTATTATAATGATGATGATGAAGATGAACTTCATATTGCATTGTTTCACGAAGAAGTTATTTTCACTAAATGTACTTTTAAAAAAGAATTTCTGGTAAAGTACTCTGAATTTGACAAACTGGCTTCTTTCCCGGAAAATATATTTGAGGAATTAGCATTATTTAAATATGTTGAATTTGAATCGGATATAGATTTTTCAAATTCTGTATTTGAAGAAGATGCAAACTTTAAATATACAGAATTCCCCGGACTTACTGATTTTAGTAATTCAAAGTTTATGGAGGAAGCAAATTTTAAATACGCCGAATTTGATGATAATACTAAGTTTATAAATTGCGAATTTATTGGACTGGCTAACTTTAAATACACTGAATTAGATGAATATATAGATTTTAGTAGTTCAAAATTTCAGTCTGATGCTATTTTCAAATACATAAAATTCCGTGACGGAGTTAGTTTTGAGAATGTTTTGTTTGACGATTTTGCTGATTTCAAATACGCAAAATTTTACAATCCTGTAAATTTAGATAATGTTTCCTTTGAAGGTGAAACTTCTTTTAAATATACTCAGATTGAGGGCAAGGAATTTATTACATATATATTGAAAAACAGATAGATAATTTGTTAATTTTATTTAAAAAGAGGCCGTCCAAAAAGCCTCTTTTTTCTTGTCTACACTTCGACAAGCCTGCCTGACGGCAGTCAGGCTAAGTGTGACAGCCAGATTATGTGACAGTTGTCATGTTGAGCCTGTCGAAACATGAACAATCATAAGACTTTTTGGACAGCCTCTTTCTATTTTGGAATAAAAATCTCAACCCTTGTACCACGTGGTAATTTTTGCTCATTATATAAATCAATAGTATTTGTTCTATAACCTTTTCGTTGCATTGTCTGGTTTAAGAGTGCCAGCCTCTCTGCAATAATAAATGTTCCTTTTGATTTCTGAGATTTATTATTTTTATTGAATTCTCTGGATTTTTCCCTACCCATTCCGTTATCTTCAATAATACATTTTAGAATTTTATCATTAGAAAGATTAAATTCTATTTTAATTTTTCCTCCCTTGTTAATATTAGCAAAACCATGTTTAATCGAGTTTTCAATATATGGTTGAATAATCATTGACGGAATAAGAACTTTTAGGTTGTCAGTATCTTTGGGTAGAACAATTTCAGTTTCGAATTTTTTATCAAATCGCATTTGTTCCAGACTCAGGTAATATTTTAAGTACTCAAGCTCTTCCTCCAGTGTAATTCGTTTTTTTGATACATTATCAAGTGTTAACCTAATAAGTTTTGCAAAATCGGATAAATAGCCTAGTGCAGTATCTATATCATCGTCAAGCATGTAATTTTGAATCGAATTAATTGCATTAAAAATAAAATGCGGATTCATTTGTGCACGTAAAGCTTTCATTTCAAATTCAGTAATTCGTTCTGCTATTTCTGTACGCTGACGTTCTTTCCTTTTAACTGACTTTATTCTTATTTTCATTAATAACCATATTGAAAAAAGAAAGGTTAAGCTTAACGAAACAATAAACCACCATTTTAACCAAATTGGTGAGGATATTTCGAACGCTATTGATAATTCCTGATTACTTTCAAAATAATATTTTTCAAAAGCTTTAATTCTTAACCTGTAATTTCCAGGCTCTAAGTTCTGAAAAACAATTTTTTTGTCTTTGGTTTCATTGGACCAGTCATTATTATATCCTTCAAGTTTGTAGCTAAAACCTATGTTTTCATGATCCAGATACCTTATTATATCAAAATGGAAAGTCACAGAATTTTTATTGTAAGGCAATTTAAAGGCAGAAACCGGTATTTTAGTCCAGAAATCAACAATATTTGATTTTTCAAATTCTAAGGTAGAACCGTTTACTTCAACCGATTTAATATAAAAATCAAAATATTTATTATTTGATTCGTAAAGCTTCTTCAGATCAATATTAATTAGATTTTTATTAGACCCAATCCATAGATTATTATTGTGCCCCAAAACTGAAACAACACCCGCATAATCCGTAAAACCATTCGATTTATCAATAGTACGGATTGAATAAATGTTTCTGTTGTACAAATCATTAAGGTTAATAATATTTAAGCCTGCATTGGTTCCGGCAATAAGTATATTTTCATCTGTACAGCTTAACCATTTAATACTTGATCCTGATAAACCATTAAAAGCGTTTATTATAAATTTATTTTTAAGCGTATCTTCTGAAAACTGGTTTATATATATATTCCCATTGTTACCGCCTTTAATAATATTATTTAAGTTGTCAAAACAAATATCATTGAAGGAATTTGCAGTAGCATCTTTCTGGTCGTATGCTGAAAAATATCCGTCTTTGTTATATGTATATACTCCCCGATTGAGGCTTAAGAACCATAATTTGTTATCATTAATTTTAATTTTACTTATGTTTCCTGTGTTCTTATTATCATAAAAATTACAGACTGAATAATTTGAATTCCCTTCAATATCATAATATACAAGTAGTTCTTCCCAGCATACAGCGTGCAACTTATTTTCGGAATCAAATGCAAAATCTGAAAAATAGATTCCTGCCAGATCATAATATTCTACTTTATCGTTATTTCTAATTTTGAATATTCCAACATTGCTTCCAATCCAGATATTACCTTTTTGATCCTGACAAATACTATTTAAATCATTAAGTTCCTTATTTATAAAAACATCATATTTTAAAGGTTTATATTGGCTTTTAGGAGGCAGTATTTCGGATTTGTTTCCATTAGATTTTTGATAAGGATTAGGGAAAGGATATTTTCCTGATATAATTAGGTTACGGTATTTTTCATACGAACCGGATTTATCTTTAAGGTAACTGTATTTGATTTTAATACTGTTTTTTAAATATGCATTAAAACTTGTCTGGAATGCTTTAAAATGAATCACTTTATAACTTCCGTCAGCATATTTCTTAATAACATTTTCCTTTGTAACAATCCATAAAGTACCTGATTCATCATAGAATAAATCATTTATATTAAGCTCATTTAAGTTAAAATCACTCGCCTGGTAGTATGAATAGTTAGTCTGTATATATAAAAACAAACCATCTTCTTTTGTCCCAATCCATAATATATTCTCATTGTCATCAAATTCAAGGGAAAAGATGTTTTCAGAATTAATACCTAAAAATTTGTTGAACTTTTCAGTTTTATTGTTACCAAATTTGAAAAGTCCGCCATTTTTAAAATAATTATTATTCCAGGCTGCTATCCAAACATTATTATCGGAATCTTCAGCATATTCTTTTACAAATCCTATATTGGGATTCGTTCCTGATTTATTATTATTAATTATTTTAAGTTTGGTTCTGTTATAATTAATTAACGTATCATTTAACCGACTAATAAACACAGAGTTAACAGTATTATAATTTAAAGGATGGTTTGACGGAATTCGTATTAAATTTCTTAAATCGGGAACATATTTATACAAACCATGCCCGTTTGTAAATACGTATATGAAGTTTTCCTGTTCTAAAAATCCTGTAATACTGAGCCTTTTATCAACATTGTTTACTTTCTCCTGAAAAGATGTAAACTTCCCGTTTTCGTATATGCTCAACCCATTTTCAGTACCAATAAGAAGAATATTTAATTTTTCAGAATTATATAGTTTATTTACATCATTTGAAACAATTCCGGATTCTGAATTAAATGATACAATTTCTTCACCATTTAATTTTGAGATACCTCCATTGTGACATCCAATCCATATATTTCCTTCATTATCTTCAACAATTGACCGGATTTCGTCGCCCCCTAATCCATCCTGTGATGAATAAATAAGGAAATTTTCGCCATCGAATCTTGCCAGTCCGGCATTGGTTCCAATCCACAAAAATCCTCTGCTGTCTTTAAATAATTCATGAATACAGTTGTCCGGAAGACCATTGTTTATGGTGTAATTTCTTGTAAAGTACTGCTGGCTCAATGAAGAATGAACATTTATAACTGAAAATATCAATATTAATAACAGAGCTTTTTTCATTCTTCAGTTTGTTACAGATTTTAACGTTTTGTAAGAGCTTTTAAAAACTCGTCAATTCTTCGTGTTGCAACATCCAGCTCAATACCATTTTCCAGAATGATTCTGTAACCATCGGTTTTGCTATATGATTTGATGTAGTTCATATTTACAAGATGCGATTTATGTATTCTGAAAAATAATTCATCGGGTAATAACTCTTCAATACTTTTTAATGTTCTGGCAACTAAGATTGCCTCGTTTCTGGTGGTGAAAATTTTACAATAATTTTCTTCGGCCTGACAGTAAACAATATTGTTTACTTTCTCCATCTGGAATCCATCTAAAGTAGGTAAAGCTATTTTATTAAAGTTAGCTGATTCACTAGTCATGTTGTTAAGAAATGCTTCGATCTGATCAGTATTTGAAATCCTGTTTTCTTTCTTTTCAATACGTACCAGCACATCTCTTAAATCAATATAATTAATTGGTTTTAAAAGATAATCCAATGCAGCAAATTTAATAGCGTCAATTGCATATTGTTTATATGCTGTAGTAAAAATTACTTCAAAGTCATAAATATCAAAATAATCGAAAAGTTTAAAGCCATTTTCTTCAGGCATTTCAATGTCAAGAAAAACAATATCAGGACGGTATTTATTAATAGCAAAAACTCCTTCCTTAACAGAGTCAGCTAATTGTAAAATTTTGATTTTATTATTAAAATACCTTTCAATGATTTTCGACAGAGCTTCTCTGGCATTTTTTTCATCGTCAATTATTATACAACTTTTCATTTATGCTTTTCATTTATTCGAATTACTAATTTAAAGATACTTGTTAAATAATAGATATCAAAACTATTTAATTTTCAAACAGGACATAAATTTATGGGTTTAAAAGATGAAACTGAGCAAGTCGTAAAACCGGATTTTTTTCAACATGATCAATTTTTAAATTAAATTCAGATGCAACTTCAGTCAATTGTTTTTTAAAATGAAACCCAACAGAACCTGTTACTCTGATTTTCTTATTCTCATAATCCTGGTATTTACAAATATGAATTTCGAATAGCTTACGGAATGTTTTTTTAATAATATTATTCATGTAAGAATTAGTTTTATGTAATGATATAAATTCACTGAATGATGCTAAAAATCTGTTGGGAAATGATTCTTTATATATTTTATGTAATATAATACTGGTTGAAAGCTTATATTTATCTGAAAATTTACTTGAAATATCTTCCGGAATATTTCCGTAAAGAAAATCAGTAATAAAAAGTTTTCCCATATAATCGCCTCCGCCTTCATCGCCAAGTATGAACCCAAGCGAAGGAATATTTTCGACAATTTCTTTTCCGTTATACAAACAAGTGTTTGCTCCGGTTCCTAATATCACTGCAATGCCGGATTCGTTCATAAATAGAGCCCTGGCTGCTGCTAATAGGTCATGGTTTATCTCTATAATAGATTTTGTGAAGAATTGTTTTAAACCATCATAAACGATTTTATTCATTTCATCAGATGAGCAACCAGATCCATAAAAATATATATTAGTGATTTCATTAACTTCAAAAATTTTTGGTGTTTTGGATTTTACTTCTTTATAAATATCCTGACTTTGAATAAAATAAGGATTGAATCCACTGGTTTTAAAAGATGAAATAATTTTTTCATGATCAAGCAAAACCCAGTCTGTAGTTGTTGAACCACTATCTGCAACAAGTATCATAGTTATTGTATTTTTCTTACGTTTTTAAGTATTAATAAATTCATTGGATTACTTTCTAAACCAGCAATATCATTTTTTACAAATCTAACAACTTCGTCGTAATATAAAGGCACAACAGCAGCATCCTTAGTCAGTAAACGATTCATTTTTTGATATATGCTATATCTTACAATATCATTAGTTTCAAGCATTGCTTGTTCATATAATAAATCGTACTCAGAATTACTATAATGTGTATAATTCGGCCCCGATGGACTAAAATTTTTACTATAAAATAAAGCAAGATAATTTTCAGCATCCGGATAATCTGCAATCCATGAACCACGAAAAAATTCTAGTTTTGAGTCAGCTACCATATCACGGAATGATGCTCCTGTACTAACATCAATATTGATTTCTATACCAAATTGCGATAATTGTTGTTGTATATATTCACATAAATCCAGATAATCGTTTGTTGTTGTAAGGGTAATTGGCTGTAAACCCTTTCCATCAGGATATCCGGCTTCTTTTAATAAGTGGCGGGTTTTATCAGGATTATAATAAAAACCTTTATGTTTTTCAGAATACGAAGGAAGACCTTTTGGAATAAAACCATGAAATGCAGGCGAGCCGATGTTATTTCTAAGATATTTCATCATTTTTTCACGATCGAAACCATAATTTATCGCTTGGCGTATTTTTTTATTTAAAACGGGTGATGATGGATCATTTATTTTTGCTGAATCAAGTAAAAAACCTAAATATTCAGTATTGAGGTAAGGTTGATTAATCATTTTAATCTTTCCTGAATACTCAGGATTTAAATTCCCGCTTTTTGTTATTAGTTCATCTTTGTTGGCCGGACTTAAACCAGATATAAAATCAACATTTCCTTTTAGAAATTCCAAAAATTCCGATTGTTTATCATTAATAAAGCTTACAGAAACAGCATCAAGATAGGGAAAAGAGTATCCTAAAGTATCCTTTTCGAAATAATGTGGGTTTTTCACTAAAATTAGTTTTTCTCCTTCTTTCCACATTTTAAACATAAAGGGTCCTGTACCAACAGGATTATTTCTAAAATCTACACCATAAAAATCGATGGCTTCTTTTGGCACTACAGAGCAATATTGCATAGTTAATAATCCTGTAAATGCAGGAAAAGGGCTTTTTAAATTGATTAGCAAAATACTATCATTAATTGCTTTTATACCATTTTCGACTATATTATTGAAAATCCAGGCACCGGGAGATGCAGTTTCCGGGTCAATTATACGGTTTAAACTATATTCAAAATCCATGGCGGTTACTTTCCGGCCTTTCCCGTTTGTAAATACCTTGTGATCATGAAAGTAGATGTCGTTTCTTAATAAAAACTTATATGTTTTACCGGAATCCTGAATTTCCCATTTTTTTGCAATACAAGGCTGAATTTGTAGATTGTTATCCATTTGCAACAATCCATTAAATAACTGATTTGTTGGCCAAATAAGTACCTGACTTTTTGCAAAAGCCGGATCAAGTGTCGATATTCCTTTTGATTCGTTGTACCGGAATACATTTTTTTTAATTTCGGGTTTTTGGTTCTGACAGGAATTAAATATAATAAACAGAAAAAAGAATATTATTAGTTTTATTCGCATAACTACGCTTTTATGCAAAAATAGATAAAAAAAAAGATAATAATTTTGATAAATTATTATTAATCGTTTTTAAAAACAGTTCGAAGAGAAGCACATAAATAAGTAAATTAAAAAAGCCAGAAACCTGCTGCCCCTGACTTTCTTAATACCCTAAAAATTAAACCTAAAATTTAAATGAAAAAACTGTCTTGTAATTTTAATTACTTAGCTTAATTTAATAAGCTTATTTAGAATCAGTTTCTATCTAATAAACGATTTAACTTTGAAATTGTTTCAGAAAAAGTTGTTTTTTTAAAGAAAAATCTTAAGGCTAATCTGTATCTTTTATACACCCGACTTTTCAGAGTGAAAAAAAATGAAGAATTTCCCCCCCCCGTATCCTTTAAATTAAAATTTCAGCGTAATTCCACCCAATAAGTTAATTCCTGCCTGTGGAAAATAACCATCCATTAAGTATTCCGTATTACCAAGTAAATATCTGTAAACCCATGCGTTGGATTCATATTCATGATTAAAAATATTATTGATTAACAGGTTAAATCCAATCTCTTTTATTGCATCCGTATGTAGGGTAAATGACAATTTCAGATCATTTACAAAATATGGATCAATATATCTATTAATACTTGAAGTATTGTCGATATATTGTTTTCCTACATATTTTGAGATTAATTCTATATTTAAGCTTTTGAAAATATCATATGATATTTTCCCGTTCGCAATTACATTTGGAGAAAATGAAAGATCTGTTTCACCCAGGTTTTTTGATTCCTGTCCCCATGTGTCCCAGTTATCGACATATTCGGTAAAATCAGAAATTTTATTCCGGCTAAATGTTGCATTAGCACTAATATCCAGTTTCTCAAAAACTTTAATTCCTGCAGAAACTTCTAATCCTAATCGATAACTTTTATCGACATTTGTCATAATTGCTGCCCCAACATCATTTATTTCTCCGGTTAAAACCAACTGGTCAATATAATACATATAATAAAGATTTGAACTGAAATATGTTCTTGTTGAGTTGTAATTATAACCCAACTCAAGATTATATAAGGTTTCAGGATTTGGTAATGGTCTGTCAGGACGGGCATCTGTATAATTGCTTCTGTTAGGTTCTCTGTTTGCTATTCCAAAAGTAAGATAACCTGCATGTATATCGTTAATCTGATAAAACAATCCCAGTTTAGGATTAAAGAAATCAAACTGATGTGTTTGTGATATGTCTCTTAAATCATCATCATTACCGTTTATGGAATAATTTATATGCCGGTATTGCAAATCAATAAATGTATTTAATTTATTGAATAAAAGATATTTTGCTTTTGTATATATGTTTAAATCAGTTTTTTCACCAGTACTTTCATACCATTTATGCCTGATGTTGCTGTTACTGGCAAATTCAGCCCATATTATCTCTCCAAAATGATCGCCGTCGTATTTATTCCAACCGCCACCGGCAGTTAAGCTTAATTTCCCTGCTTGGTAGCTCAGCGAAAAAACTCCCCCGTAAAAATGATTGTCGAGCCATTTTTGTTGAATAAGGTCAGTGCTGGTTATGGTATCAGTTGTAAGAATAATGTCTTCAAGTTGATAATCAGCTAAGTCACGATCTTTTTTATACTGTTCGTAGTTTCCTTTTCCTTTTGTGTAATGCAAAGCAGTATTTAAATGTAAATCCGGATTAAATTCATAAGAATAAAAAAGCTGATAATGGTCCTGACGGTAGTTGTCGGTTTCATTATCATAAGTATAATAATTGTAAGTTCGGTTGTCCGAATTAATCATATGATCATATTCTTCCTGATCTATTAACCAATGATCCAGGTATTGCTGCATTCCGGCATAATCATTTTCTAATCTCACTTTTGGAACACCGTTCCATGCCTGGTATGTTTTTTCTTTACCTGTTATAATATTAGCCTTTACAATACTTTTGCTTGTATAATATGTCCCTGATAAATAAAACGATTCCAAATTAGATTCTGCTCTGTCGATAAAACCATTAGATGTAATTTTTGATAAACGGCCATCGAAAGAAAATTTATCATTTATTAATCCGGTTCCGAAACATACTGAATTTCTGAAAGTATTATATGAGCCTGCAAATGTGTTAATTTCTGAGTAAGCATCTTTGTTAAATGTTTTTGTTTGTAAATTGATTGTTGCACCAAAAGAAGATGATCCGTTCGTTGAGGTTCCTACTCCACGTTGTATCTGAATATTATCAACCGAAGATAAAAAGTCCGGCATGTTTACAAACCAAACACCATGCGATTCTGAATCGTTTAATGGTATTCCGTTAACAGTAATATTGATTCTGTTTTGATCAGTTCCGCGAATCCGTAAATAAGTATAACCAATTCCGGCACCAGCATCGGAAGTAGATACAATCGAAGGTGTTGCACTCAATAAATAAGGAATATCCTGTCCGAAATTATTTTCTTTTATTTCTGAGTTATTAATATTCGTATAGGATACAGGATCGTTTTCTTTGGCCCGTGTTGCTGTAACAATAACTTCATCAGATAATATGCTTGCAGGCTCAAGTATAAAAGTAAGATTGTCGGTTAATTCACCTGTAATTTCTTTTTCCAGTGTTTTATATCCTAAATAGGAAATAATAAAAGTGTAATTATCGGATTTGATTTTTGTAAACTTAAATTCACCTTTTGAATTTGTAGCTGTTCCTTTAAAGGTTTCCTTTATAACTACATTTGCGCCAATTAAAGGTTCACCATTGTGATTTTTTATAACTCCTGTTATTGTTTTCTGGGAAAACAGAGTGAGTGATAATGCTATTAATAAGATTAAAATTCCTATCCTTTTCATTTTTTCAATTTTTATTGTTTAACATGCGGATAGTTGAAAGTAAAACTTGTTTTTGCAAATTAACCTGAGCTCGTTATAAATCATTGTTTTTATTAAAAAATGATTTCTGTTCACTTGTAAAATAGCAAACTATACTTATCAACTTTAATGAAAAACAATGGGAAATTTTTGATTTACTCTTTTCCCTATCCGGCATTATCCGGACGAGGTTCGAAGGGTATGATCTCAGCCTGTATATTTGGCACCCCATTGATCGGAACAAATGTAGATCAAAATTTTTATAATACAAAAAAAGCCGGTAAAATACCGGCTAATTCTTTTGGCTAAAGATTATATTAGTTTTCAAGGCTAACCATTAAAACATCTTTAATTGCATTTTGGAATGAATCTTTTGGTAAAGCTCCTTGTGCCATTTGTGGTTGTCCGTCCATAGGAACGAATAGTAAAGAAGGTATACTTTTAACTCCAAACATTCCGGCTAATTCCTGTTGGTCTTCAGTATCAACTTTATAAATGTTAATTTTCCCATCATATTCTTTAGATAACTCTTCTAAAATAGGAGCAACCATTTTACAAGGCTGACACCAATCAGCATAAAAGTCAATTAAACAAGGTTTGTCTCCTTCAAATTTCCAATCTTTATTATCTTCAAAGTTGAAAACTTTTTCCTTAAATGTTTCTTTTGTTAAATGTTCAAGCATTTCGTTTAAATTTATGTGTTATTAATATTATTTTCTTTTCCAAAAATCAGTTTCTGAATTTAAATACATCATATCAAACTATATTCCAAACATGAAAAAGGCTATAATAGTTCTGAATAACTGCAAATAATTGTAATTTTGTCATGAATTTTAATGAATTGTCATATATACATATGAAGAAATGTCTTAATGATCCGATTTTTAATATTATATCTCAGGTTGGCGAATCAGAAAAAACGCTGGTTTTTGTAATTGGCGGATTTGTAAGGGATGTTTTATTAAAAAGATTATCAAAAGACATTGATATAGTAGCACTTGGCAGCGGTATAAATATAGCAGAAAAGGTTGCCCAAAAACTTGGACCAAAAGTTAAGGTCAGCATTTTTAAGAATTTCGGAACCGCAATGTTACGTCACGGTGATTACGAAATTGAATTTGTTGGCGCCAGAAAAGAATCTTACAGGCAAAATTCGAGAAAACCAATTGTTGAAAATGGTACACTGGAAGATGACCAGAACAGGAGAGACTTTACCATAAATGCTTTAGCAATTTCGTTGAATAAGAATGATTATGGCAAGTTAATAGACCCATTTGATGGAGAACAAGATTTAAAAGATAAATTAATAAGAACTCCACTGAATCCTGACAGAACTTTTTCTGATGATCCGCTAAGAATGTTTAGAGCTATTCGGTTTTCTTCTCAACTAAAATTCACTATCGAAGAAAAAACATATAAATCAATTAGTAAAAATAAGGAAAGAATAAAAATATTATCGGAAGAAAGAATTGTTGATGAGTTAAATAAAATTATTCTTTCGCCAAAACCATCAATAGGTTTTAAAGCACTAGAAAATACGGGTTTGTTAGGTGAGTTTTTTCCTGAGCTTCAGGAATTAAAAGGAGTTGATAAGAAGAATGGGAAAGCGCATAAGGATAACTTTTACCATACTATGGAAGTTGTTGATAATGTAAGAAATAAAACAGATAATTTATGGCTGTTATGGGCTGCATTATTGCATGATATTGCTAAACCAATAACCAAAAGATATAGCGAAGAAGTTGGCTGGACATTCCATGGACATGAGCATATTGGAGCAAAGATGATTCCGTCGATTTTCAAAAGATTAAAGCTTCCTTTGAATGAAAAAATGAAATATGTCCAGAAGCTGGTACAGCTTCATTTACGACCAATTGTTTTATCACAGGATATAGTTACAGATTCTGCTGTACGAAGATTGTTATTTGATGCAGGAGATGAAATTGATGATTTAATGTTGTTATGTGATGCTGATATTACTTCTAAAAACGAATATACCGTTAAAGAGTATTTAAATAATTTTAAAATTGTTAGGAAAAAGTTAATTGAAATTGAAGAAAAGGATGCTTTACGAAATTTTCAGCCACCAATTTCAGGTGAACTCATAATTGAAACTTTTAATATTAAACCTTGTAAAACTGTTGGAGATATTAAAAATGCAATTAAAGAAGCGATTCTTGAAGGTGAAATCCGAAATGAATATAATGAAGCATACGCTTTTATGATTAAGAAAGGGCAGGAGCTTGGCCTTAAGACAATAGAATAATTTATTTGTTAAAATTCAGAATTAAATAAGTTGGTAAATGATCACTGAATCCTCCATTATATTTATATCCAATAAATGTCCGGTTTGGCTTATATCCAAAAAATCCATCATCGGGTTCAAGTAAAAAGTCAGCATTAAAAATATGAATATCATTCAGCGAAGTAAAAACCTTATTTTCTGTATTAAGAAGATGCCCTGATACAATAAACTGATCAAGAACTCCCCATTCTCCCTGGTATTTATTCGAGCCAATATTTTTGGTTTTATAAAGATGAGATGATAGATTATACAGCTGGTTATCAGTAATTTGATTATACTCCTGAGTAGCATTCAAAACATTATTTAAGCTTTTATTGTCAGGGTAATCATTAAAATCACCCGTGATAATTATGTTTGATTGTGGATTTAACATGAAAACTGAATCAACTTTTGCTTTTAAAACTGAAGCAACAAATAATCTTCGGTCTTCTGATTCAAGCTGACCTCCCCATCGCGATGGCCAATGATTAATAAAGATATTCAGCGTATCAGATTTATTGGTTATTCCTTTTACAAATAAAATATCACGGGTTTTACTTTCAGGGTTATCAGGGAAATTAATTGGAATGGCTTCATAATATAATGGTTGGAACAGCTCTTTGCGATATAAAAGGCCAACGTCAATTCCCCTGCGATCCGGCGATTCTTTGTGTACAATCTGATATTCAAACTTAACTAAAGGTGTGTTATTAACTAAATCTTCAATTACCTTTCTATTTTCAATTTCGCACAAACCAATTATGGCAGGAGGATTCCATTCGCCAATTGCAATAATTACTTTGTAAATTTGGTTAAGCTTTGTATAATATTTACGATTACTCCAAAAACGATTTCCTTCGGGCAGGAACTCTTCATCATTTTTTAAGCTATCATCAAAGGTATCGAAGAGATTTTCGACATTGTAAAACATTATTTTATAGCTGTCTGCATTTTTTTGAGAATAAGCTGAAATAACAACTAACGTTAGAATGGCAATAAATATATACTTTTTCATAAACTAAGGAATTTCAATACGTTCAAAAGCACCTAAATCAGGTCCTGAATCAGTATTTCTGTTTTGTTGATTTATATCTAAAGGGAACATAAATCCGTACTCTGCTTTCCCTTCATTTATTGCCGTGGATGTAATATCTAATTCAAAATCACCTTCGTATGGATTTATGAAATCCGGATCAATATTAATAATAACACTTTCGAAATTGGCCGGATCTGAAACAGGGAAATCAGGATCAATTTTTATTAATGAATAATCAAATTTGTAGCTTAATTCAGTGTATTCATCTTTATCAATATAAATTTCTGATTCTTTATTTCCATAAATAATACAATTTCCAAAAAGAGCCTTGTTTATTGGTCTTCTTTGAATATTGCCATTAACATCGAAATAATAATTGTTAAGCAGGAGTGAAGGAGTCGTTCTTGTTGAAAATCCCCAGTAATTTCCAATAGTGCAGTGATAAAACTCATAAGATCCACCAATAGTGAGAGCTAATGCAAATTGTCCGCAGTTAGTAATTATAGTATTAAATGCTTCAATTGTTGATCCTTGTGCATAAATACCTGCTGAGGTCATATTTTCAATTATGCTGTTTGAAAGACGTAATGTTGGATTAATTAAGCTTGCTAAAGTATCTGTCTGAATACCAATTATTGCATTTTGAATTTTACTGTAATTAAAAACATTGTCTTTGCTGCCGGCCATAAGCCAAATTCCATCCCATTGTCCGGGAATATTCGAATAATCATCCTCTAATCTATCTCCCTGAAAAATAATCGGAGATTCAAATGTCCCGTTTGCAACTATTGTTCCTGCTACATACAATCTTGAGTTTTTATGAAAATGTAATATTGCTCCAGGATCTATTTGTAAAGTAGTATTAGTGTCGATAAATAAATAGTCATAAATTAAATAAGGTTTGTCATTAATCCAATTTGTATTACCGCTTATTGTATTATTCGCACTTTTTAGGTTGATTAAATGAACGTCTTGTCCAAAAGCTATAAGATTAACATCCTGTTGTTTATTATTAAATGAAAATACAATTGAATCATTAACAACCATTGGCAGGCTTGATCCGTTTGGGTCAATAGTTACTTCAACAAAAATGTACAGACTGTCTTTTCCTTTTAGGTCAATGTCATTTAATCTAATACCGGGATACCCGTCAATATTTAATCTGTACCGGGAGTTTTCTCCACCCGCTAAATAAATTGATGAAATATTAATATTGTTACTGTAAGGATTCTTTACTGTAAATCTTTGTGTTGAAGACCCAATTGTAGTGAAAACTGTGTCGAATAATATAGTATCAGTTGAAAACACCAGACTTGCATTTCCTGAGGTATTAAATTCTTCTTTTTCGCACGAAAAAAAAATAAGAACTAATAAAAGAGGAATAATATATTTAAATATCCTGTACATGCAATTCATTTCCGGTTTTGGCTTGCTAAATAACATAAAATAAACGATATAATCTATGTTAAATTTTAAATTATCAGGGTTTTTTATTAAAATAGATACAGTTTTTATAATTATATTTGAAGACGAAAATTAAATAAATGTTTACATTTGTTTTTAATTGATATTAACGTATTCCTTTCATAACATGAAGGTAGAAAAAGCAAAAGCAGGTAATATTCTGGAAGTAATGTACTTATTGCAACATTGTATTGACGATTTTAATGATAATAGTGTTTATCAGTGGAATACTTCTTATCCTGATTATTTTAGGCTACTTCGTGAAGTTGAAAACGGGACGTTATATATTATTAAGTACAAAGGAGTTTGTATAGGAACAATTACTTTTGATGAACAGCAGGAAGAGGCTTTTAATGAAATTGAATGGGAAAACAAATCAGACAAATTCATAGTAATTCACCGAATAGCGGTTTTTCCATCATGGCAGAAAAAAGGAGTTGGACGTATGCTTATTGAATTCGCAGAGAAATTTGCAAAGGAAAACAATTACCAATCTATTCGTTTAGATGTTGCCAGTTCAAGCAGCCATTTAATTAAACTATATGAAAGTATTGGATATGCTTGTGCAGGTGATATATTATATCCGAAACAAAAGGAAACGTTTAAATGTCTGGAAAAAGTAATATAACATATGAAACAAAGAATTAAGAGAAGGAGCTTTAAGCTCCTTTTTTATTTTATATAAAAAAGTCCGGGTTTCAACCCGGACTTGTAGAAAGCAAATTTTAATGAAAAACCAACTATTAATCCTAAACTATAAATAAATCCTTGAAATTTAAACCCTAAAATTTTACCATGAAAAATGATTTTGTTTATAGTGTAATTTGCTCTCCTCTATAAAATTCTAATATTTTTGTTCTGAAAATATATTCATATTTTGCTTGTGATAAATCGGACTTTGTCTGATTTAAATTATTTTTTGCCATATTATACTCTAAAACGTCGACTAAACCAACCTGGTATTTTTGTTCAGTATATCTGAATGCTTCTTCCATAGATTTAACAGCTTCCGTATTCGCAATATATCTTTCCATTGCAGCAATCGCCTGTGTTCTTGCCAGTTGAATACTTTTATAAAGGTTTTGTTTTTGTAAATCAAGATTTAACTTTGAATCAGAAAGGCTTATTTTGGCATGACTGATAGCAGTTCCAGTTTGCCAGTTGTTAAAAATAGGTACCCGTAATGCAACATATAATACCTGAGAAGCATTATCAGTTATCTGGTCCATATATGGATAATTTGAGGTTGGATCAGTTATATTTGTTGCTAATTCATTGTATCTTGATTGATATTGATATCCAAAAAACACACTAGGACTTATCCTTCCATAAGAAATGGCAAGATTTTTTTCTGAACTTTTTAACATTAGTTCAGCACTTTTTATTTCAGGTAAAAAGTTAACCGCTTCGGAAAATACAGTGTTTACTTCTGAAATTTCATCTGATAGTGTAATATCCGGGATTTCAGGAAACATAATTTTAAAATTTTCAGTTTCTGCCAGATTTAAAAGTTGAGTTAAGTCCAGATAAGAAATTTTTAAATTATTATTGGCATCTGTTAAAGAGGCCTTTTCCATAGCTGCCTGAGATTCGATTTGTAATAAATCGCCTTTGGCAGCATTACCAATTTCCACTAATTTTTTAGTTTTTTCAATTTGCTCCAGTGTTACATCCAGTTGATGTTGTGCATTATCCCTTAATTCTTTATTAAGAAGAATCTGAAGATAAGCGGTAGAAACATTTAACGTAATGTCGTTTTTTACTTTATCTACAGTTTGTAACTGAGATAATAGATCATATTTATTCTTTTTTATAGTATTAAAATTTTGTAAACCATTAAAAAGTGTTATTTCAGTTGAAACATTAACACTTCCTCCCTGGAAACTCTGATTCTCGTATGTATACGTTTCTGTATTCAATGTTTTACCAGAATTCAGGTAATGGTTTCCGTTTGCATTTGCATTTGGAAGTAACTCCATTAATGATTGAAAATGTGTTTTACTAGCAGTTTCAGCTGATAGTTCCTGCCTTTTTACTGTAATATTATTTTCAATTGCATAATTAATACATTCTTCCAGTGTCCATACTTTTTGAGCATTAGAAACAGAAAAGAAACTTGTTGATGCAATTAATATTAATAATATTTTGATTGATCTCATCTTTGTAAACTTTATTTTTATATTCAACATAATTCGATTTCAATTTATCATATATTGTGCCAGGTATATTAAGATTCAGTAATTCAGCACATAGTATTCAAATGTTTCAATTACTGCATTATGCAGGGTGAACGATAATGAAACACACTGTGTACGATAATGAACAACACAAATTCCCCTTTCACATTTATTAATTATGACGTTAAATTAAGAAAATCATACGATAATCTTATAAATCGATACGATAAAAAAGTATTAAAAAAATAATTGTTCATTAAATATATTTTAGTACTGTCAAAAATGATTACGGGAATCTTATTATATTTTTTATTTCAATATTAAAACAAATTTTTTTAGATCAAAATTACTTAACGTCTGGTGTATAGTTTTGTTGTTCGTTATTATTGAAATTTCATTGTTTCCGTTAGTAGATTTTAGTTATACTGACATCATTGTCAAGTATAAAGGAAGAGGCATCTAATATAAGAATTGAATTTTAGTATAGAATGAATACAATTAATGTAAATGTACAAATAAAGAACAGAGCTGAAAAAGTTAAACTTTTACTTTATCAGAAAATTTATTCAACACCTTATGGTATTGTTAATCACTGGTCAACTGATTTGCGTTCTGAGTATAGGCTGGAGGTCATTATTGATGAGGAAGATATAACTGTAAATCCGTCCAAAATTACCAAGGCAATGAATATCATGACAGACGAGTTGGAAATTGCAGATCAAATGATGATTGAATTATACGAAGCAAAAAGTTTTATAAAACTAAATATTTAGTATAAATACTGTTAAATAAGAACCATGTATAGAAATATCTGGAAAAAATGTCAAAAATCTGTATGTCAACTTAGCTTTTATAGTGCTGAAGGTATAAAGCTTATTTCAATGACTGGATTTAAGGCATATGGTGATTTTTTGATAACTGATGATTATATTAATAAAATCTATAAAGCTGCAGATGTAGTTTTAAGATTTGTAGACTCAGACGGATACACAGAAACAGCGTGTGTAAAGATGTCGATGGAAGAGCTTAAGAAGCGAATTGTTAAAGACATTGATAACAAATCTGATGGTTTTGTTGCCATAAATATTAATTTTGACGCCTTAAAAAACATTCCTTCACTTAATTTAAGTAAAAATAAAACTGTTGATATTGGTCAGCCAATTGCATTACTTGGTTATCAATTGGAGCAAGATAATCTTTCAATAAAAACAGGTATTGTTTCTTCGGCATTTAAGCAAAATAACAATCTAAAATATTTGCAGATTAATTCGGGTGTAAAACAGGGCAATTCAGGTAGCCCTTTGGTAAATTCCGAAACAGGAGAAGTAATAGGCATTATTGGACATAAACTGGCTTCTATTACTCAGTCGCATAAAAGAATGAAGCAAATTATTAACAATAATCTCGCTATTCTGAAAAAATCGCAGGGGAAATTTAATGTTGAAGAAATAGATCCGATTCAGGTATTAATTGCAAATCAGAATCAGATAAAACATATTACAAATGAGATATATAAAACAGCAACCATGACTACCGGGTTTGCCTTAGATATTTTACACGTTCATAATTTATTTGAAGATTTCACTGATGCTGAGGTTTCGCAATCCTCAATGGAACCTCAGGTTGGTGTATAGTTCCTTAATGTAAGATGGTTTAGGTTAAAGGGCTGTTTCTATGAAACAGCCCTTTTTAATACAATTTAATGGAATGTAATTTATTCTGTAGCGATATTGTCCAGAATTTTTTGAACTTCATCTTCGGTATTTTTTAATTTCTTTTTGCATAAATTAATTAAAACAGAAACCCTTTTAACTTTTTCAGATAAATTATCAATATCAGGTTCATCGTTTTCAAATTCCTTTAAAATATTTTCCAGTTCATTAATTGCTTCAGAATATGTTATTTCTTTTTTAGCCATTTTTATTATTTTTTGGTATTGTAAATTTAAAAGTACTTCCTTTATTTATTGTACTGCTTACCCAAATTTTCCCATTGTGTTTTTCAACAAATTCACGGCAAAGAATTAATCCCAGACCACTACCTTGTTCTGCTGATGTTCCGGAAGTCGAATGGTGAACATCAATTCGGAATAGTTTTTTAATGTTTTTAGCACTAATTCCAACACCATTATCCATTACTGATATCTCGGTATATTCTTCAGAATCTTTTTTACTAATTCTTATAAAATTGTTTTTGTTTGAGAATTTTATTGCATTTGAAATTAAATTTCTGAGGATTATTGTCAACATATCGTAATCGGCAATAATTATATTATCAGAAGGAATTTCGTTAATTAAATTTATTTCCTTCTTATCTGCGTTCATTTTTAGCAGATTAAATATATTAATAATAATTTCAGAAAGATTAACTTCTATAGGTGAAAATTCTATATTACCCCGTTGCGTTCTTGACCAATGAAGAAGATTTTCCAATAATTCTAACAAATCATCAGCAGAATTGTAAACTAATTCAAGCGATTCTTTTATTTCATTTTCACTAAAATCCATAAAGTTTTCTAATAAATACTTAGTTAAACCGTGTAAAGCATTAAAAGGATTTCGTAAGTCGTGCGCAATAATTGAGAAAAACTTGTCTTTTGTTGCGTTGAGAATTTTAAGATCTTCTTCTGATTCTTTAAGTAATTTATTTGATTTATCCGCTTCGTTTATTTTTTCTTTTAAAAGAACGTTAGTTATTCGTTTAGATAAATACTGATTAAAAATTAAGATACCTGAAATTAAAGTTATTAATACTATTACAAACAAAAGATTTCTTACATTTTTTTGTTTCTTTAATTCCAGCTCCCTAAACTTTTTTTCGATGGTTAATTCAGTAATTTCATCCTCAATTCTTGAAATTTGGTTATAACTTTCTTCCAACTCAAAATTCATTTGGATTTCAACTAATCTTTGTGAATTTAATTTAGAAGTTATCGAGTCTTTAAAAATTGTATAGTTCATATAGTTTTCCAGAGCTATATCTTTTACTCCTAATTTATTGTAGTATTTAAAAAGCTCAAAATAGGAGTTTTTAATAATCTCGAGGTTGTTTATTGCCTGTCCGATTCGTAACGAATTATTAATGTTATTTAACCCCTCATTCTCGAATCCTTTATTTAATAGAATAACACCAATCTTTTTATTACAAACTGCAGTTAAACTCTGATCTCCTGTTTTTTTACATATTTCTATGGTTCTGTTAAAATATTCTAGTGCTTTGTCATTATTATTGACAGTACTATAATAATTGCCAATATCATTTAATATATCACTTTCTCCTTTAATGTCTCCGGTTTCTTTTCTTAATTCCAGTGCATCATTCAGAAATTTTAATGAATTATCATAATCGCTCATTTCCAGATATAAATTTCCAATACTCTTTAACGAATTAGCAATACTAACTTTGTCACCGACTTCTTTCCTGAGATTTAGCGATTCAGTATAATAATTTAAGGCTTCAGAGAAATTCCCCAATTTAAGGTAGGCATTTCCGATAATGTGTAGAGAGTAGGCTATTTCTTTGTTATTTCCCAGACTTCTTTTTATTTTGAGACTTTTTGAAAAAGATTCCAGTGCTTTTGTATAATTACTTATATCTTCATAAATAAGTCCAATATTGGTAAGTATAGACGCAACTTTATCTTGCTCTCCCTTGTCTTGCCATATTCTCAATGCTTTCAGATAGTTTTCAAGAGCCAGATCGTATTTATTTAATATTTTATTAATAGTACCAATCTGGTTAATAGAACCAGCAATAAACGAAGAGTTCCCAATTTTCTTATAATTATTGAGTGATTTGTTAAAATATTCCAGAGCTTCCTGATAATTACTCTGTCTTCGATAAACCAAAGCAATATTATTCTGTGATTGAGCTATTCCCAAAATGTCGTTTATGTTTTCACGGATTTTTAATGACGATAAGTAAAAGTCAAGTGCATTTTGGTAGTCATTTATTGATAAGTAAATGCTTCCAATATTATTATATGAATCAGCAATTTGGTTTCTGTTACTTGATTCTGTTCTTATATCCAGCGCTTTAGCGTTGTAATCAAGTGCTTTTGTATATTCACCAATATCTTTATAAACTATACCAATATTAGCTAATATTGTTGCTTCTCCATCCAGGTCGCTATTTTCACGATAAATTTCCAAAGCCTTTTCATTATAGTAAATAGAACTGTCGTATTTGCTGCTTGTCCAATACAGGCTACCAATATATTTTAAGGTATTTGCAATTTCTTTCTGATCAAGCGCAAGATTTGAAGCTTCAAGAGCTTTCTGGTGGTAATTAAATGCTTCGTTATATTGCCCAAGCAATTTGTGAATGATCCCTATATTATTATAAGCTTCAGAAATCCGATTATTTTTTTCGGCCAGATAAAGATTTAGGGGTTTTTGATAGTAAAATAATGCATTATTAAAATTATTTAGTGATCTCTCCGAATCACCCAGTTTTGTATAGATATATATTTTATAATCAGATGTGCGTTGGTCGTAAAAATAGTCAAGTGCTTTTTCATAAAATTCAATGGCAGGCAAATAGCGGCTCATTTCATAATAAGCATCAGCAATATGTATTTGGGAAATTGCAAGAGAATATTCGTTTTCGTATTGAGTTGAAAGTTCGAGAGACTTTCCTGCATAAGTAAGACTTTTATTTACATCAGTTAAAAGATAATCTTCGGAAAGTTTCCATAATAAGGGAATAGATTTTTCTCCTTTTGTTTTTTTTAAGATATTTTCAAGACTGTCAATTTTTGTTTGATTGTTGTTGACAGCATTAACAATATTAAAATTTATTACTAGTAAGGATAATATGATGATCCTGATAAAACTCATGCACAAAACTGTCTATAAGATACTTAAGGTGTAATTTAATACCAATTTCAATTGTTTTTATTCCTGTAAAGGTAAAGTAAATCTGAAATCACTACCTTTTCCTAAAATACTATTTACTGAAATATCTCCTTTGCTTTGAGTTATAAGTTCCTTGCAAAGTATTAATCCTAATCCTGTTCCGGTTTCATTTTCAGTTCCTTTAGTAGAGAACTCCTGATCAATTCTGAACAATTTTTCTATATTTTCTTTACCAATTCCTTTGCCATTATCTTTTATTGAAATTGTAATATCCTTTTCTGTTATTGTTGAAGAAATTATAATTTCACCTCCAATGTTTGTAAATTTTACAGCATTACTTAGTAAATTTCGAAGTAATGTTGATACTACGTGTTTATCGGCAAAAACTACAGTATCATCAGAAATATGATTATTAATTGTTATATTTTTCTTTTCAGCAGAAATATTCAACAGCGATAAAACATCATCAAGCGATTCATATAAGTTAATATCTTTTGGAGATAAATTCATGCTACCCAACTGAGATTTTGCCCATTGTAAAAGGTTACCCAGCAAATCAAAGAGGTTTTGGGACGACACGTAAATAAGTCGTGAGTATTCAACAACTTCATCTTTTTCCAGATCATCTAGCTGATTGAATAGTGTTTCGGAAAAACCTAATAGTGACTGAAACGGATTTTTTAGATCATGTGCAATTATTGAGAAAAATTTGTCTTTTGTAGCATTAAGTTCTTTTAAATTATTTTCTGATTCAATAAGTTTTTTATTTGCATCTCTTAACTGATTGTTTTTTGACGCAAGTAAGTTGTTTGTTTTTTTCTTTAATCTTACCTGATTAAACCCTAAACCTGCCATAGCAAAGATGAGAATAGAAAATGCAATCCAGTAATTTTTAATATTCTTTTGTCTTTGTAGTTCCAGAAGATGAATTTCATTATCCTTTTTAAGTATTTTATTTTCAGTTTCAAGAAATTCGGTTTCATATTTTATTTTCATTTCTGCCATCTTATTGGAACTGGCTCTTTCATATATGCTATCTTTTGTTTCAGAATATAATTTGTAATATTCCATTGCATTTTTATAGTCGTTTTGCTCCGTATATAGTTTAGAATATAGATCGTACGATTCAGACAGCCATTCTTTTGAGTTAACTTTTTTAGCAAGATCAGAGGCCAATTCCAAATAATTCTTAGCCTCATTGTATTGTTTCTGGTGAAGGAAAAGATTTGCCAGATTATTGTAATTATTAGACAAACTGTACAAATCATTTAACTCTTTACTAATTTCTGTCGATTCCCAAAGATTTTTATATGCTTTATCGTATTCGCCCAAATCAAGATATATTAAACCAATATTATTCAGAGCAGTAGCAATTCCATCGGTAATGTCAAGTTCTTTATTTAAATCGAGAGCTTTATTATAGTACTCAAGAGCTCTTACTTTATCTCCTTTTTCGTCATATGCTGTACCTATATTGTTATAAGCAGTAGCTTGTCCTTCTTTAAAACCACTTTCCATATCCATTTCAAGTGATTTTTCATAATAGCTCAGGGCTTTATCGTTTTCCTTTATACTTTGATATACTATCCCTAAATTATTGTATATCATCGATATGCCATCTTTTCGATCGTGTTTTTCAAATAGCTCCAAAGCATCTAAAAAGTATTTTAATGCTTCTTCATAACTCGAAATTTCATGATAAATATTACCTAACCTGTTATATATAAGAGCTTGTGTATTTTCGTCATTAATTTCTATTGTAATTTCCAGAGATAACAAAAAGTTCTCAATTGCATTTTTATAATCCGGGAGTTGTTCATATGTATTGGCAATTGCATTATAATATAAGGAAATATCTACTTTATCATTTCGTTCTTTACTTTCTTTGAGTGCCTTGAAATAGTACTCAAGCGCAATGCCAAGCTGATTTTCAGCACTATATGCAACAGCAAAATTATTATAAATATTAGAAACCCCTTTTGAATCGTCTAATTCTAATCTAATATCCAGACACTTTTGATAAAATTCAAGTGCCAGTTCATTTTCATTCTGAAAAGAATATACATTTCCTATTCTGTTGTAAGCGTCTGATATTCCTTTTTTATCCTGGACAATATGTGCCATATTCAATGCTTCATTAGCAAAATAAAGACTACTGTCCAGTGAGAAGTTCCAGTACTTCAATGATAACTCATTAAGGATTTCTATTTTATTTTCATCATCTGCACTTTCCAACTCATTTAACAGACTGTCAATTACTGTTCTTTCATTTTGAGAAAATGAAAGTGATGATATGAATGTTAATGTTACTAACAGGATGAATTTAACTTTATGCATGGTATTTAAGGTCAATTTATAATTTATCAAGTTATGAAATAATTGTTAAATTTAAAAAAATGATGCAAATAATTGTTAATCAGTTTTTTAAAATATCTTTTAGTATTTTTGATTTTTCTTTAACAGTACTACGGATAAACCCTGAAGAAAGTTTAGTTATTATTATATCATTTTTATTAATATTATTAGTGTTACTTATTCTTTTGCCATGCAACCAGGTTAATGAAAAGCCTCTTTTTAATATATTTTCCGGATTTACTAATTCAGCTGTATTATTTAACTTATCCAATAGTAATTTATTTCTTTGGATCAGGAATAAGGCCTTATATGATAAATTATACTCCAATTTACTGATCTTATTTAATTTAGAGTTAAAATTCTTCTGTAGTTTATTCTCGAATAATTTTACATATTGAGTTAATTTAACATAACTCCTTGTTGTTAGCTTGTTTATATTGTTGGTACACTGGTCTTTATATCTGTCTAAATGATTATTGTATTTTTCTAAAATAATTTTAACCGAAGGGAGCATAAGTTTACTGATTCCAATGAATTTGGTTTTCTGATCATTAATAATTCCGGCACTTATATCTTTTATTTGTTCTTCAAATAAAAATAGGTTTTCTTCATACAATGAAACCTTCTCAATAATATATTCTGCAGCAGCAGTTGGTGTTTTTAGCTTTTTATGTGCAACAATATCAACTACTGATTCGTCCTTATCGTGCCCGATACCTGTAATTATCGGTAACGGAAACTGAGCAATATTTGAGGCTAAAAGATAATTGTTAAAACACTGCAGATCAGATTGTGATCCACCACCACGTATTATTACTACAAGATCAAAATGGTTTTCATTTTCATATATTCTTTCCAGCGATTTTATTATAGATTCTTCTGCCTGCATTCCCTGCATTATAGTTGGGAAAAGTTTTGTGTAGAATTTATAGCCATTATAATTATTAGTAAGCTGATTAATGAAATCCTGATATCCGGCAGCAGTTTCAGAAGATATTACAGCAATTTTTTGTGGAACAACAGGAAACGGAAGTTCTTTATTCATATTTATAACTCCTTCAGATTCCAGCTCCCTGATAGTTTGTGCTTTTTTCTGTGCCAGATCTCCTACGGTATAATTTGGGTCAATATCAGTAATGTTCAGACTTAAACCATACAATTCGTGAAACTCAATATTCACATGAATTAACACCTTTAATCCTTGGCTAAGTTCATGCTTTGCAGCATTTTCAAAATAAGGTTTTAACATGCGGTAAGTGAAAGCCCATATAGTTGCACGTGTTTTTGCAATAATGTTTTCATTTACAGCGTCTTTTTCTATTAATTCCAGGTAACAATGACCATTGCGATTAACGTTTATTTCGCTAATTTCGGCTACTACCCATATAGATTCAGGAAAACTATTATTAAGTTTTTCCTGTATATTTTTATTTAATTCCAGTAAAGTAATTTTCTGTATCATGTTCTATTTATTTTTACAGATTCTTTTACTTATATTTCTATTGCCGGTTTGTATCTTAAGAAGATAAATTCCTGAAGGAAGATTCTCCAGGTTGTCAGATATTTCTATCGTATTGAACTTACCCGAAATTTTTTCCGATTGATAAACTTTTCTCCCTGTAATATTAAATAATTCAATAGTGACAATAGTTTCTGATTTTTGAGATATTTCTACATAAATATTTGAATAAAAAGGATTTGGGTAAACTTTGATAAATATATTTTTCTGTAAAATAGAAATATCGGAACTTGTTAGCCCGGATGCTCTGCCAAAATCGGGTATGCCATATCCGGTTTTATAATCGGGACTTGAATACTGATTAGAACTTTCCTCAATTTTTTTTAGTATTTCCATATTAGTTAATTCCGGATATGACTGCCATAAACAGGCTGCTAAACCTGAAATTAAAGGAGTGGAGAATGAAGTGCCATTTCCCGTTGTTATACTTCCGTCGATTCCCTGAAGAGCTGTCTGATAACCCATTGCAGAAATGTTAGGTTTTACTCTGCCATCGGCTGTTGGTCCTAAACCACTAAAATATGCATATGAAGCATAAGAATCAACTGCTCCAACAGTTAATACACTATCTCCATCTGCCGGAGCAGAAATATGTTCCCATTGATCATCGCCAAGATTTCCTGCACTTGTAATAACCAAAATTCCTTTTGATGCTGCAATATCAGCAGCCTGAGTAATAAACGCAGTATTACCATCCAATTCATTATAAGTATAATTCTGAGTTGTATCATCAAATTCAGTATAACCTAATGAAGAGTTTATGATATCAACTCCAATACTATCGGCAAATTCAGCTGCAGCTACCCAATTATCTTCTTCAATGGCGAATTCCGATGATGCATCTTCGCTTCTTAATAACCAATAATCCGCTTTAGGAGCTGTTCCGATTAACTCTCCAGGGATGTTTCCTCCCATTATTGAAAGAACTTTCATTCCATGACTTGAGGCATCAAAAAGCTGTCCATCTTTGTCAACAAAATCTTTAACTCCTAAAATTTGATTATTTAACCATAAACTATCAAATGATGGTAATAAATCAACATTATAAAAACCGGCATCTATAACTGCAATGGTCATTCCAGAACCTAAATACCCACTTTGATGCAGAACATGACCGTTTAACATACTAATCTGAGTTATTGCATCACCGTAATCCGGACTACTTTCAGTTAGGAATGTCAGGTTCTGTCTTTCCAAAGAGTTTTTATATATAGAAGTTGATAAGCCTGAGTGAGTTTTATATTTTGATTTAATAAATTCCAGGTTAGTTATAGTATCAATTAGAATTGTATTGGTTGAATATATAACCACACTGTTAAACCACCTGGATCGGTTAAGAATTTTGAGTCCTAATGATTTAAGACTGTCAATATAAACTCCGGATACCGGCAAGTCGTTTATAGCAATAGAAATATTTTGTTTAATTCGCCGGTCAATTGATTCATGACTCAAAAATTCTTCCGGCTTATCAATTGTAAATCCGTTATCATTTTTATCGGTTAGAAATAACCTATAGCAATTTTCAGCAACCTGAGAATAACTGCTAATAAAAAAAATAAAAGAAAGAATGATTGTATATAAATATTTCATTTGTATAACCTGACACCTGAATTTTTCTTCATTTATTGTATACTAATATTTCAGAATAAAGTTAATGGATTTATATAATAATTCCTCCTCCAATCAGATCTTCTCCTTCATAAAAAACGGCAGACTGTTCGGAATTTTTTCGTTTGTTGAGATAAAATTCCTCGGTTTAACTTTTTCCTTAAGACCGATTATATCATAGCCCTGTTCCGGTAACAATAAAGCAGAAAGAGAGCTGTCTATTCCTCCGTTCATACCTAAAAGTACTTTTGGCTTATTCATTAGTAGATTACTTACCGGGAGGAATAGCGTTATACATGTCTTCAGTAGGCTCCTTGAATTTGCCTTTGTTTTTTTCCATCATTTCAATATATTCATTTTCCAGTCTTTCCAATTCTTCCTGGTTATCGGCAACTCCATTTGTGTAATTTAATTCATCTTTAATATGTCCGTTATCTTTATAATATATCCATTTTCCCTCTCGTTTGTTATTTTCGTATTGTCCCTGAATTAATATATTTTCATCGGGTCCATAAACATTATATTCTCCCTCAAGACGTCCGTTCATATAGAATATTCTCATCATTACTTTACCTGAATCGTAAAATCGCATGACTAAACCATCTTTAACCCCATCTTTCCATTCACTTTTTTCGTGAATATTCCCGTTCTGATAAAACTGCTTTTCAGTCCCTGTTTTTATATTATCAATATAGCTTACCTGATTTATGAGATATCCGTCTACTGAATAATAACTCCAGATACTATCCTTGTTTTGA
This sequence comes from Bacteroidales bacterium, assembly GCA_019038645.1. Classification (GTDB taxonomy): domain Bacteria; phylum Bacteroidota; class Bacteroidia; order Bacteroidales; family UBA12077; genus UBA12077. The sequence continues at coordinate 57,758 of JAHOYT010000036.1, forward strand.
CCCAAATAAAATCCCTCTGCCTGAATTATTTTGCCCGGATGATAAAATTTCGCATATATTTTATTGGAATTTTCATGATAATTTAAAATTACTTTTAAGACTCCTTTTTTTGTGAATCTTTTAAATTCGCCAACAGGTTTGTTATCTTTGAAATATCCCTGATACTGAATGTTACCATTGTCATAATGTTTTTCCCAAAATCCTTGTTTAAATCCTCTTTCGTCGATTATATTATCTGAATTATTGTTTTGCGCAACAGCAAAAAAGTTAACAGTAATTAATAGAATGGCCGGAATAATTTTTATGTATTTCATATTTATATCTTTTTTACAATATTAAAAAGAATATTTTACATTTAAGTTTTGGTTATATAAAAAAAAGAGCTCTCATTTGAGAACTCTTTCTTTATAGAAAAATATAAATTTTACTTAACTTCTTCAAAATCTACGTCAGTTACTTCTTCATCCTTACTGTCAGATGTTGGCTGTCCGGCATCCTGAGGTCCTTCAGGTCCTCCGGGCTGCTGTGCACCAGCTTCCTGACTTGCTTTATACATTTCTTCAGATGCTTCTTTCCATGCATTATTAAGAGCTTCCGTTTTAGCTTCAATTTCTGCTAAATCTTCTTTTTTATGAACCTCTTTTAAATCTGCTAAAGCTTTTTCAATATTTACTTTTTTATCGGCAGATAATTTATCTCCAAATTCTTTTAATTGCTTTTCAGTGGAGAAAATTAAACCGTCTGCAGCATTTATCTTATCAACTCTTTCGCGAACTTCTTTATCAGCATCTTCATTTGCTTTTGCTTCATCACGCATCTTTTTAATCTCGTCATCGGTTAATCCTGATGATGATTCAATGCGGATACTTTGTTCTTTATTTGTCGCTTTGTCTTTAGCTGTTACATGAATAATACCATTTGCATCAATATCAAAAGCAACTTCAACCTGAGGAACTCCTCTTGGAGCTGGTGGTAAACCATCTAAATGGAAACGGCCAATAGTTTTATTATCTTTTGCCATTGGTCTTTCACCCTGTAAAACATGTATTTCAACTGAAGGCTGATTATCAGCTGCGGTAGTAAAAGTTTCTGATTTTTTAGTAGGTATAGTTGTATTTGATTCTATTAACCTGGTTAATACACCACCCATAGTTTCAATTCCTAATGATAACGGAGTAACATCCAGTAATAAAACGTCTTTAACATCTCCGGTTAAAACACCTCCCTGTATTGCAGCACCAACTGCAACAACTTCGTCAGGATTAACTCCTTTTGAAGGCTTTTTTCCAAAAAATTTCTCAACAACTTCCTGAATTGCAGGAATACGGGTTGATCCACCAACTAAAATAACTTCGTCTATATCAGATGGTTGCATATTAGCATCTTTTAGTGCTTTTTTACAAGGATCGAGTGTAGCCTGAATTAATTTATCTGCTAACTGTTCAAATTTCGATCTCGATAATGATTTTACAAGATGCTTTGGAACACCATCAACAGGCATAATATAAGGAAGGTTGATTTCTGTGCTTGTTGAACTTGATAATTCAATTTTGGCCTTTTCTGCAGCTTCTTTTAATCGTTGAAGAGCCATAGGATCTTTTCTTAAATCAATACCTTCATCTTTAAGAAATTCTTCTGCTAACCAATTAATCACCATCTCATCAAAATCATCTCCGCCTAAATGTGTATTACCATTTGTTGATTTTACTTCAAATACTCCATCACCAAGTTCAAGAACAGAAATATCGAAAGTACCACCACCTAAGTCAAATACAGCAATTGTAATTTCTTTGTCTTTTTTGTCAAGTCCGTAAGCCAGTGCAGCAGCAGTTGGCTCATTTATAATTCGTTTTACTTCAAGACCGGCGATTTCTCCGGCTTCTTTTGTGGCCTGACGCTGAGAATCACTAAAATATGCAGGTACAGTAATAACAGCTTCTGTAACTTCCTGTCCAAGATAATCTTCAGCAGTTTTCTTCATTTTTTGAAGAACCATTGCAGAAATTTCCTGAGGAGAATATTGTCTGTCATCAATCTGTACTCTTGGAGTATTATTTTCTCCTTTTACAACTTTATAAGAAACCCTTTTTATTTCTTTTGACATCTTATCATGAGTTTCTCCCATAAATCTTTTAATAGAAGAAATAGTTTTTGTTGAATTTGTTATTGCCTGACGTTTAGCAGGATCCCCAACCTTACGTTCTCCATTCTCAACAAAAGCTACTATAGAAGGTGTAGTTCTTTTCCCTTCGCTATTTGGTATAACAACAGGCTCGCTACCTTCCATTACGGATACGCATGAGTTTGTTGTTCCTAAATCTATTCCAATTATTTTACCCATTTTATTATTTTATTTAATGATATTTTGTAAATCTTTTTTCAGTAATTTAATTCGATATTTATTTAAACAATCATTATGCCAATAGAAAATGGAGTGGTTTTTATGAAATTATGACACCTGTTGGTTCTGATTTTCCTATTGTTTGTTCTTCTTTTATGACAAAAAGACATAATGACAGTTCCATAATAATATATATTTTATTATCATGTTTGTTTATTAAATTTTGAGTATTTGTTTTGTATTATTTGTAGCTTTGTCGTGTGAATTAAATAAATATCATTATGTCAGTTCATCAAAAAGTTAGAAGAGTAACAACACATGTTCTAAATGAAATGAAGCTTCAGGGTATCAAAATAGCAATGTTAACAGCTTATGATTACTCTATGGCCCGAATTCTTGATCAGGCAGAGATAGATGTTATTTTAGTCGGGGATTCAGCATCGAATGTTATGGCAGGTAATGAATCTACGCTGCCAATAACAATGGATGAAATGATTTATCACGCCAAATCTGTTGTTAAAGGGGTAAGCAGGGCTTTGGTTGTTGTAGATTTACCTTTTGGATCATATCAGGGTAATTCAAAAGAAGCTTTAACCAGTGCTATTCGAATGATGAAAGAAACAGGTGGTCATGCTGTTAAGATTGAAGGCGGAAGTGAAATTATTGAGTCGGTTCAGAGAATTTTATCCGCTGGAATACCGGTAATGGGACATTTGGGATTAACTCCACAATCAATTCATAAATTTGGAACTTATGTTGTAAGAGCACGGGAAGAGGAAGAAGCAAAGAAACTTATTGAAGATGCTCATAAATTACAGGATGCAGGCTGTTTTGCTATTGTACTTGAAAAAATACCTGCTAGTTTAGCTGCTAAAGTGGCTAATGAACTTACTATCCCAATAATAGGTATAGGTGCAGGACATGAAGTTGACGGGCAAGTACTTGTACTACATGACATGCTGGGTATTACACAGGAGTTCTCCCCAAGATTTTTACGTCGTTATCATAATTTATCTGAAGAGATTAAAGGTTCGGTAAAATCATATATAAATGATGTTAAATCGCTTGATTTTCCGAACGAGAAAGAGCAATATTAAGCATTAATTAAATATTGTATAAATTTTGTTCCGGGTTTGATCCCGGATTCTTTTTTTAAAATAGTAAAAATAAGAACATGGAAATTCTGTTTGAAGATAATCACATAATTGCTGTAAATAAAAAAAACTCCGATATTGTTCAGGGTGATAAAACCGGTGATGAGCCTCTCTCTGAGAAAGTTAAATCATACATAAAAAAGAAGTACAATAAACCCGGAGAAGTATATCTGGGCGTAACTCACAGACTTGATCGTCCAGTGAGCGGTGCAATACTGTTTGCAAGAACAAGTAAAGCTCTTACACGTTTGAATGAAATGTTTTTAAAAAAAGAAGTTCAGAAAACCTATTGGGCAATTGTAAAAAACAGACCTCAAAAAGATTCAGATTATTTAGAACATTACATTGTTCGTGATCAAAAAAAGAATAAATCGTTTGCTTACGATAAAGAAGTTAAGAACTCAAAATTAGCAGAGTTATCTTATAGATTAATTGCCTCGGCTGATAATTATTATTTGTTAGAAGTTGATTTGCTTACAGGACGACATCACCAAATTCGGTGTCAGTTAACAAAAATTGGATGCCCGATAAAAGGTGACTTAAAATATGGATTTCCAAGATCTAATCCCGATGGTGGAATTAGTTTGCATTCCCGTAAAATAGAACTTATTCACCCTGTAAAAAAAGAAAAGATGAATGTAATTGCAAATCCTCCAAAGGATCCTTTATGGGATTATTTTCTTTCAATTCTCGCATAGTATAATACTGTTATTTTCGTTTTGATTTAGCAACATTGGAACCTCTTTAAAATTATAAAGTAAATAAGTAAAAAAAATATTCTAATTTAGAGCAATCAAAAAATATTATTCTTTTGCTATGTTTGAATTTTTAAGAAAGCCTTTTCCATTTAATGATGATCTAAAATATAATAGTAAACTTATATTTTTCTTAAGTTTAGGAGTTTTAGCCTTTTTATATCTTTTTCAACCGCTTGATGTAAGTTCTATGGCTAATAAACAAAAGATATATGTTGTTACTGGTTTAGGTGTAATTACATTTCTTTCTTTAAGTTTAAATTTATTAATACTTCCCAGTTTATTTCCAAAAATATTTTTGAAGCGTATTTGGAATATCAAAAAAGAGATTATATGGAATATTTGGATTTTATCTACTATTTCGGTTGGTTATTTTCTTTATTACAAGGCTTTAGGCATATTTAATATTGATTTTAAAATGATTCTGGGCTTAATACTAATTGCGGTTATACCAATCACAGGACTAATAACCGTTAATCAAAACAGGAAGTTACGTTCATATCTTAATCTTGCCGAAGGAATTAATAGGAAACTTCAGGAAAATAAATCAATCGAAGAAAAATTGGTGCATTTCCAATCAGATTATGTTAAAGACAATCTTTCAATAAAAGTTAGTTTTTTATTGTTGATTCGTGCAGCTAATAATTACATTGAAGTGTTTTGGAAAGAAGGTGAAAAGATAAAAAACCAGATGATAAGAACTAGTTTAAGTAAAGCAGAAGAATTATTACATGAGCATAAGTTTATTTTTAAATGCCACCGATCATTTATGGTAAATGTAAATTATATTGATAAAATCGAAGGAAGCATTCAAGGATATAAACTATTTTTTGAAAACCTGGATTTTTCTATACCTGTTTCTAAAAATTTCGCATATAAATTAAAAGAACTTATTTAGTTCACGTCAGAAATATGCTTAATTCGCCCCTGAATAAAGAATTTTCATCCCTAAACGAGTTATTTTAAACCTAACTTATACTATTAGCACCTATTTTTTCCTGAATACAGTGTTTCCAATTAATTTTGCCTTGTTTTAAACTATATTGAATCATGAATCCATTAAACATAGGAAACTTAAAAGTTAATTTGCCAATAATTCAGGGAGGCATGGGAGTTGCTATTTCATTGTCCGGATTAGCATCAGCAGTTGCAAATGCGGGAGGAATAGGTATTATCTCTGCAGTGGCAATAGGAATGACCGAGCCTGATTATATGAAAAATTACCGTGAGGCAAATAAAAGAGCATTGCGAAAAGAAATACGAAAAGCCAGAAGCTTAACAAATGGCGTTCTTGGTGTAAATTTAATGGTTGCAGTAACAGATTACGAAGAGTTACTTACTGTTGCTCTTGAAGAAAAAATTGATGTGATCATTTTAGGTGCAGGTTTGCCATTAAGAATGCCACAATATGTTACGGAAAAAGGATTTGATAATATTCATACCAAATTTATTCCTAAAGTATCGTCGGCAAAAGCGGCTAAAGTAATTTTTTCATATTGGGCAAAAAACTTTAATTATATACCTGATGCAGTTGTTGTTGAAGGACCCATGGCAGGTGGACATCTTGGATTTAAAAAAGAAGATCTTTTAAATGATGTTGTACCTTTGGCTGATTTAGTTGAAGAAACAGTTTTAGAAATCAGTCATTTTGAAAAAGAATTCAAAAAAGAGGTACCTGTAATTGCTGGTGGAGGGGTGTATTCTGGCCGCGATATGTATGAAATTATGCAAAAGGGAGCAAAGGGAGTAAAAATGGGAAGTAGATTTGTTCCAACTCATGAATGTGATGCATCAATAAAATTTAAAGAAACTTACATTAATAGCAAAGAAGAAGATATTACAATAATTAATAGTCCTGTAGGGCTTCCGGGACGAGCAATACGAAATAAATTTGTTGATCAGATTAACTCAGGCAAGACCAAACCGTTTAAATGTTATTGGAAATGTCTCAAGTCGTGTGATTCTAAAAATGTTCCTTACTGTATAGCACAAGCACTACATAATGCTGCAACGGGAAATATGGAAGAGGGGTTTGCTTTTGCCGGATCAAAAGCATATTTAGCAACCAAAATACAGTCTGTATATCAGGTTGTTATGGAATTAAAAGTAGAGTATTATAAAATGAAATATATAGAGTATGTAAAAAACTTTCTTGGTCAAAGATTTGTGCCTGAGCAAATTAATCTTCCAAATCTTATACCCGGCATTAGTATAAAGTTGGCTTAAATCATACAGATAGTGTTTTTTTTTGATATTTTTATATAAGCAATACAATATATGCTTATATTTATACTAAATTTTTTTAAATTACTATTATGAATAAAGGAACAGTAAAATTTTTCAATGAATCAAAAGGTTATGGATTCATTAAAGACACAGAAACAGAAAAAGAGTACTTTGTACACGTATCTGGTTTAATTGATGAAGTTAATGAAAACGACGAAGTTACTTTCGAATTACAAGAAGGTAAAAAAGGATTAAATGCAGTAAATGTAAAATTAGCTTAGTCTAAAGATATTACGCTCATTTAAAAATTTAAAAGCCGTCTCAATTTTTTTGAGACGGCCTTTATTTTTATGAAGAATTGCTAATAAAACAGTTCTCTGTTAAATTAATATTATTCCTTGTCAAATTCTTTTATAACAGGTGTTTCATCAATAACATCCTGTTGAGTTTTTAACTTTCTTAACCAGAGTTTTTGACCGACTTCAGGTTCAGAACCTTTTTTCATCAGGTTTTTTTCATAAAGTTTATTAAGTTTTATACCATACATTTGAGAAATAAGATACATAGTTTCTCCTTCATTTACTTCATGATATTCTAAGCCATGTCCTGCTTTACTTCTTTTTGGTTGCAGATATAGTATTTGACCATCAATTAATTTTGCTGATTGTTCTAATTCATTGTATTTATATAATTCGAATAACAACATTCCGAATTCCTCGGTTAAATCCTGAAAAGTATCTCCTTTTTTAACAATAATATAATCTATACGATTTTTATTGTAGACTTTATGTTTATTAATACTAATGGAGAAATTATCTACATCGCCAGGAACTATTTTTAGAGAATCAGGCTGTGCTTCTTCCGAATACGTATTTGATATACCATTTCCGGTATCAAAAAGATATAGCTTATTATCTTCAATAATCTTAATTAACATTGAGGCATATGTTTTGCTGGTTGCATATCCTGCTTTTTGTAAACCCTTCGCCCATGATTTATAATCATTAGCCTTATAATTAAATAAAAACTGATATCTGTTCCCGTTTACAATAAAGCTTGAATGATCGATGTATGATTCGTAAACAGATTTGTATTTTCTGAAACATTCATTTCTCCTGTCATCATCATGATATACTTTAGGTCCATTCCAGCTACTGTGACATTTTATTCCGAAGTGATTATTTGCTTTCCTGGCAAGTGTACTGTTTCCATTATCAGACTCTAACATAGCCTGTGCCAGTGTAATACTGGCAGGAATACCGCTTCTTTTCATTTCTTTAACAGCCAAATCATTATAGCTCGCTATATATCCTTTTCGGCTCTTTAGAATATTGTTGTTTTGATTTGATACTGGCACTTGCTGTACCTTACAGCCAAATATTAATAACGGGATTATGGGTAATAATAGCTTTTTTGTCATTTTTTTTGTTATTTTGAACAAATGTAAAAAAAATATTCGTTTAAATATTTTGATTATTACATTGTTGAAATAAAAACCTTAAGATGAATAAACGCGAAATAAAATCTATATTAATTGATTACAATTCTCCTGCCGAACTTGATAAAAAACAGCAGGAATTAATAAAAAAAGCCAAAGAAGCAGCGATTAATGCTTATGCTCCTTATTCGCAATTTGAAGTCGGCGCAGCAGTTTTGCTTGAAAACGGCGAGATTATTCAGGGTAGTAATCAGGAAAATGCGGCCTATCCTTCCGGATTGTGTGCAGAAAGAGTTGCAATTTTTTATGCAAATTCAAAATATCCTAATGTTGCTATTAAATCGATTGCTGTAACTGCAAATACAAAAAACGGAATTATTAAAAATCCGGTGCCTCCATGTGGATCTTGCTTGCAGGTGATGTTGGAAAGTGAAAAAAGAGTTGGAAAAGATATACAGGTTATTCTTTATGGAGAAAATAAAGTAACCGTGGCAAAGAATATTAATCAGTTTTTACCAATAAATTTTAATAAGGAAATGCTAAAATAAAGTTTAAGTTTAGTATTTGGATAATAATTTCCGGAATTCTGCATTTGGAATTACGCCTTCTTTATCTTCAGAAAATTCAGGTTTTAACCTGTTTACAAAATACATATCAAGTTCGATATTGTTTTTTACTTCAACTTTACCACGGTGAGTACAGTCAAAATATTCTTTAATATACTCATAAGTATCACCTGATACGTTTACTTTCCCAACCTCACCTGATTGCTCCATCCTGCTTGCTTTATTTACTGCATCACCCCAGATGTCGTATGCAAATTTTTTCTTTCCAATTACTCCGGCAATTACTTCTCCTGTATGAATGCCTAAACGCAATTCCCAGGCAGTTTCTCCATTTATTTTTTTCTCTTTCGCGTAATCATTCATAAACTTTTGGATTTCAAGTCCGGCAAGAGTAATATCTATCGGATTACTTTTATTTCTTAATGGTAAACCGCCTGCACACATATATGCATCACCAATAGTTTTAATTTTTTCTATATAATGTCCTTCAATTAGTTCGTCAAATTTTTGGATATAAACATTTAATTCATTAATTAATTCCTGACTTTCCATTACACCGGTAAGTTTCGAAAAATCCTTAAAATCTGTAAAAAGAATCGAAACCATTTTGTATTGTTTCGATTTTGCGAACCCTTTTTTCTTTAATTGTTCAGCAGTTTCGAATGGGAGTATATTAAGCAGAAGTTCATCAGATTTTTTCTTTTGTTCAGTGATAAACTCTTTTTGTATTTCTATTTCCTCTCTTTGTTTTTCAAGTAAAACATTAGAATTTTCCAGATGTTCTGTTAAAGTTAATAAACTTTCGTTTTTAGCTTCAAGCCTTTCTTCCGCTTCCTTAATTGCCGTTACATTTGATTCAATTGCAATATATTTAATTATTATATCCTGCTCGTTGTAAACAGGGGTAAGCGTTGTATGAACCCATATTGGATTCCCTTCACTTGTTTCCCATTTGTTTTCATAAACAAAACTATCAGCACCTTCTTTACATTTTGATATGGCATTTGCTAATTTAGGATTGTAGTCTTTGTTAAAAATACTAGCTTCAAATTTCTCTTTAAATTCTTCCAGATCATAGCCATACATCTTCTCAAATCCTTCATTAACCCATTCGATTATACCGTCGCCACTTAATATAGCTACACCTGTTGCAGTCTTTTTTGCGACAATAGAAAGTTCACGAAGTAATTCGTGTTCTTTATAAATATCATGCTGAAATTCTCTTCGACTCTCAGCTGCTTCGATACGCATTAATAACTCATCTTTTGAATATGGTTTTTTAATGAAATCCACTATACCATATTCAAATATGCGGTCAAAATTTGTTCTGGGAGAATATTCGGTAATAAGTAAAACAGGTATCCCGTGGGTTAACTTATCCTGCTTTAATGACATGATACTTTCAATACCATGTCTTGACAATGATTCAACATTGACTAAAATAATATCAGGATTGTGTTCAAGCGAAGTACTGTAAATGTTATTTTTGGCAGTTTTAATAATTCTAAATTCGTCATTATCATCTTTAAGAACATCTTGCAAATATTCAAATGCATCACTATTATCATCTGCAATTAATATTTTATAGCTCATAAAGGTTAATGGTAGAATTATTATTCAGTTTTCCCGTTTAAAAATATAACAATTAAACTAAATAATAATTTTTTTACCTTGTTTTTTAATCTCATTATAAAGTTGTTTATACATACTTTTTGCTATTTCATCAAAAACAGCAATAAAGCATGCATCTAAAAATCAAAAAATACGTTCAGATTCTAGAATTATCTGTTAGTATTCACTATTTTTATTTGCCAAATTATTAGATACTTAAAATGGATCAAAAATTACTCTTAATAAATATAGAAGACCAAAGTGCAGAAAGGATCAATTCCATTTTAAAAAAAGAATTTCCGTTATTAAATATAAATGCCCCAATAAATTCTGATATAGTTCCGGATTGTATTGACAAGATATTACCTGACATAGTTCTTTTCGATTTTGACATTTCTGAAAATCAGATACAAAAAAACATTGATTTACTTGAGTATATAACTAAAAATAAAAAATTGCCGGTTATTGCACTTTCTTCATCAAAAAATTACAATGCTCTGTTTAAAGCGGGGGCAATAAATTTTATTCACAAGCCTTTTAAGGATGTTACTTTAATTTCTAATATAAACACGGCTTTTAACCTAAAGGGAATCATAAATTCCATTAGAATTAAGGAAAAAGTAATTGATGAAAAAAATCAGAAAATTCAGTTTCAGGTTGAGAATGAACTTAAACAGCGTGAGATGATTACTCGCAAGAATAAGGAAATTATGGCAGATATAAGATATGCCAGTAGAATACAGCACGCTATTTTACCTCAGCTTGATTTTATTGAAAAATTCTTTCATGATTATTTCATTTTGCATCAACCTAAAAGACATGTTAGCGGAGACTTTTACTGGGTTTCATGTCAGGGAAACAAAAAAATTATTGCTGTTGGCGATTGTACTGGTCATGGTATTTCAGGAGCCTTAATGCACATGTTAGGTTCCGCATTTTTGAAAGAAATTATAGTCGGTAATAATTTTAGTACAGCCAGCGATATTCTGGAACAGCTTAGAGATCATATTATGCAATCTCTAAACCAGACTGGTGAAACAGGGGAAGCACAGGACGGACTAGATATTTCTCTTTGCATAATTGATTGCGAAAACAATAAGCTTCAGTTTTCCGGTGCCAATAACCCTGTTTATATTATCAAGAACAATGAATTAACAGAAATAAAAGGTGACAGAATGCCTGTTGGTATTCATATCAACTTTAATAAACCTTTTACTAATCATAACATTGATCTTGAACCTAACGATCAGATATATTTATTTTCAGATGGATATGCTGATCAGTTTGGAGGGCCGCATGGTAAAAAATTCCGCTATAAGCAATTTAAAGAATTGCTCGTAAAAGTTAGTCATGAACCTATGAATATTCAAAAGGAAATATTAAATAACGTTCATGATAACTGGCGGGGTGAGGCAGAGCAAATTGATGATATTCTTGTTTTTGGATTAAAAATAAAATAACTTTAACCTTTATAAATTTTTTGGTGTGAGAAGCTCAATTAAAATTCATTTTCTGATAATTATTAACCTGCTCTTTTATTTTTCAGTTTTCGCACAGGAAATACCGGAAAATATAAAAACGGAACTTTCAGAATATGAAAATCAAATTGAAAAATATAAAAATGAAAATAATACTCAACAGGAACTAGGTTTGTTAAACAAAGCCGCATTTCTGTGCTGGAATAACCAGTTATACTCACGTTCAATAAATCATTTTAAAAGAGTTCTCGAGTTGAATGAGCAATCAGGAAACCAAAATGGGATACTACTTAGTACAAATTATATTGGAATGATCTATGATGAAACTGAGGATTATAATTCAGCAATATTATACTTTAGTAAAGGATTGAATATTAGTAAAAAACTTAATGACAAAAAAAATATTACTTCTGCCTTAATTAATATTTCGCAATCATATCAACAACTAACGAACTATGACGAGTCAAATAAATCAGCACTGGAGGGTGTTGATATTGCTAAAGAATTGAATGACTTAAAGTTGGTTAGGAGTTTTTATGGAATTTTAGCAAATAATTATCAAAATTTAGGGAACTCAGAAAAAAGCATAGAATATTTTGATTTATTTGCATCTATTGATAAATTCCTGAAAAAGGAAGAAATAAAAGATATTAAGCAACAATCTGCTACAGAAATAAATAAAGCACAAGAAGAAAAAAAGCAAACAAAAGAAAGGCTTGATGAACAAACTGATAAGTTAATAGAAACTGAAAGCTCTCTTGCAAAAGTTGAAGAAGTTTCCTCTGAACAAAAAACGCAACTTGAACTTCAGGAATCAAAAATAAGAGCACAGGCAGCGCAATTGAAATTTGAAAGACTTGTCAGGAATTTTCTTATTTATGGCTTTATTGCTATTCTTATTTTTTCAGGTGTTTTAATATTATTCTACCGAAAAATAAATACACAGAAAAATAAAATTGAAGAGCAGAGAGACAAACTGGATTTACAAAATCAAAAAATCAATTCAAGCATTCAGTATGCACAAAATATTCAAAGGGCTATTTTGCCGGTTAAGAATCAGATTAAAAACCTGTTTGATAGTTTTATCATTTATAAACCAAAGGATATAGTTTCAGGAGATTTTTATTGGTTTACCCGACTAAAAGACAGAGCTTTTTTGGCGGCTGTTGATTGTACTGGTCATGGAGTACCAGGCGCATTTATGTCGATGATTGGGAGTAGTTTGTTAAATGAAATTGTTTTGGAGAAACAGGTGTCAGAACCATCAAAAATATTATCTTTATTAGATGAAAAAATTATTGAATCGTTAAGACAGGATGAAACAGAAAATAATGATGGTATGGATGTATGTTTTATTTCTATTGACTTAAAATCAAATGAAATTGCATTTTCCGGTGCAAAAAGACCATTGTTTATTTTTAAAAATAAAACTTCCGAATTTAATGAAATCAAAGGCGACAGAATATCAATAGGAGGTGCAAAAAAGGATAAAAAGAATGAAACATTCAATAACCATATTATTCAGACTGAAACCGGAGATATACTTTATTTATCTTCGGACGGTTTAACTGACCAGAATAATTTGGAACGTAAACGTTTCGGAAGTAACAGACTTAAAGAAGTTATATTGAGCAGTATTGCAGAACCAATGGATGTTCAGAAAGAAATAATAGAAAAAGAGCTAAATGATTTCCAGCGGGATGAAGAACAGCGGGATGATATTACATTAATAGGAATAAAAATAAATTAATCTGATGATTGATACGAATATTGTTTCACTTATGAAAAGCAAAACATTATTATCATACAGAGGTCCTTTTTACATTGAATTAATTTCTGTTTTTGGAATGAATATCAGAAATTTTAATGACATTTATATAAATGCACGAAAGAAATTATTTAAAATTTTCATTGAACTTTCACAAAATGTTTCAAATTACTCAGAAGATTTCCATATGGTAAATAATGTTCAGAGAATTGGAATAGGAGAACTCTATTTAACGGAATTGGGTGAATCGTACAGCTTTACAACCAAAAATCAGGTTAAAGTTACAGATGCTAATATTTTAGCTGAACGTTGTGAGTTGGTAAATGCTTCTGATCAGGGTAAATTAAGAGAACTTAAAAGGGAACAAAGAATAAATTCTCCTGGAGAAAAATTCGGAGCAAGAATCGGACTAATTCAGGCTGTAATGCTTTCCCGAAATAAGCTGGATTATAAGGTTGAGGAAATAGATGAAGATTTTTCCTATTTTTCTCTTACGGTAACAATTGATAAATATTAAAAAGCAATATATTATGGAAAATATTTCTTTACAAAGCTCGCCAACTACGCCATATTTCCCCGAAGTTAATTTCAATGCTGACCAGGGTATTTGTGATTTAAAAGGAGAATCGTATATGGAAGAAACGTATAAGTTTTATCTGCCATTAATAAACTGGTTAAAAGATTATACTAAAAACATTAAAAGGAAATTAGAAGTAAATATAAAACTGATCTATTTAAACACAAGCTCAACCAAGTGTGTGCTTGATATATTGGAGCTGTTAAAGGATTATGAAGATCAGGGAGGCGAGGTAAAAGTAAACTGGTATTATGACAAATCTGATCCTGATATGATAGATGAAGTTGAAGATTTTGAAGCCGAATCCGGTATGAAAATAGAACTCAAAGAATTTGAACAATAGATGTAATAGCAAATTTACAGGGAGTTTTATTGAACTCCCTTTTTTAAATCCTTACAAAGTTTTATGAAATATTTAATATTAGCTTTTTTGATATTTTTCCTATATAATCCTGCTTATTCTCAGAATTATATAAAAAATGTAGAAGGTGATTATTTAGGAATGGAGATTCCTGGTGATACAGCAGAAATCTTTGCCCCAGGAATTGTTTCTGTTTCAGACAGATATGAATATGGTCTGGCAATATCGCCAAATCAGGATCAAATTTTTTTTACTGCAGAAAGCGCAGGTGATCAGGCGCAATTGACAGGTTTATTGTTACTTAATAGAGAAGGTGATAGATGGTTTGAACCTAAAAAAGCAAATCTAAATCAAAAAGGATTGTGGGAGCAAGAAGCATTTTTTAGTCCGAACGGAAGCTCTGTTTTCTATGCAGTCGTATATAATGATTCAGTTAAACTATGGAAGTCATTAAAAACAGATTCAGGATGGAGTGGAGGTATAGAGTTAAATTCACCTATTAACAAGTCGGGAAAAATACTATTCTATTCTACATTAAGTAATAATCAGAATATGTATTACACCGATGTGATGAAACGAAAAATATTAATGTCGCCTTTTGAGAATGGAAGATATGACAGAATAATTGATCCCAAAATTGAAAAAGGAGGACATGGTTTTATTTCTTCCGACGAAAGTTTTGTACTACTTGATGCATCAGGAGATGATTCAAATGGCAAAAAAGATATTTATATTGCTTTTAGAAATGAAGATGGGGGATGGAGCAAACCTGTAAATTTAGGCCAACAAGTTAATACAGAATTCTCTGAAACGTGCCCTTCGCTTTCACCTGATGGTAAATATATTTTCTTCGGACGGTATAATGATATAAATGAGAAATCTAATATTTACTGGATAAGTTCAAAAATACTGGAAGAACTGAAGCCGTGAAATTTGTTTTCCTGAGGTTACTACTTTTTACAAATGATGTTATTTTTTACTAAGAATTTTAGCAGGCACTCCTGCAACCTTTTGTCCTTCCGGAACAGATTTATTAACCAGACTTCCTGCACCTATTATACTACCTTTTCCAAGAATTAGTTGATTCTTACCTGAAATTATATTGCATCGCATACCAATGTATGCACCGTCTTCAATTTTAATTGTTAATCTACTCTGACCTTTTCCGTGCAACGCAAAATAGCAACCATAAGAAATGGTTACGCCATTTCCTATGGTAGTGTTTTTAGGCTCAATATCGTCCAGATAACATTTCATGCCAATAAAAGTATTTTTGCCAATTTTATATCCAATTAATCGGTATAATCCTATACGGATTCCATTAAAGGGAGTATTTGGAATCACAACCACACTCAGGTATTTTCTGATAGGTTTCCATAAAATTAGCCACAGGGGATATTTTGCATAGTAAGGTATTTTTCTACCTCTTTTTTTATAATATCTTTCAAGTATCTTCATGAATTACCTTTTCCAAAACTTAAACCATAAAAAGCAACTAATTGTTGTTTTTTATAAGTTATAATAACATTTATTTAATAATTTCAACCCAATTATGGGGATCTGTTTCATCACCGTACTGAATAGCTACTAATTTTTCATAAATCTGTGTTGAAATTAGTCCGGCTTTACCGTCTTTACAGAAATTATACTTTTTATCTTTATCGATATCATAAATTTCGCCTATAGGAGAAATAATAGCAGCAGTACCGCAAGCACCTACTTCTTCGAAAGTTTCTAATTCTTCAATGTCGATAGGCCTTCTTTCAACTTTCAATCCCAGATCTTCGGCCAATTGCATAATACTCATATTAGTTATTGATGGTAATATTGAAGGCGATTTAGGAGTAATGTAAGTATTATTTTTAATCCCAAAGAAATTTGCTGCTCCAATTTCATCGATATATTTTTTATGAATCGAATCGAGATACATTGGTGCACCATATCCCTCGTCATGTGCTTTTTTTGCTCCAGTTAAACTTGAAGCATAATTACCACCAACTTTGATACTTCCTGTTCCTAATGGTGCTGCACGATCAGAATCCCTTACTACAGCAATTTTAATTGGTGTAAATCCTTCTTTAAAGTATGGTCCAACCGGAGTTGTAAATACCATAAACAAATACTCTTCAGCCGGTTTAACACCAATTTGCGGACCTGATCCAATCAATAAAGGACGTAAATATAATGCAGCACCAGTTCCGTGTGGCGGAACAAATCGTTCATTTATTAATACAGCTTTTGTAATTGCATCCTTAAAAAGCTCCTTTGTAATAGGTTGCATTAATATTCCATCGGCGGAACGTTGCATGCGCTTAAAATTTTCTTCCCAGCGGAACAATCTTATTTTATTATCTTTTCCACGATAAGCCTTCATTCCTTCAAAAGCCTGTTGCCCGTAGTGTAAAGCAGTTGCTGAAATATGTAAATTTATATATTCAGATGAAGACACTTCCAATTCTCCCCATTTACCATCTCTGTAATAACATCTGATATTATAGTCGGTCTTTAAATAACCAAAAGGTAACTGACTCCAATCTAAGTTTTGCATAATTTCTTATTTTTTGATTTTCAATTTTTGCAATTCAAATATACCAAAATCATTTAAGATTTTAGACAAAAAGAATTTTTGCGCAAAAGCTTTTTAACAAATATCTTAATAGCAGAATTATAAAAAAAGCCGCTCCAAATTAGAACGGCTTTTTTATTATTTAAATTGTCGTATTATTTTTCAATACCTAAGCTTTTTAATAAAGCTTCAATTTTAGGTTCACGACCTCTGAATGCAACATACATCTCCATTGCATTTTTAATGCCATTCATTGCAAGAACATTATCTCTGAAAGATTTTGCAGTTGCCTGATCAAAAATATCGGTTTCTTTGAAAGCTTCAAAAGCATCATTATCAAGAACACTTGCCCATGTATATGAATAATATCCTGCATCATATCCACTCATGATATGACGGAAATATGTAGGTCTGTACCTTGAATAAATTTCAGGAATCAAACCAATTTCTTCCATATATTTCTTTTCGAAATCCATAACATTTAAGTCAGGATCTTCTTCTGTCATCATATGGAATTTAATATCAAGTAAAGAAGCAGCATAAATCTCTATTTTTTCAAATCCTTTATTAAATTTTGCACTTGCTTCAATCTTTTTTACCAATTCTTCAGGAATTACTTCACCTGTTTCATAATGCGTAGCATACATCTTAAGAACGTCTGGTTCAAATGCCCAGTGCTCCATAATCTGCGATGGCAATTCTACGAAATCCCATGCTATATTACTTGCAGAATATGAAGTTTCAGAAAACATTCCATCTAATGCATGACCAAATTCGTGAAACATTGTACTTACTTCATCAGCGCTTAAAAGAGCAGGAGTATCACCACTTGGACGAGTAAAGTTACATACATTGTTTACTAAAGGAGTTATTTCTTTACCATCTTTAGTAAAATGATGATCCTGATAACTTCCGCACCACGCACCACCACGTTTACTTGCTCTTGGATGCATGTCCATAAAGAATACGGCTAAGTGTGACCCGTCAGCTTCTTTCACTTCATACACAGTAGTTTCCGGATGAGGAACGGGAATTCCATCAATTTGAGTAAATGTAATTCCAAAAAGTTTTTCAGCAACCGTAAAGATTCCTTGACGTACGTTTTCTAATTCAAAGTATGGTCTTACTTCACTTTCGTCTAAATCGTATTTTTCTTTTCTAAGTTTTTCAGTATAATAAAACCAATCGTGTGGTTCTAATTTAAAGTTTCCACCTTCGTTATCGATCATTTCTTGTAAAGCTGCTCTTTCTTCTTTTACTTTAGGTAAGATACCTTCCCAAAGTTGATTTAATAAATCAAATACTCTTTCAGGATTTTGAGCCATTCTAGGCTCAGTGACAAATGCTGCATGATTTTCGTAGCCAAGTAATTTAGCTCTTTTAACTCTTAAGTTAAGAATCTTAGCTATGTTCTCTTTGTTATCTTTTTCATCATTATGATTACATTGATTTACATAAGCATCATAAATTTCTTTTCTTAACTCACGGTTATCTGCATATTGTATGAAAGGAATCATGCTTGGTTTCTGAATTGTAAACACCCAGCCTTCAATACTGTCTTTAGCAGCAGTTTCTGCAGCAGTCTGGATTGAGGCATCAGGTAAACCTGCAAGATCAGCCTCTTCGGTAATTACTAATTTAAACTCGTTAACTTCAGCCAAAATATTCTGACCAAATTTTAATGTTAAAGATGATAATTCCTGATTAATTTGTTTTAAAATTTCTTTTTTATCTTCAGGTAAGGCAGCACCACTACGAATAAATCCTTTGTAACCATTTTCCAATAAGAATAATTGTTCATCGTTTAAGTTAAATTTATCCTTATTCTCATAAACAACTTTCATCCTTTCAAAGGATCTTGGATCAAGTCTGATTTCATCACCAAAAGCAGATAATTTTGGATAGATTTCTTGTGCAAGTATTTGTACTTCATCACTAATATTTACACTATTAAACTGTGTAAATACACCACTAACTCTTCCTAATAATTCACCTGCATAATAAGAAGCTTCAACTGTATTTTCATATGTTGGCTCTTCAGGATTTGACAGGATAACTTCCATTTCAGCTTTGGTCTGTTTCATAGCTTCTTCAAAAGCAGGAATAAAGTGTTCTAATTCTACTTCCTCAAACGGAGGTACATCAAATGGAGTATCCCATTCAGCTAATAATGGATTTACATCATCAACTTCTTTTTGTGTACAAGACATAATAAATACTCCTAAAGCTAAAATAATTAAAAATGATTTTTTCACGTTTTTTATTTTTATGGTTAATATTATTTGTTAATAAATATTCCTAATTTTATTTGACTCAATTCATTAAACAGAGTTTAATTGATAGTTGGCAAAAATATGAATTCCTATTTAAATAATATAACTCTTTGCTCTTAACGAACTATTTTTAACATATAATTAAAATGTAAAATCAGTTATATTCTGAAAACCTTTAAGAAATTCATTAATAGCTAATTTCTTTTTGCCAGCTAATTGTAATTCTGTAATTACTACAAACCCTTCTTTTACAGCAACTTTCAAATAAGTTTTATTGTCAGTAAAGATTTTGCCTATAGGGTTGTTATGTTTCTTAGTTTCTTTTTCAGTTTTAAAAATTTTTAACTGCATTGAGTTTTCATCCTGACTTTTTATTTCAGTCCATGCAGCGGGATAAGGGCTTAGGCCCCTAATTAGATTGTATATAGAATGAATATCACTATTCCAGTTTATCATACAATCCTTTTTAAAGATCTTTGGAGCAAGTTTTATCTTATTATCTGATGAAAGCAAATCGTTTTGATTTATTTGAGGATAATTATTTAGTATTATAGCCTCTACGGTTTTTAAGACCAAACCTGCGCCTTTGAACATTAAGCGGTCGTGTAATGCACCGGCATCATCGCTTTCATTTATGGAAACTTCTTCCTGAAATATTATTTCCCCGGTATCTATTTCATGCCTTAAAAAGAACGTAGTGACTCCGGTTTTATCATCCCCATTTATTATAGCTCTGTTAATTGGTGCTGCACCACGATATTGAGGAAGAAGCGAAGCGTGTAAGTTAAATGTCCCGATAGGAGGCATGTTCCAGACAACTTCAGGTAGCATTTTAAATGCTACTACAATTTGCAGATCAGCTTTAAGAGTTTTAAGTTTATTAAGAAATATTTCATCACGGAATTTTTCTGGTTGCAGGATTTTTAAATTATTGCTTTTAGCATATTTCTTTACAGCCGATTCCTGAATCTTTTGACCTCTGCCTGCAGGTTTATCAGGATTTGTTACAACCCCCACAATATTGTAATTATTTTCAACCAGATTTTTTAAGGGCTCAACTGCAAAATCAGGTGTTCCCATATAAACAATTCTTAAATCCCTTTTATTCATTTTAAATCTGTTTATTAAATTTTTAACAAAAGTATTAAATAATATTTTAAACCCTGGATAAAAAATGTTATCTATATGAAAAAATATAAATATGAATAATAAGTTTAGCTGGCAGAGTTTTATAAGTATAGGATTACTTTTATCTTTTGTAATAATGTTGATTTCGGGTATTATTCTTTACATTGCTCCGGAGGGAAGTATCTCAAGATGGATTGGGTGGAAGGTTTTTAATTTAACAAAGGGTCAGTGGGAACAACAACATACAATTTTCTCATTTTTATTTATGGGTTTTTCGATTTTTCACATTTTTAGTATTAACTGGAGATTATTGCTTTCGTATTTTACTTTGCGAAAAAAGAAACTGAAAAATATTCGAGAACTTATAATTTCATTAATCATTACTATTATAGTTTTTACTGGTACATATTTCAATTTTAGTCCGTTAAAAACTATTATTAATATTGGAAAGAATGTTTCTGAAAGTTATTCTGTTAATGCCAAAATACCGGAAATTCCGGATGCAGAGAAATTATCGATAAAGGAATTCTCAGGGAAAGTTTTTAATATTTCGTTACCGGAACTTGAGCTAATTCTTAATAAAAATAATCTAAATCTAAATAATACGGATATTCCTGTTAATGAGTTTTGTGGAATAAATAAAATAACTCCACAGGAGTTTTATCTTTTACTAAAAAATGAAATTTCTGTTTCAGGAAATACTTTACAAATGGAATCTTTTGATTTTAGCTCCGATTAATCATTAATGAATATATGATTACGATTTTGCGATTAAAATCCGGACAAAAGGAAATAATATTTTACTTGTCTTTTTTTTGAGATTTTGTATTCACCAACTCCAGAGAATGTCCCATTTTTACTCTTTTTGTCTCAAGATAAAATTCATTATGCTCGTTTGGTTCAATCTCCAGGGGGATATTTTCAACTATTTCAAGTCCGTATGCTTCGAGCCCTTTTCTTTTAACAGGGTTATTAGTTAAAAGTTTTATTTTTCCTAGTTCAAGTTCTCTTAAAATACTTGCTCCAACACCATAATCTCTTTCATCATCATCAAAACCGAGCTCAATATTAGCTTCAACAGTATCCATTCCTTCTTCCTGTAATTTATAAGCCTTCATTTTATTAAATAAGCCTATACCTCTTCCTTCCTGGTTCATGTACAAAACAACTCCTTTGCCTGCATGGTCAATTTTTTTCATGGCTTCGTGTAGTTGTTGTCCGCAATCGCATCGCTTTGATCCGAAAATATCACCTGTTACGCATGATGAATGAACTCTTACACAAACCGGTTCATCTTTTGCCCATGTACCTTTTATTAGTGCAACATGTTCCAGTCCATTGGATTTTTGCTTAAAAGGGACCAGATCAAAATTGCCATATTCTGTGGGAAGCTTAACTCTAACACCTTTTTCAATCAGGCTGTCGTCATTTAGTCTATATTTGATCAGATCTTCAATAGAAATTATTTTCAGATTGAATTTCGCAGCTATCTCCAGTAACTGTGGCATACGGGCCATCGTACCATCTTCATTCATTATTTCTACCAAAGCTCCACCTGGTTTTAACCCCGCCAATACTGTAAGGTCAACAACAGCTTCGGTATGACCGGCTCTTCTAATAACTCCCCGCTGACGTGCTTTTAAAGGAAAAATATGTCCCGGACGCCCGAGGTCTCCAGGTTTAGTATTCGGATCGACAAGGGCGTTTATTGTTTTAGCTCTATCGGAAGCAGAAATGCCTGTTGTACAACCATGCCCGTTTAAATCAACCGATACAGTAAAAGGAGTAGCATGTAAAGCCGTATTATTACCAACCATTAGTTCAAGTTCAAGTTCTTCGCATCTGTCTTCCGGAAGTGGAGCACAAATTAAACCTCTGCCATGCGTTGCCATGAAATTAACTATTTCAGGAGTAATAGTTTCTGCAGCAACTACGAAATCACCTTCGTTTTCACGATCTTCATCGTCAACAACAATAATAACTTTTCCAGCTTTAATATCTTCAATAGCCTCTTCAATTGTATTCAGTGTGCTATTGTTATTATATTGATTATTAGACATTTTATTAAATTAATGGTGTTAATTCACTGCAAAAGTATAATAAGTCATTAGAATTCCCTAGAAAAGATAATATAAATTAGAATTTAAAAATCTCTTTTTGATTTTTCCCAGTTTACAGACTGTTTTTTTCTTAAAAATCTAAGTAATCCGATAATTTGAGATAAATTCATAATAAAGATATAGTAGGGTGTAAAAAGGATTTTAAAATTAATTTTTTTAGATTGAAAAATATAACCAAATAGCACAAAAGCATAAAAAACAATTTGCGCCAGAAATATTAATTCAAAAATGTAGCTATGAATATTTAAAACCAGAATAAGAAAGTTTATTAATAAAAGCATAAAAAAAGAAAAAGGAACTAATGTCCATCGTAAAATCTTATGCGAATAATATTGAAAAGTTAATATTTGATTTTTGAAAGGATTAAGAGATTTTTTAAGCCTGCTAATTGCCTGAAATCCTCCGTAAGCAATTCTAACTTTTCGCTTAAGTTCTTCTTTAATATTTATTGAAGCTCTCTCTGTTGCATAAGCATTGGGTGCATATTTTATTTTATATCCGTTTTGTGCTATGCGCATGGATATTATGAAATCATCAAGTATTGTATCATTTTCAATTTCTTCGAACAGATTGGTCCTGATAGCAAATAATTCTCCTGCAGCACCAATAACAGAGTTTAATTCAGATTCTTTCTTTTTAATTAACGATTCATATTTCCAGTAAAAACCTTCTCCGGAATTAACAGCATTATCTTTTTCTTTTGAAAAGATCCTTTTTTCTCCAGCCACACAACCAACCATCTGATCTTTGAACATTTTTACAATTTCATTTATAGCTTCTCTGTTTAAAATAGTATTGGCATCGGAAAAAATTACAACAGGTGTTTTTATAAACTTCATACCTCTGTTAATAGCTCCGGTTTTTCCATTTCGTTCTTGCTGATGATAAACATTTATGAAATCATATTTTTCTAAAGCTTTGTCTGTGCCGTCAGTTGATCCGTCAGCTATCCAAACGTGGTGTAGTTTTTCTTCAGGATAATTTAATGATATTGAGTTAGATACTTTCTTTTCAATGAAATCTTTTTCGTTGTACGCAGCAATAAATAATGTAACCTCTGGCTCATAATCTATATTCTCTTCATTTATTTTTTTTGAGCCGAAAAATCCTGAAAAGAAACAGAAAACTATTAAAAGCAAGGGATAAACTACATATGCATAGAGAACTATTATTAGTAATATCCAGAATAGTATAATCAAATCAGTTTTGCTTAATAAAATTTATAATATTATCGGATATATTCTCAAAATCAAAATTCATATTTACAAATTCGAATGCCCTTTTTCCGGTTTCTTTTTGAAACTCCTGATCCTGTAATGTTTTAATAATTGAAACGGCGAAATCTTCTGCATTATCTGCTATTACAATATTTAAATTGTTTGTACAGTCAATTCCACAGGCGGCGATGGTTGTTGCTACAACTACTTTTCTTAAGGCCATAGCTTCAATGATTTTGATTCTTAGTCCGCTACCTGAAAACAGAGGGACAATTATTGGTCCGGAGCTTTGAATAAATTCAAAAGCATTTTCAACCTCACCAATAAATTTTATGTTATTGTGTTTTATCTTTTTAATGAACCAGAACGGGGCATTCCGACCGGCTATATTAAATTTTATACCCGGAAATGTATCTAAAACTAAAGGAAAGCAATGATCAATGAACCAAATCAGACCTTCCTGATTAGGAATCCAGTCAAGTGCACCAATATAATTTATTTGGTTTTGGCTGGTAATAACATTATTTATTGGAGTCTTTATGAGTTTTTTGATATCAATTCCGTAAGGTGATACAAGTGAGGGCTTTGTGTTACCTTCTTTTTGAAAAGTTTCTGCATCAATATCTGAAATTGGTAATATATAGTCATATTGGTTTAATAAACTCTGTTCAAAAGCCTTAAGTTTTTCAGAGAGAATTTTGAAGTAAATCTTTTTTAATACGTGATGTGATTCTTTATAATTTGCCTCCCATATTTTAAATTCAGCATTATGAGGTCGGTAAACAATTTTCCCCTTATATACAGATTTTATAATATGGATATATTGAAGCGTGTATAATCCTTCAATTTGAACTAAATCAAAGAGCTTATTATTAAGCAATTCTATTATTTTTTCGGAGAAATTCCTGGAATAAAATCTTTTAGCTATGTACGGTTTTTTAGAAAAAAACAGATTAAACAAGAGTTTAAGAATTGAAATATTTGTATCAACTTTAACACTAGTAATTTCCAGAGAATCTTTGTATTCATTTTCAATAACTGTAAGATTATTATAGTGTTTATGGGTTGTCATATTCAGTAAATGAACATGGTGATTGTTGCGGATGTAACCTTTTGACATACTCAGAATTGCCAATGAACCACCATCTGGAGGATATATTGCTTTATTTGCAATCTGTAGTATATTCATTTAGTTAGATTTTTTTAAGAATCTTTTTATAAATTTCTTAAAGAAAAGAATATAGGTATCTGAATTTAATATTACAGAATCCGTAGTTGCTTTATATGTAAGGAAAATCCCAAGGGGCATTAAAATAAAAGAAGATAGCCACATTCCCATATAAGGAGGCATAACTGCTTCTCTGGCAAATTTTTCGCCCGAAATTGAAATAATATAATAGAGAATAAAAAATAATATAGAAATTACAACTGGTGTTCCAAAACCTCCTTTTCGTATTATCGCTCCAAAAGGTGCTCCGATAAAGAAAAATACCAGACATGCAAAAGACAAAGCAAATTTCCTGTGCCATTCAATCTGGTGTCTTCTTATTGTTTCTTGTTTTCTATTAATCTGATTTTTTGAATTTGTAATATTGTTTTTAGCTGACCGTGCATAAGTTAATGCAAATTTAACTGCATCTTCTTTGGCTTTTTTATTTTGAGAATTAAAAATACTATCGGTATTATAGGGTATAATTATTTTAGGCGATGATTTTTGTTTGCCAATTATTTTTTTAGAAGAATTAGTACTATTAACACTATTTTTCTTTATTGTTTTATATTCTGATTTTTCTTTTCTTTTTCTTATTCTTTCCTGGTCAACTATTAGAAAATCTTCTTTTTTAAAATAGCTGTTAATTGCTATTGTCTTAGAAAAACTTGTTATTAGGTTATTAAGCTGTATTTTTAATGAGTCTTCCGCGTAATCCAACTGCTTTAAATTTAGCATCCTGAAGTGATTTTTAAATAAATCTTCATCGCTTCTGTTAAAATCAAAGCCTGTAAGTTCAAATATTATTTCCTGCTTTTCAAAATTTTGTCTTCGGTGAGGGAAAGCCCTGTCTTTCTTCCGCCGACCTGATTTTTTTTCTTTAACTTCTTCATAAGTATAACCATTATAAAGAGTTAGGATTAAGTTTTTTTCATCCGCTGTCATTTTCATATAACCGGAATCAGCAACAGTAACTTTAACATTTTCCTGATTATTATGATGGTCATATACCATAACGTTTTTTAAAAGATTTGTTTTATAATCTTTTTCGGCAATTTTAATACTGTAATTTTCAATTCCGTTATAAAATAAACCTTCTTTGATTTGCAATTCAGGACGTTGATTCTTAACGTCGTATATTAAAGTATTGGTTTTCAGATTAGTATATGGAATGATATTGTCGGAGTAAAAAAAAGCTGCAATACTGATAAAAATTATAAGATAGATAAGTGGCGACATAAAACGCTGTAATGAAACACCTGCTGATTTAACTGCAGTTAGCTCAAAATTTTCACCTAGATTTCCAAAGGTCATTATTGATGATAAAAGTACTGCAAGAGGTAAAGCCATAGGAACCAGCTGAGCCGACATGTATAAAATTAATTCAGCAATAACAGTCCATTCAAGACCTTTTCCTGCAAGATCGTCAATGTACTTCCATAAAAACTGCATTAATAAGATAAATAGAGAAACAAAAAATGTTGCTATCAGAGGGCCGAAATATGATTTTAATATGAATTTATGTAATCGTTTCACGGTTTGGATTCTTTTAAACAAAACGAATACAAAAATAGATTATTTTACAATATGAACTTATGATTTGGAGAAAATTAAAGCCCGAGAGCATGTTTTAGTTCATCAATTTGTCTGTTCCACAGATCTATTGTATCATCTTTTTCATCGTCGTCTGCAAAATCAGTAATAATAAGGGCTACATCGCCTGTTAATTCGTCTTTATGAATTTTAAATTCAAAATATTCATTATCTTCATTATCAATCCATTTAAAGCGAACCAATTGGTTTTGTTTTTTACAAACCTGTTCAGCTTGTTGCTCCGATCCATCCCAAATAAAAGTATAGATATCACCTCTGATATTAATGTCATCAGCAAACCATTCGGATAATCCACCTGGAGTACTTAATCTTGTATATAAAATCTTGGGAGATGAATTTATCGAATATTCCAGTTCAAATTTATTTTTCATAGATAATAATATTTGTAATTTTTCTCCTTTACGCAATATATAGTTTTTTTTTCAGAAAACTTATATAACCTTTATAAAAGATAAATTATTATTTTATATTTGCACCCCAAAAGTATTTGGCGAGGTAGCTCAGGTGGTTAGAGCGCATGATTCATAATCATGAGGTCGCGAGTTCAAGTCTCGCTCTCGCTACAAGAGGCAGGCGAAAAACGCTTGCCTTTTTTGTTTATAAACAGGAGTTTTTACTGTTTTAGCTATAAGATGACGTTTTACATCATACGATTTTCATCTTCACTTAAATATTTTATATTTTTGTATATAAGCAAATAATTTTGAATAAGGAGAATAATTATGAGAAGAGTATTAGTAGCTACTGCTGGTGGAGATTGTCCGGGACTGAATGCAGTTATCAGAGCTATTGTAAAAAGAGCTTCACAAGAACGTGATTGGGAAGTAGTCGGAAGCATTCAGGCATTTAATGGTATTTTATGGGAACCTACCGAAATAAAAATTCTGGACGAAAGTGCCGTTGCAGGTATTCATTTCCAGGGAGGCACAATAATAGAAACAACTAACAAAGGGGGCCCTTTTGCTTGGCCGGTAAAGGATAAAGATGGGAATTGGGCGACAGCTGATCGTTCCGAGGAGATGATACGTAAATTAATGTATATGGGAGTTGATGCTGTTATTAATATTGGTGGAGATGGTTCTCAAAGAATATCTCAGCGTCTCTACGAAAAAGGCCTTAATATTATTGGTGTTCCAAAAACTATTGATAATGACCTGTCGGCAACGGATACAACTTTTGGATTTCAGACTGCAGTTCAAATTGCCACCGAATCGGTCGACAAGCTGGTAACAACGGCAGCTAGTCATAACAGAGTTCTTATACTTGAAGTTATGGGGAGAGATGCCGGTTGGATTGGTTTAAATTCTGCCATTGCGGGTGGTGCTGAAATTTGTCTTATACCAGAAATACCGTATGATATTAATAAAGTAGTTGATAAGATAAATTCCAGATTTGTACGTGACAGAGGTTTTGTTATCGTAGTAATGGCAGAGGGGGCTCACGCAATTGGAGAAAATTCATCAACAATAAAACTGGATGAAGTAGGTTATAATAATTCCAAAATTTCGGGGGGGGCTTCACGTTTAATGAGAGAATTGAAGGAAGCCGGATGTAAGCATGATATGCGTAAAACCGTATTGGGGCATATTCAAAGAGGAGGTGTGCCAATTGCATACGATAGAGTTCTTGCTACTCAATTTGGTGTAAAAGCTTTTGAATTAGTTTTGGAGGGAAAATTTGGTGAAATGATTTCTTACAGACACCCAAATATTATATCAGTTCCATTTAATGATGCAATCAGGGAACCTCATTTTGTTACCATGGATTCAGATTTAATGAAAAGCGCCAGGGGAGTAGGAATTGACTTTGGAGATTAATTTAGAAAAAAGATAATATAAAAAGAGGAGATCATTTGATCTCCTCTTTTTATTTGTGATAGTGTGTTTACACTATGATATCTTTTCCAATTTTTTCATTACTGAGAAAATAAATCCGGCAGTAATAAAACTAATATTATGTGAATTATTTTATTTAGCAACTCTTTCTAACCATTTTACCATAAATAGAACAGTAAACATGGAGATAGCACAAGCAACTACAAAAATTCCCCAGGTCATCCAAATAGGAATTTGTTCATAAAGGATAGCTCCAATAAATAATAATCCATTACCAAGAGCAGTAGCACCCAGCCAACCACCTTGCATTAAACCTTGTAGGTGTGGAGGAGCAACTTTAGATACAAATGAAATACCCATAGGGCTAATAAATAATTCAGCTACAGTAAGAATAAAGTATGTTCCTAACAATAAAAATGGAGTTACTTTAGCAGATTCAATTAACGGAGAGCCACCCATGCTTGGACTGATTTCAGAGAATAAAGGAATATTGAATGAACCTAACAACATTACAACAAAACCTAACATTGCAATACCCATACCAATAGCTATTTTCTTTGGAGTAGAAGGTTCAATACCTTTACTTCTTAGCCATCCAAAAATAGCAACAATAATTGGAGTCAGAAATACAACAAAGAATGGATTCATTGACTGGAATATTTCAGCTGAAAATTCAAATTGACCTATTTTTAATACTGTATAGTCTTTTGCAAACATCGTTAATGTAAGTCCATTTTGATGGAATGAGAACCAAAAGAAAATAACAACAGCAAATACAGCAAGAAGAGCATATATTCGTTGAGCTACTTCTTTAGCTTCCATTTTTATATCACCAGTTGCTTCACCAGAAGATTTTGAATCTGATGGATTTGGGAATCTATTCTTATTAGCGATATATACTGTAAGGGAGATTAACATAGCAATTATTGCTATTCCAAATGCATAATGGAATCCTGTATTAAATACATTTAAGTAATCATTAGAAAATAAAGTAAGATCATTAATAGGAGTTGTTGAAGCGTTGTTTGCAAATTCCTGAAAATTTTGAATGTTTTCTGAAGACATATTTCCGCCTAAATAAGCATGACATTGCTCAGGTAAACTTGCATCGTAAGTAAAGTTATGTTTTTTTAACCACCAGCTTCTAATTCCTACTCCAGCAAAAGGAGCAAAAATAGCACCTACATTGATAAATGCATAGAATAATGAAAAACCAGAATCCCTTTTATTAGAATATTTTGGATTATCATACATTTGACCAACTAGTGCTTGTAGATTTCCTTTAAATAAACCATTACCAAAGGCTATTACAAATAAGCCAATAATAGTAATTGTAAGGAAGAATGGAACACTAGATACAGGTGTTGGTGTTGGTATAGCCAATATAAGATAACCTAAGCCCATTAATATTATCCCAACCATAATTGTGCCTTTGTAGTTTTTTAGTTTGTCGGCAATTATACCACCTACTAAGGCTAACATGTAAATTGAAAAATAAAATCCCGAATATATATAACCGGCATTTGTACCACTGAGTCCAAATTTTGCTTGTAAAAATAGTACCAGAATAGCCATCATAGTGTAAAAACCAAATCGTTCCCCCATATTGGCTAAAGAAGCAGCAATTAATCCTTTAGGATGTCCTTTTAACATAATTTAAATTTATTTAGTTAATATTAATTTTCAATTTCTTAAATTGGAATGACAAATATAAAAATCTTTTTTTTGTGACCAAGTTTTTAATTAAAGGTTTAAGCATTAAATTTGTTTAAAAGAATATAAAATGAAAATACTTAAATCATCTCAAATAAGAGAAGTTGATTCGTTTACAATAAAAAATGAACCTATACTCTCTATTGATTTAATGGAGAGGGCAGCCAGGACTATTTCGGTGTGGATTTCTGAGAATATTTCAAAAGAAAAAAATATTAAAATATTTGTTGGTCCTGGTAATAATGGAGGAGATGGATTAGCTGTTGCACGTCAACTAAAGGATTTTGATTATAACGTAGAGGCTTTTATTCTGAAAATTTCCAATAATCTATCAAAAGATTGTGAAATCAATTTAGATAGATTAAAAATAACAGAAAATACATCAATACAAGAAATTAGAGCCAAATCTGATTTCCCTGAAATAAATCAAAATGATATTCTCGTAGATGGATTATTTGGATCAGGCTTAACAAGAAAATTAGAAGGTTTACCCAAAGAGTTAGTTCAATATTTGAATAATTCAAATGCAGATATTGTCGCAATTGACATCCCTTCAGGTTTATTTGGTGAAGATAATACAGGTAATGATTTTGATGCTATTATTAAAGCTAAATACACATTAACTTTTCAGTTACCTAAACTTTCTTTCTTTTTTGCTGAAAATGAACTTTTTGTTGGCAAATGGAAGGTGTTACCAATTGGGTTAAACCAGAATTTTATTAATAGTTTGGATTCTGATTATTTTATGATTGATAATGATTATGTCGAGAAAAAAATCATCAATCGCAAAAAATTTTCTCATAAAGGAACTTATGGTCATGTGTTGTTAATAGCCGGTAGTTATGGAAAAATGGGAGCAGCTATTCTGGCAGCAAAAGCTTGTTTGCGCGCCGGATCAGGATTGGTTACTGTTCATGTTCCAAAAATAGGATACGAAATAATGCAAACGGCTTTACCCGAAGCTATGATTAGTATTGATTGGTCTGATATAATATTTACCAATGTTAATGATCCGGAAGATTATACTTCGGTGGGAATTGGTCCGGGAATGGGAACAAAACAAAATACAAAAAAGGCTGTATCAAATTTATTTGAAAGAATTTCAACGCCAATAGTAATCGATGCGGATGGTTTAAATATATTGTCAGAACAAAAGGAACTGATAAAAAAAGTTCCAAAGAATAGTATTTTAACCCCTCACCCGAAAGAATTTGAAAGATTGATTGGAGAATCCTTAGAAGATTATGACAGAATTCAGACTCAAATAAATTTTTCTGTTAATCATCAATTGTATGTTGTTTTAAAAGGTGCTCATACTTCAATAACTTGCCCTGATGGTTTATGCTATTTCAATAGTACTGGTAATCCGGGAATGGCAACTGCTGGTAGTGGCGATGTACTTACAGGAATAATACTGTCGTTATTAGGTCAGGGTTATAAACCTAAATATGCTGCGATAGTTGGTGCATATTTACATGGTTTGGCTGGTGATATTGCGACTGAAAATACCGGACAAGAAGCATTAATTGCATCAGATATTATAGAAAATTTGGGTTATGCTTATTTAAAAATTAAAGAAAATAAGATATGAAAAATATAAACATATTTATTATTTTGAGTTTGGTTGTATTTTTCTCATGTAAACCAAGCTCAGAAACACGTGTTACTAAAATTAAAGATTCCGGTCCAATACCGGAAAGTGGAATAATTTATGCTTTGCCACGAACCAATCTTAAGTTTACAGTTGAGGCAAAAAAAATGAATGTTATTCCCGGACCTTATAACGAATATGCTGAGAAATATCTTGGAATAGAAAATGCACCAAAGCAGGAAACTTCTATTTGGCAAATTACCGATATTTCAATTAGCACTTTTAATGATATTGATCCTGATCAGTATTATATTCTTGAGCCATCGGGTAAAATGAATATTGATTTTAAGAAGCTTGTTCAAAATGGGAATGTATTACCTGTAAATAAATCTATTGAAAATAATTTCTTAAATGAGTTTTATGGAAAGAATAGCACAGATAAAGAAATAAAGTTTACCGATTTAAGCGTATCTAAATATATTGGTGAAGAGCAGGTTACTTACTATAAAAGAGTACAGAGGGATTCGCTTTTTGCCAAAGTTCCGGTAGTCGAAACTCGCACAGTGCATAAATCTTTTGAAGATAAAGCAGAAGAAGCAGCGAACTTTATATTTATGATTCGTGAAAAGAGGGTTGAACTTATTACCGGGATGGCAGATTTTTATCCTGAGGGTAATTCTTTGGAGGTGGCATTGCTTGAGCTAAATAGACTTGAAAATAATTATCTGACATTATTCATTGGCAAAAAATATGAGAGTTGGGCGACTGTAAGTTTTGAGTTTACTCCTTCTAAAGCAGAATTAAATCAGCCATACATTTTGTTTAGGTTTAATGAAGAAAGTGGTGTGCTATCACAAAATAATTTGAGCGGAAGACCAATAATTATTGAACTGGAAAAAACAGATCAGACTAAAAACCTGAATTATTTAATATCTGACCAGATTAACAGAGAAGGACTTGAATATAAAGACAAGTTATATTATAGAATTCCGGAGTTAACCCACGTAAGAATATTCGATGGAAATACATTGCTTGGAACTCATAAGGTGAATATTGAACAATACGGAATAGTTGTTTCTTTCCCTGTAATGTTTTTAATGGAAGATGAAAGATTTATTGAATTTTACAGGAAGGAAGAGCAATAAATATACTTGTAAGTTAATTGATTTAGTTACAGACTAATCGTGAAAATAAATTTCTGCATGACAGGAATGAAAAGAAGGTGTCCAAAAAGTTCCTAAGTTGTCATTCCCTTGAAAAAGGGAATCTCATTTTTGACAGTACTGCAACTTAATAAGAGATCTCCAATCAAGTTGGAGATGACAAATAACTACTTTTTGGACACCTTCTTTATTTATGTAGAAACTATTTTAGTTTACAATTATATTGCTTTTAAAATCTTTTTGATACTCCTCAAATGATTTGACTTTGAAAGCATCTTCAGCAAAAAACTTAAGAATAGGCTCAAGCTTATCAGCTGTATAATAACCCGGAACAGCAGTTAAAAGCTGATTATCCTCATTTAAATAGGCTACCGAAGGATATGACATTTTACCTTGTAGTAAAGCTATAGCTAATTGATGAGGTGATCTGCTTTTTAATCCTTCATTAAAAAATTTTTTACCACCAAAATTAATTGTATCATTTGTTTCAGCATCAAATCTGACAGCGTAATAGTCTTCATTTAAAATTTTAGCAATTTCAGGATTAGTAAATGTTGTAGCTTCCATTTTTTTACACCATCCACACCAATCAGTATAAACATCAATAAAAATCTTTCTGTGTTCTGTTTTGTTCAACTCTACAGCTTCTTCAAAAGAGTACCATTTTACTTCTGTTTTTTGAGCGAAGCTATTACTAGTCAGGGTAATACTAAATGTTATTATAATAAATATTATCTTCTTCATAATCTGATATTTTCTCCAAACAATAATTAATATAAATAGTTATATATGTAATAACAAGCCACAAATAAAAATGTTTTGTTTCAATTTTGCAATTATTATTAACAATATTTCAATAGTAATTAGACGGCTAAAAAGCTAAAAAGTTTCCTGATACTTAATCTTTTTCGTTAAGAAACGTTAACAAAAAGAATTTAAATATAATGATTCTTACTATCCCGGTATTTTTTTCTAAATTTGAGCTTTCTAATTTTTCACTCTTTTCATTAAACAATTTGTTAAATAATTAGTCATTGTATAAATATTAATTAAAATAAATAAACGGAGGAATAATAATGAGCGAAATTCGTAATTTGGAACCAAAAGCTGTTTGGGAAATTTTTCAACAATTATGTGATATACCACGTCCATCAAAAAAAGAACAAAAAGCAGTTGAGTTTGCTAAAAAATTTGGTGAAGATCTTGGATTAGAGACAATTGTAGACGAAATACAAAATGTTATAATTAAAAAGCCGGCAACTCCAGGAATGGAAGACCGAAAAACTGTTGTTCTTCAGGGCCACTTAGATATGGTACCACAAAAAAACAGCCATATTGATCATGATTTCGAAAAAGATCCGATTCAGGCATACGTTGATGGTGAATGGGTAACTGCAAAAGATACAACTTTAGGTGCTGATAATGGTATTGGTGTTGCAGCTTCATTAGCTGTTCTTAAAGCTACGGATATAGTTCATGGCCCGTTAGAAGTTTTACTAACAATTGATGAGGAAACCGGAATGACCGGAGCAGAAAATTTAAAACCAGGAATTTTAAATGCTGATATTTTAATAAATACAGACTCTGAAGACGAAGGTGAATTATATATCGGTTGTGCAGGAGGTGTTGATACCAACGCAAAATTTTATTATAAAGAAGAGGAAGTTGCGGCTGACTCTGCTGCCTTTAGAATTGATATAAAAGGATTAAAAGGGGGACACTCAGGACTGGATATTCCGTTAGGTCGTGGGAATTCTAACAAACTTTTAAATAGAATTTTATATACAATAAATAAATCACTGGATATTCGTTTAGCTGATATCCAATCAGGAAGTTTACGAAATGCGATTCCACGTGAAGGTTTTGTAATTGTAACAGTTCCTAATGCGCAAGTAGGTGAATTTAAAAACTTTATTGATGAGCTTGTTCCTCAAATTAAAAGTGAACTTTCAGTTACTGAGCCTGATTTAGATATTGCTTATACTGAAGCTGATATGCCAGTTAAGGTTATTGATGAAAAAACACATAATAATTTAATAAAAGGTATTTATGGAGTTCCAAATGGCGTAATCAGAATGAGCGACGCTATGGAAGGCCTTATTGAAACTTCAACCAATCTTGCAATTGTAAAAAAACAAGAAGGATTTATTGAACTTGCTTCGCTACAACGTAGTTCTGTTGAAAGTGCTAAGGAAGATTTGGCTAATATGATTCGTAGTGTATTGGAGTTAGCAGGTGCTGATGTTGTACATGAAGGTGATTATCCGGGATGGAATCCAAATATTAATTCAGAAATTCTGAAAATTATGCAGGATGCTTACAATAATAAATGGGGTAAAGTTCCTGAAATTAAAGGTATACATGCAGGTTTAGAATGTGGTATAATAATGGAAAACTATCCAAATCTTGATACTATTTCATTTGGTCCAACTATTCGTTTTCCGCATTCTCCGGATGAAAAGGTAAATATTAAAACCGTAGGAATGTTTTATGACTTTTTAATCGAAACACTTAAGAATATCCCTAAAAAATAATTAGTCTTCATAAAATAAAAGGGTGTCTCACGATTCCGATAACTATCGGGACGGGATGACACCCTTTTTTATTGCATCATAAAATTTACTTTCTGTCGTTTTATTTGTAAATTGGCTAATAATCAATATTATGATGTTATGAGACGCAATCTGATTATTTTTCTGATTCTTGCTTTCTTTGTGGGTTGTGGACCATATATATGGTTTAAAGCACCACAGCCACAAGGTGAGGAAAACCTGAATGTTTTCCCTGAAAACTTATTAGGTAAATATTCTTCAGTAAGCGATACCTCAATAATTAGGATTGAAACAGATAAAATTATTAGTGAGTACCGTGAAAACTTATTGATGACCAAAGCTGAGTTTCGTGAAGAAACTGGTGATACAATTTCTGAAGATACTTCATTTACTTTTACCGATAATTGGGATATTACCATAAAATCATTTGGAGACTCTGTAAAAGTATTTTCAAGTAAGGATGATGAATTATTTAAAATCTCAGATCAGCAAATTCTTCGGGAATACAAAGGAATATACTTCCTTAATTATAAGGATACCAACGATTACTGGAAAGTAAAAATCCTGAACCTGGAAAAAGATACGCTTGAATTCGATATTATTCTTTTTGAAAAAGATATGGAGAATATCAGGAATATTACAATGGTAGAAATTGTTCAGGATAGTACTGAAGAATCGACAAGGTATTATTTAAATCCAACCAAAAGAGAATTGAAGAAAATTCTAAAAAAAAGGTCTACAGGCGAAAAGTTTGTGAAAATCGATTAAAGCTAAAATCATTTAAATTTTCAAATAACGTATGTATTTTCATTTACTGAAAAGGAAATCTATTATGGCTAAGAATAATGAAATTAAGAAAATACAAAAGAAAAACGAGGAAGTTTCTAAATACGATTTTATAATATGCCCGAATTGTGGTGCCGGAGAGGTTGGAAAGTTTTGTCCGAACTGCGGGCAGTCCAATAAAGACTTTAACAGGCCTTTAAAAGAGATTATAGGTGATTTGTTGGATTCAATAAATCTTGATATACGTTTATTAAATACTTTAATTCCGTTCTTTACTAAGCCAGGTTTTTTGGCACAGGAATATTTTGAAGGTAAACGAAAAAAATATGTTCCTCCCATGCGAATGTATATTTTATTTAGTGTTTTATTTTTCTTTTTGGCTCAGTTTGCCGACTTTGATGATTTTGAGGGAATTGGGAAAGTAAATATGGATACACCATTGGATTCAATACAACAGAAAAGTAATATTGTTTCGAATGATACTTCAAATATAGTAACTTTTGAAAACTTAACACTGACTGACCGCGAGAAGATTAAAAAAGATGTTTTAGCTGATACAACTTTAAGCGAGGGTATTAGGAAAGTTGTAGTTGGAGCATTAAATGTAACAGAAAATTCAGGTTTGTTCCAGGAAAAAGTTTTAAAATATATATCGTATGTTTTATTTTTATTGATGCCTGTTTTTGCATTATTGCTTGCTATGATTTTGTGGCGTTCTAATAAGCTGTATATAAAGCATCTTATTTTTTCTATTAATTTTCATTCATTTATATTTGGTTTATCATCATTAATAATAATATCCGGAATGATTTTTCCTGAAGGAGTTGCTGTATATTTTTCATACCTGCTTTTAGGAATCCCTCTTTATCTTTTATTTGGAATTGAAAGATTTTATAATCGATCTTATGTAAGATCATTTTTTAAAACGATTGGGGCATTAACTTTGTATTTCTTCATAATTCTTATTGTAATTGGTACAATATTTTTAATTACTGCTAAAGGATTTTATGAAGTTTAATAATTCCTGATCCTTTCGTGAATACGTTTTAGAAAATAATAGAGAAAAAACCGCCTCCAGTAAAGGAAGCGGTTCAGGATATAAACCTTTTTTATTATTCGTATCTTAAACTTTCTGTTGGATTTTTTATTGCTGCTCTATAAGCTTGTGCAAAAACAGTTATTATGGCAATAACAAAAGTCAGTGTAGTTGCAAGTGCGAAGATATAAACTGAAATATCTACTTTATAAGTAAAAGATTCTAACCATTTATTGGCAAAGTAGTATGAAACAGGCCATGCAATAA
This sequence comes from Bacteroidales bacterium, assembly GCA_019038645.1. Classification (GTDB taxonomy): domain Bacteria; phylum Bacteroidota; class Bacteroidia; order Bacteroidales; family UBA12077; genus UBA12077. The sequence goes on from JAHOYT010000036.1 coordinate 95,104, forward strand.
TATTACTTATTAAAACCCATTTAATAAAATCTTTTTCTAAAATGAATATTATACCAGAAATGGAACTTCCCATTGCTTTTCGAATTCCAATTTCTTTTGTTCTTTGTTCAGCAGAATATGCCGATAATCCAAATAAACCTAAACACGATAGTAATATTGCTAATATTGCAAAATAGTTAAAAATTTGTCCTACTCTTTTATCATTAGTGTATAATTCATTGTAACGATCTGTTAACGTTCTATATGACAATGAGTAGTTCGGAAAGTTTTCATTTATTTTATTTCTTATTTTATCAATAGTAGCTTTTAAATTGCCATCTTTTACATTTAATATTAAATTACCTGAAGATTTGCCTCTATATAAAATCAAAGGACTAATTGCTGAATGAATAGATTGAGAATGAAAGTCTTTAATAACTCCAATAACCTTACAAGAGCCTCTGACAAAAGTTATTTCTGTTCCCAAGGGATTTTCTAATCCCATTTGTTTGGCTGCCGACTCATTAATTATATATGAAGCAGTATCTACTTCAAAAATTTCACTAAAATTTCTACCTTCTATTATCTCTAATCCAATAGCAGGTATAAAATCATTATCCACTTCGCAAAAATTTGTTAAATACAATTCATCAGGATCTTTTCCGGGCCAATTTCCACCATATGTACCTTCTATTATCTGAATAGGTAAGCTCGACGCAGAAGTCACATTTAGTACATCAGGAATTTCAAGTAAGACACTTTTAATATTGGTATAGTCATTAGCTATGTCTCCTCCTAAATCAATCGTGATTAAATTATCGATTTTATAACCAAGATCTTTATTCTGAATAAAATTCATTTGCGATTTAACAACAAATGAAAATATAATTAAGCTTATTGAAATTGAGAATTGAGTAATAACTAAAATCTGTCTGAAAATCCTCCCCTTTTTTCCATGGATAGGCTCTTTTGAAAGTATTTGCGCGCTTTTAATTTTTGATAAATATAAAGCAGTATAACTTCCTGAAAATAAGCCAGTAAGAATTGTGATGGTAATAAGCCACCCAATTTCTTTATACGTGAACACTTTCATGGTAATCTCCTTCTGGCTAATACTATTAAAAGCAGGTAACATAAAATCAACAAATAATAATGCAAATAATAATGCAATAAAAGCTATGAAAAGGGATTCTCCTAAGTATTGCGTAATTAATTGACTCCTTCGTGCACCTACAACTTTTCTTATTCCAACATCTGTTAATCTTTTAGTTGCTTTAGCGGTTGATAGATTCATGAAATTAATACATGCAATAATTAAAATAAAGATTGATACAATAGCAAAAATTAAAACATATTTAATGTCCCCTAATTTAGCATACAGTTCAGTTAAATGGCTTGATCTCAAATGAACTTCAGTAATTGGTTGAATTCCTAACTTTATCTTATTACCATCTTCCCCAAATATTTTTGTAAAGTAATTTTCAATTTTGTTTGCTACAGTATCAGGAATGGCTTCACTGGCAATTTTAATAAATGGGTAACAACTAAAACTTCCCCACACATTTTCAGAATCTTTTATACTTTGAATGGATTTATAATTAATTAAAAAATCAAAGCTAAAATGGGAATTTGTTGGGGTATTTTGAATAATTCCAGAGACAATATAGTCATGATCTAAATTAAGATTTATTGTTTCACCTAAAGGATCTTTTTCACCAAATAGTTTTTCTGCAGTTTCTTGGGTTAAAATAATCTCATTTAAATCTGTTAATAAACTATCTTTTTGTTTCTTTAATATTTTGAAAGTAAAAATATCAAAGAATTCTTTGGTAGAGTATATTCCTTTAATATTATTATAGGATCTGTCATCAACTTTTAAAAGCACATTTCCTCCTCTCAAATTGCATGATGCTATTATTTCCGGATATTCATCTTTTAAGGCTTGAGCTAATGGAAGGGGCCCAACAGCAGCTTCCATGCTTGGTAACTTAGCTATAATGCGATAAATATCTTCAGAATCTTTATGAAATTTATCAAAACTTAACTCATCATAAACCCAAAGCATAATAAGTATAGAGCAACTCATTCCTATGGCTAATCCAATAATATTTATTCCCGAATAGAATAAATCACGTCGTATATTTCGGATTGCAGTTATAATATAATTTTTAAACATGGCTCTTATTTTTATTATTAATAGCTTTTAATAGCCAAATTAAATGCCATGAATGATAATCTTCAGTATATGAGCGACATAGGTTGTCATTTAGTTAGTTGAAATAATTTAAACTGTCCATGAGGAAACACTACAGTGTCCATGAGTGGACATATTTGATTTTTTAATTACCTTTATAGAATATACAAAGTACTGATATATTATGAATGATCAAAATAATAGAATTCTTATTGTTGATGATGATGAACATATTCATTTAAGTTTAAAAGTGCTTCTGGAACCAGAGTTTGGTGAAATATCCTGTATTAAAAACCCGGATAAAATACCAGAAATGCTAAAAGAAAATTCGTTTGATGCTATTCTTCTTGATATGAACTATGCTCAGGGAGAGACTAGTGGCGATGAAGGTATGTACTGGCTTAAGCAAATTCTTAGCATTGATCCGGAAAGCAACGTATTATTAATTACAGCTTACGGAGACTTAAACATTGCAGTTACTGCGCTAAAGCATGGTGCAATTGATTTTATTGTTAAACCGTGGAATAATGAAAAACTATTAGCAACCATAAATTCTACGTTAAAATTAAGTAGGAATAAAAAAGAAATAAAGAACCTCAAATCAAAGCAGAAGGCTCTGATTACTGCCCTGGAAAGTGATTTGCCGGAGTTAATAGGTAAGTCACAAATAATGAAAGATTTATACAATTTGATAAATAAGGTTGCTATAACTGATGCAAATGTTTTAATTCAGGGCGAGAATGGAACCGGAAAGGAGTTGGTTGCAAGAGCATTGCATAAGAAATCTCTTCGCTCTAAGAATCCATTTATTAATGTAGATCTGGGAGCGATTTCAGAAACTCTTTTTGAAAGTGAAATGTTTGGCCATAAAAAAGGATCTTTTACTGATGCTAAGGAAGATCGTGCTGGAAGATTCGAAGCCGGGAATGGGGGAACTGTATTTTTAGATGAAATAGGGAATTTGCCTTTAGCTATGCAGTCTAAACTATTATCTGTAATTCAGAATAGAGAGGTTTATTCAGTGGGCAGTATGAAAGCCTTAAATATTGACGTAAGATTAATTTGTGCATCAAATATTTCATTAAGAAACGCCGTTGAACAAAATAATTTTCGACAGGATTTACTTTACAGAATTAATACTGTTGAGATTACAATGCCTGCTCTTAGAGAAAGAAGAGAAGACATTCCGTTACTTGCCAATTATTTTATCGAAAAATACTGTAAAAAGTATAGAAGAAATAGCATGAAACTTCCGGATTATGTGGAACGTAAGTTGCAAAAATATGATTGGCCCGGCAATATTCGGGAATTACAACATTCAATTGAAAGAGCTATAATTCTTAGTAGCGAAAGTGTTTTGAAATCGTCGGATTTTGATTTTTTGGAACGAAAAGATGTAAATGATAATCCATTTGATAATTACGATTTAGAAAATCTGGAAAAGTGGGCCATATCAAATTGTTTAAAAAAACATTCAGGAAATGTTTCGAGGGCTGCAACAGAGTTGGGTTTAACCCGTGGTGCTTTATACAGGAGAATAGAAAAATATGGTGTTTAATAATAAAATTAGATTTTTAGTAAGAATTCTGATTCTTTCAGTTGGTATATTCGCTTTAATATATTCTGCCGTGATTTTACATAGTTTTATCAAAAGTCTTTTTGCGCTGGCATATACGATTTTGAGTATTTCTGAAATGCTATTATTTATGAATAAAACTAACAATGATTTTATATCATTCTTAAACGCACTTATTTATGAAGATTTTACAAATTATTATTCCAGATCTAAAAAACATGATCAGGATGTTTATAGTTTATTTAACAAACTGAATGAAAAGTATCGTAAAATAGCATTTGAAAAAGAGGTGCAACACGCTTTTCTCCAAACAATAATAAAGCATATAAATATTGGGGTACTTGTTATGGATAATGAAGGTGGAGTTGTGCTGGTGAATAGCTATTTTCTTAGATTGTTAAATGTTAATTCTGTTAAATCAATAAAAGAAATAAAAAATAAATCAGCAAAACTGCAGAATGAGATTGAAAATATTGAATCTAATAAACCAAAATTACTTGAATTGATATTAGACGGAGAATTGTATCGCCTTTCAGTTAATGCATCACACTTTAAACTCGACGGAATTTCGTATAAACTTGTATCACTGCAAGACATAAATATTGAGCTGGACGAGCAGGAAATTAATGCCTGGCAAAAATTAATTAGAGTTCTTACTCATGAAATTATGAATTCAGTTACTCCAATTAGTTCACTTGCTTCAAGTTTAAATAAATTGTTAACCAAAGCAATAAATAATAACAATGTAGATCCAAAACACCTGGAATATTTGTCAGATGGTTTAAATGCTGTACAGAACAGAAGTGAGGGTTTAATTAAATTTACAGAAGCATATAAAAAACTTACCCAGGTTCAATATCCTGACTTTAAAAGTATTAACATTCATAAACTTTTTGAAAATGTAATATTGTTGCATAAATCTAAGATCGAAGAATTTAAAATAGAAGCAACAATATCAGTAAAGAGCGATTTGAATTTATTAGCAGATAAATCTATGATAGAACAAATCATGATTAATTTAATAAAGAATTCAATTCAGGCGCTTGAAGAGATAAAGAACCCAATAATTCAAATAAAAGGCTTTATAGAAAATAAGCGTGTTATAATCCAGGTTATAGATAACGGAAAAGGGATTCCGGAAGATAAAATCGATAAAATATTTATTCCCTTTTTTACTACAAAAGATAGCGGGTCTGGTATTGGACTAAGTTTTGCACGACAGGTAATGAGATTGCATAAAGGGGTTATATCAGTAAAATCAGTACCGGAAAATACAATATTTACTTTGAAATTTTAAATATGATTATTTATAATTTAAACTTTCTGTTGTATTTTTAATAACTGCCTAAAAGCTGACAAATAAAACTACATTAGCATAACACTTTAAGTAGGGTAATATCATATTAATTTTGTCTTGCATTAAACCCAAATAATAAGCTTAATCTAACTCCTTTATCGGATGGAACCACGGCGATATTAATTGGAAAATTAATATTGCTTGATTTCAGGGTTACGCCTGCTGCTAATGCAAAAGCTACACCAGAAACCGATACATTTGGACCCAAGCCAAATTCTAACCCTTTTGCATTTCTAATTCCTATTAGAAATGTGCCGCTAGGTAAAAAAGTGTTTTGTTCTACACCCCCAATTAATATTATACCTTCTATTAAACCAGCTACTCCTGATTCAAGAGTAAAGAATCTGGTTTCAAATTGCCATCCGAACTGTGTAAGAATAGGACTTATATCATATTCAGCTAATTGATCAACAGTTTCCCCAGGTGTAATATAAGTAAAACCCAATCTTGGGCCCATTAATTTTACCGGAGGAATAATTTCATCATCAAATTGAGCTTGGCAATAAAGGTTTAATAAAGAAAAGAATGTAATAAACAAAAGGCAAATAAAATTTCTCATAATACACAATTTTAAGGTTCATTATAAGCAAGTTAGAATTTATATTTATCAATTCCAATAAAATTATTATTTAGTTATTGTTTAATGTATATGTAAAATGTTAAACAAATAAACGAGTAACAGGAAGAAAATGATTCTTTCAAGAGTCTAAAATGAATTGTATCTAAGACTATATGTTGAAATAGGTTTTAATAATGTTTATCTTGATATTATAAGGGCTTTTGAGTATTTTGTGAGAAAAAATAATTAGCTATGATTAAATTGATAAAATTGCCATCCATAATTAAGGCAGCAGGAACCAAAGGGAAAATTATTGAAGAATTTTTCGGGAGAGTAAACAGTAATGATTCCGAAATTAGTATTGCAAAAATGAAAAGCCCCGAAGGTTGGGAAGAACCTGGCCAAAAACCCAAATTTGATGAATACACTGTTGTTTTAAAAGGAATATTAAAGGTAAAGACTAAAACAGAAGAGTATAATGTGAATGCCGGACAGGGAATATTAACCGGTAAAAGTGAATGGGTGCAGTTCAGCACACCTTTTGTCGGTGGAGCTGAATATATTGCAGTTTGTCTTCCTGCTTTTTCGCCTGATATAGTTCACAGAGATGAATAAAAAACCCTGCTTTGCGCAGGATCTATTTTAAAATTTTATTCCAATAAAAATTATATCATCAATTTGATATAATTCGCCTTTCCATTGCTGAAACTTATCTTCCAGTATTTGTTTTTGTTCCGACATAGGTTTTTGGTGTATTTCCAGTAGCATCTTTTTTAAATTAACACTCTTGAATTTAGTTTCGCCGGGGCCACCAAACTGATCAACATATCCGTCAGAGAAAATATATATTGTATCTTCTTTTTTAATTTTTATTTCATGATTAGTGAAATGTTCCTTTTCAACATGGTAAATTCCAATTGGCATTCTGTCTGCCTTGTATTCCTGAAGTTCTCCATCTCTTATCAGGTATAATGGATTATATGCCCCGGCATATTCCAGGATATTTTTATTCTTATGTAAAATACACATAGCCATATCCATTCCGTCTTTATTTTCACCATCTTTACCAGTTTGGTGCAATGAGAATTTTATTTTTTCCCGTAATTGATTAAGGATTTTGCTTGCTGTGAGTTTTGCACTTTTACTACCAAAAATTTCGTTCAGCGACGATATCCCAAGCATACTCATGAATGCTCCCGGAACACCATGACCTGTACAATCTGCTGCTGTGAAATAGAGTTTATCCTTATCTTCGGCTATCCAATAAAAGTCGCCGCTAACAATATCGCGCGGATTGTAAAGTATAAAATGATCATTGAATGATTTCTCGAAATGATCTTTAATAGGTAACACTGCATTTTGAATTCGGCTGGCATAATTAATACTAGCAGTGATTTCTTCTTTTTGACTTAATATTTCATCTCTCTGAAATATTATTTTATCGCGATGACCTTCAATTTCTTCTTTTTGTTTTTGAATCTCGATGGTCCGTTCTTTCACCTTTTGTTCAAGGATTTTTTTATCGCGCGAATGTTTTCTTTCTCTGATTTTCGATATTGTAAAAAACAAGGCTAGAATTCCAATTCCAATTATCACATAAAACCAAATACTTTCAGAAAAAGGTGGCTCAATTTTAAATTGTAATGATTTTAGTTCACTCTTATTGCCCCAAATATCTTTTGCTCTTACATGTAAATTGTAATTCCCTGATTGAACAATCAAATTTATATTTTGATTTGCGCTCCAGTCCGACCATTTATTCATGAGCCCTTCAACAAAATATTGATATTGTGTTGTGTTTTGTTTAATATAATACGGGGCGATAATTCTAACATAAATTGCCTTGTTTTCGGGCTTAAAAATAAGGTCTGATAACTCAAAATGAATTCCTTCTTCGTTTTTTATGTCATTAAAAAACACATTAAAATCTGGTCGGTGATCTATATAATTAGCATGATTAATTTTGTATAATTCTCTGTTGTTATTAATAATCCACAGATTATTATCTATATCTGAATTAATTGATGAAATGTCATCGAATAGTTTCAATATGGATTGTTCATTTTCGGTCCAAACCTTTTCTGAATTAATACATTCCCAGTTATTGTTAATTTTTAACCACGGAAATTTTTGTTCAGGGAGTAAATACAAAAATCTTGAATCATTAACCATTGATTTATTTGTAGATACTATGAAGGAATCAACGCCTGAGTTATATGTAAACATCCCTGACTCAAGAAAAAGATATAAAGAGTCATTTACATAATCCAGCCTGTATTGTTCCGGGAAATCCGTTTTTACTTTGTATTTTTTCAGTTCGATCAGATTTTCTGAAGTATCAACTGAAAAAGAATAAACTGCCTCGTTGCTTCCAAGCCATGTGGAGCTGTCGGGCAAAATATTTATTGTATAAATAGGTTCAGTAAAGTCTATTAATTCAGGGATTATGTGCCAGTTGTCCTCTTTATATTTTACAGAGAAGAAACCATTATTTGTGCCGATAAAATAATTGCCATTTATTTCTTTTGATATTTGATTTATGTATCTGTTTTTAACCAGTGTAGTTACTTTTTTCTCTTCAATATGAAATAAACCATTGTTTGAAGCCACTAAAATTCCTTGATTTGTTGAAATAAGCTGTGTGCATTTTTCGTCAAATCCTTCAATCTTTTTATATATATAATTTATTGATTTTAATTCGCTTCTGGTTCTTTTTACATATCTGGGTTTTGTTTGTGTTGATTTGACAGATTTTTTTGAGGTTGGTTTTTGTTCAGTCGGCGCAATGGATTCAGATTCTTTTTTGCTAAAAAGTCTTGAGAAGAGTCTCTTATCAGTTTTTTTTGAACCTGTCGATTCAGATACGGAAGATTTTTCAGATGTTGTCCGGACTCTTTCCTTAACTGGCTTGGATTTAACCCAAAACTCAATTTCATTAAAGTCCTTTACTTCTGAAAGATAATAAACACCCTCATTAGTAGCTACGTAAAGCTCATTATTGTGCCATAAAGAAGATATTAAATTTCCTTTTAGCCCCGGATAATTGCTGAAATTGCGCAAAGGTAAACTGAAATCAACTCTGCTTATTCCAAATTCGTGAGTAATCCATAAACCATTATTATTATCAAGTCCCAATGAATATATTTCATCATCTGGCAACCCATTCTGATAATTTACAGTATATACAATCTTGCCTGTTCGTTTGTTAACAATTTCAACGCCACCGTATAACGTACCGAAAGCATATAAACTATCCGAAATTATTTGTCCATCGGCCAGTATACTTTCTTTCAGATAACCATCGTCATTAATATCGTAGTTGTAATATTTAATTCCGTCAAAAGTATAAAGTTCACTATTGTCGGTACCAACCAGAATTTTTTGATTGTTATAAGGCAGGCTAAATAATATTTCACTGTTTTCGGTATAAAATCCTGTTACAATAGGAAATAAAGTATCGCTCTCAAGCCGGTACAAACCCTCCCCTGATACATTTATAAATGTATTCCGGTTAGTTATAAACATTCCGGTAAAACGTTTGTTATTTTTTGCAGACCATCTTTTATTCATATCAGGATTCTGAATAAAATATCTGGTGATTGTTTGTTCTCCGTAGAAGAATATTGTGGAATCGGTAAAAATAATTCTGGAAATTATTCCCAGATCAGTTGAATCAGAAACCAGCGATTTGTATTCGACAAAACCTTTCGCATTTCTTTCCAGAAAACCAAAATTATTATTTGTACCTACGTAAACCTTATTATCGTACGGACTTTTTTTAATTGCAAATGGAATAAACGGAATCTTAATCATATCCCATTTTACACCATCAAATGACATAATCCCACGCCTGTTTGCAAAAAACATAATATTATGATCGTCCTGACTTACAGACCAGTTCTGAGTTTCAATTTCTTTACATTCTTTATAATGCGTAATAAATGGAGTTCCTTCCTGTGCAATTAATTCGGTTGTGCATAGGAAAATTATTAACAACGGAAGAATAATCCTTATCCTTTTAAGCATATGTTGAAATTATTATTTGGCGAACAGATTCATAAGTTAGTGAAAAATATCATACTACAGGTTTTAGATTTGATAAATTTGCACAAGATTTTTTTGGTAAAAAAGAATAAGCTGTCTTGAAAGTAACAAAACTGTCATTCCCTTGAAAAAGGGAATCTCATACTTAGTCCTTATACAAATACTTATGAGATCTCCAATCTAGTTGGAGATGACCAAAAAAGGACTTTTTGGACAGCCTCTTTGTTAAGGTTTAAAACCTGCTTATCTCATCGAGATTATTACTATTCGTAATTTCTTTAGCTTCCGGAGTAAAGAGATAATCCAGTTTTTTTGTATGATATTCAACTATTTTTCCGCGAACCATTTTTAGTGTTGAATTAATTAATTTATTTTCTTCGGAAAATGGTTCTCCAACTATTGCAGTAGCAGCAGGTAACCAACGTTCCGGAAACATACCTACGTATTTACCTCCTTTTTTATATTCATCAATTTCCTGCTGGATTTTTGTTAATGCCAGTTTTTGACCTTGTTCTGTTTCAAATGTTAAGTTGTTTTCTTTCAAATATCTCCTTAAAGCCTCTTTGGAAGGAACAATTAATCCAATTGTGTAAGGATTTTGTTCATTATATAACATCACCTGGTCGATAAATTTAGATTGTTCAACCAGAGCTTCTTCAATTGATTCCGGACTGTACTTTTCTCCGTCGTTGCCAATCAATAAACTTTTAAAACGACCTAAAACATACAGGAAGCCGTCCTTATCCATATAACCTAAATCGCCGGTATATAGCCATTTATCTTTAAGGGTTTCATTTGTAGCATTTTCGTTTTTCCAGTAACCAACCATAATGTTTTCGCCACGAACAATTATTTCACCTTTTTCACCAACCGGTAATTCATTACTATCATCATCACAAATTTTAAGATCCAGATTTGTAACCAAATAACCTGATGAACCAAGCTTATGTTTTTTCATCGAGTTAGACGAAATAATAGGTGCAGATTCTGAAAGACCATAACCCTGAAACATTGGCATTCCTATTGCGTAATAAAATCGTTGAAGTTCAATATCAAGTAAGGCGCCACCACCAATGAAGAACTCAAGTTCGCCACCGAATCCTTCCCTGATTTTACTAAATAGAATCTTATCGAAGAGATTAAGAAGCGGCTTCTTCCAAAAATGCAGGATACCTCCTTTATTAAATCCATCTTTATTATAACTATATGCAAGTTTTAATGCAAAATTGAATAAGTTTTCTGCTGTTGCTCCTTTATCCAAAATTCCTTTCTCGATATTCTTTTTAAAATTCTTGGCAAGTGCCGGAACACTCAATAATAAATTTGGTTTTATTTCTTTTATATTATGAGGAATATTTTTTAAAGTCTCCATTAGAGTTTTGCCCGATTGTATAAACGCAAGACTTGCTCCATATGCCATAAAGCTGTAAATGCCAGCAGTATGCGCGAATGAATGATCAAGAGGAAGTATAAGCAAAGTTTTATAAGTGTCGGGTATATCCATTAAACTACATGCCTGCTCAACATTGGCCGTATAATTCCGGTGAGTTAACATAATTCCTTTAGGATCGGCTGTTGTACCTGATGTATAACTAATATTTGCAAGATCGTTTGGTTTTATAGAAGATTTCGTTTTTTCAAAATCATCTTTATAGGATTTTAAATATTCGGTTCCTAAACTAAAAACGTCATCAATAAATAATTCATCTTTCTCATAAGTATCCTGAGGATCGAGATATATTATTTTTTCAAGATTTGGCAAGTCTTTTTTTATTAGTCTTATTTTATGAGCTTGCGCATTGGAAACAATTATTATTTTAGCACCCGAATGTTCAAGTCTGAATTTAAGATCAGTACCGGCATCCAATTTCACTGATAACGGAACATTAATTGCTCCTGCATATAAAATTGCAAGCTCACTCATTACCCAATAATTTCTTCCTTCTGACAAAAGAGCTAATCGATCTTCTTTTTTTATTTTAAGGCTAATTAAACCAGCAGCTAATGTTTTGGTTTGTTCAAGAACTTCGCCATAGGTTAAGAATTCATATTTATCTGTTTTCTTTTCCCTTAGAAAGGGATTATTAGAATATTTACGAACACTGTTTTCGAAAAGATCAATAATAGTAGTCATGTTATTTAGAGTTTAATTTGACCTCACAAGTTAAAAAAAATCATTAAAATTTTATGATCTTCCATTTTATATTATTGTTCTTTAGTTCAAGTTAGCTGAAAAACAGAGTGTTATGATCGATCAATTTAAGATCATTTTCATATTGATGTATAAATGTTTTAAATTCAGATTTTTATGTCAATATTTTTGATTGTCACAGGTATTTTTATATATCTTTGTATTATAAACTCAAAATCAATATTTAATCGGAATAGTATGAGAAATTTAGTTATAGTATTAAGTTTATTAGTTGTTCTTAGTTCAGGATGTGAAATGTTTGGAAAGAAAAAGCGCGCCGAGCAAGCAGCAATTGAGCTAAAAGCTAAAAATGATAGTATTGCAAAAGCTAAGAAGAAAGCAGAAGATGCTAAAATAAAAAAGCAAAAAGAAGAACAGGCTAAAAAGGCTGCAATTAAAAAGGCAGAAGAAGAAAGACGAAAATTATATAAGTTTCATATTATTGTTGGAAGCTTTAAAACTCCTGAATATGCAACTGCTTATAACAATTTAATGAGTAGTAAGGGATATCAGACTGAGTTAATTACTAATAGATATAATTTCAAAATGGTGAGTATAGGTGCATCTAAATCCTGGAAAGAAGCTGTAATTGAATTAAATAAAGCTCGCGAAGCCATTGAGCCAACCTCATGGATTCATATTAGAGAATAAAACAGAACTTAAAATTGAAATATGAGCCGGCATTTGCCGGCTTTTTTTTTGTTACTTATTAACAATTTCTTAAAAAGATTTTAATGCTATACACTTATATTTAGATTAAATCATTTTTTAAAACAATGAATTATTTTATATTCGCAAGATGTTTTTGAAAAATAATTAATTAATTAAAATAATTATGGGTGAGAAAATAGTTCAATCTTTAAGAAATTCTAAGGGTGCAAGATGGGGAGCCTTAGCTGTTGTGTCGTTTACAATGATGACTGGTTATTATATCAATTATGTAATATCTCCTTTAAAACCTCTTTTCGAAGAATATTTTGGCTGGAATAGTGTTGATTTTGGCTTATGGAATAGTGCTTACGGTTGGTTTAATGTTTTCTTTTTAATGTTAATTTTTGGAGGAATAATATTAGATAAAATTGGAGTAAGATTTACGGGACTTGGAGCTGCACTTACCATGATTATTGGAACTATATTACAATATTTAGCAGTTGAAGGCTTGGTTCCTATGGAAGGACTCTTTTTTGAAGGAACATTTTTAGAAATGAAATCTCAAATTTTTTATGGGGCACTTGGATTTGCAATTTTTGGAGTTGGTGTTGAAGTTGCCGGAATAACTGTTTCAAAAGTAATTGTAAAGTGGTTTAAAGGTAAAGAATTAGCACTTGCAATGGGATTAGAAATGGCAACTGCGCGTATGGGAACAGCTCTTGCATTAGCATTACCATTACCTATGGCAACAGTTTGGTTCGGAACAAGAGCTGAACCAGCAATTTCTGCTCCGGTTATGCTCGGCCTAGGCCTTTTAGTTGCAGGTTTTGTAGCTTTTATCTGGTATACATTTATGGATAAAAAATTAGAAGCATCAGAAGGTATTGATAAGGCTTCCAAAGAAGATGAGTTTAAAGTAAGTGATATTTTTACCATCCTGGTAAATAAGGGTTTTTGGTTAATTGCATTACTTTGTGTATTATTTTACTCTGGTGTTTTTCCATTTTTATATTATGCTACAGATTTAATGATTAATAAATACGGTGTTAATCCAGATTTTGCAGGAACTATTCCTGGACTTTTACCATTTGGAACAATATTATTAACTCCAATATTTGGTAGTATTTACGATAGAAAAGGAAAAGGAGCTACAATTATGTTAATTGGTTCTGTTATGCTATTGATTGCCCATACATTTTTTGCAATTCCATTTATCGACAATTATGTTATTGCAATTGCCCTTATTTTATTTTTAGGTGTTACATTCTCTCTAGTACCTTCAGCAATGTGGCCTTCAGTTCCAAAGATTATTCCTGAAAAGCAATTAGGAACAGCATACGCTCTTATATTTTGGGTTCAAAACTGGGGATTAATGGGAATGCCATTATTAATTGGCTGGTCATTAGAGAAATACGGACGTGTTGCTGATGAGTCAATAAAAGGATATCATTATGACTATACTGTTCCTATGATGATATTTGCGGCTACAGGCTTTTTAGCTATTATCGTTGCTATAATGCTTAAAGCAGAAGATAAGAAAAAAGGTTATGGACTGGAATTACCTAATATGCAAAAGTAATTTATTCTAAAATATATTTCGGGCTGTTCAAATAAATGAGCAGCCTTTTTTTTAGTTTTTATTTGTATTATTGTGTTTCGAAAATCTAAATGAAATTTATTATGTCAAAAAAGCTAGCTGATTCAAAATATTTACGTTGGGGAATTTTAATTCTAGTAGGATTTATTTTATCTGTAAATTATTATTTCTACGATGCCTTTTCAACTTTAAAAGATTTATTAGTGCAGGAATTTAGTTTCACAAATACACAATATGGTTTATTTGTTGCATTTTATTCTATTCCAAATACGTTCCTGTTAATGGCTGTAATTGGAGGAGTAATTCTTGATAAATTGGGTATTCGCAGAACTGGATTTATGTTTATATTCTTTATGGCTTTTGGAGCTGTTCTTACTGCATATGGAGCAAGTGATTTTTATAAAGATGGTTTAGGATATGGTTTTATGAGTTCATTCTTACCCAATTATTCGCCGGAATTAAAAATGATGTTATTAGGTCGGTTCTTTTATGGCTTAGGTGCTGAAACAAGTATTGTTGTTATTAGTAAAGTTTTGGTAAAATGGTTCAAAGGAAAAGATTTAGCTCTTGCATTTGGTTTAAAAGTTGGATTTGGAAGATTAGGTACATTTGCAGCATTAAATTTATCTCCTGTATTAGCTAATAATGGACAAACGCTTGGTGTAGCTGTATGGTTTGCAGGAATTTTAGTTTGCATTGGATTATTAGCATTTATTATTTATATCATCTTCGATTTAAAATTTGATAAAGAAGTAAAAGATACTCAAGTGCTATTATCAGAAAAGGATAAGTTTAAAATATCTGATATATGGGGAATTTTATCGAACAGGGCTTATATTTTTATTGCACTTTTATGTGTTACTTTTTATTCAGCAGTATTTCCTTTTGTGGCATTTGCTCCTGATTTTTTTGCTAATAAGTTTGGAATGAGTGCAGTAGCTAGCGGGCAAATAACCTCATTATTACCTTTAGGAACAATGATTTTTACTCCGATCTTCGGAGCCTTAATTGATAGATTAGGGAAAGCTGCGTCAGTAATGACCTTTGGTGCACTTATATTGTTAATAGTGCATTTAACATTTGCTTTGACCAATATTCCCCCATATATCCCAATGGTTTTATTGGGAATTTCATTTTCATTGGTTCCGGCAGCCATGTGGCCAACAATGGTTAAATTAGTTGAAGAAAAACAAATTGGGACTGCATATGGTTTAATGTACTCAATTCAAAATTTAGGATTGTGGGGATTTCCAATTCTTGCAGGTGTAATTCTTGATACTACAAATCCTGGTAATCCCGAAGTATTAAATTACACATATACAATACTAATGTTTGCAGCATTAGGCTTATTAGGATTGTTTTTTGGTTATATGTTAAAACATAATGATAAAAAATATGGTCTTGGTGTTGATCAACCATTAAATAAAAAATAGACACAAGATACTTGAGTAATAAAAAAGGCACGTATAAAACGTGCCTTTTTGGTATGTGTAAAAAGAAATGATTATTTGGTTATATTTAGAATCTCATCAAACAATTCTTTATTTTCTTTTATTTTATCAGTATTTCCATAAACACAAATAGCATTTTGTGAAAGGATGTCACTTACCATTTTCTCAAAAGATTTAATATCTTCTGCGGTAGTATTTAAAACTGCATTTCTTTCAGTTTTTAATTCTTCAATTGTAGTTTTTCTGAAATAACGTGAAACAGCTATTGATCCTCTTTGGGATGCCGTTGTTGGTCTATCCATACGTGAAATTGTACCAATAATAAAGCGGGTCATCTCATTTTCGTCAGCTTCAAATTTTTGTAAAAATTCAGGAGAAGCATCATAATTATCAAGAGTTTCCCTCAGGTTAGGGTCACGATATGAGGCAAAATATACATTGCCGGATTGACTAAATCCTGTGAAACCTCCATAAGCTCCACCAATTACCCGAACTTGATTTCGAACCCATTCTCTTGAAAGTATTTGGTTTAAAACTCTCATTTTACCGTCCCATTCATAATCTAACTTTTTAAAGTCATATCCTTTAATTACATACTGAACTTTGGAAGCCGACATTAGCCCTTCGTTCTTTTTTGTTAAATCAAATTCCCATTCATTAATTTGTCCTTCACCTGCTGGTAATGATGAAACCAAAATTTGTAGACCTTCAGTATAAGTCGGATAATTTTCTTCTGAGCATGTAATTGCAGCAATCATATTATTTTGATTGAATAATATCTCAGCTGTTTTAGCAAGTTTTTCACTTACTTCTTGGTTTTTAGAATCAAAATTTTCGATAATTTCTGTAATAAAGTTATAATAATCTAAACCACCTGTTAGTTCATCGAACATTCCGTCATTTGAATAGTAAGAATGTAATCTGGTCATGGCATATCCAATTCCGTTATTTTTCACTCGTGATTCAACTCTGGATTGATGCCGCGTAAGAACAGCTTGTAATCTTTCGGCATCATCATATTTAGATGTATTAAGGATTTCTGCAGCCAATTCAAAAAGCTTACTTCCTTTTTCTGTAAAAGCTTTTGACGTTACTACAAAATATGGTAAAATTTTGTCATCTGAATAATCTTCAAGATAAGAATTTAGATTAGTATAAAATCCACCAGTATGTATATTTAACGCATTGTCAAGTTCGCCAAATGTATAGTTTTCAGTACTCATTAAACCAATTATCTCTGCAAGAAGCTTTGTGTAAGGGATTAACTCTTGCGGAACAGCACGTAAATCAAAGAATAAATTAGCATACAAAATATTATTTGTAAAATCTTCGTGATGCAAAACCGGAATATCAGCAACAATTTTATTCTCTAAATCATACCATTCAACTTCAGGACTAATATCTGAAAGCGATAACATAGGAATTGTGGCAAGTGCCTCCGGTGTATCTTCTTGTTTTTGATATTCCTTAAGTGCTTTTGTTTCTTCAACCAGCTGGATTATTTCCTCTTCGCTTAAACTAGCTTTATAATCAGCTAATTCCTTTTTGATTTGTGCTGATATTTCTTTTTCAAGTCCGGGTTGTGGTTTCAATACCATTAAAAGCGCATGTGGATTAGAGATCATCTGTTCTTTAATAATAGTTTCAAGTAACCCATTGTTAATTCCTGCTTTGATATCGGCAAGTGGTTTCTCAAATTCTAAACCTAAGAACGGATCGTCAGCAAAGAACCATCCCTGGTATGACATCATGATATACATCATTCCTTTTTGAGGTGTATTACCTTCTCTTAAATTAAATTCCATTCGGTTTACAATACCTTCAATCATAGATTTATCAAAACCTTCTTCACTTACTTTCTGAAGTGTTTCATAAACAATTTTATCGAATTTATCTTTATCTTCCGGATTAGCATTTTGAACTCTTATTTGAAAGATATTTTGTTTTGAGTTGTCTACAGACGCTCTTACTTCTTTACCAATACCTGCCTCCTGTAATGCAAGTCGTAAAGGTGCTGATTCATGATTAACCAGGGCTTCTCTTATTATATTCAGAGCCATTACATGTGATTGATCGGTATTTAAGCCTGTAACAAAATTAATGCTTAAGTAAGTATTGTCTTTTGTAGAACTGCCTTCAGGAACAGGATATGACTTTTCTGCATATTTTTTAGCATCGAAAGGCTTCTGTAATGGAATTTCTACTTTTTCATCTGATTTTTCATACTTAGAAAAGTATTCAGAATCAATAAATTGCAATTCTTTATTCAAATCGGCGTTACCATATAATAATACATAACTATTTGATGGATCATAGTATTTTTTATGGAAGCTTTTAAAATACTCGTAATCTAAACCAGGAATTGCAGTTGGGTAACCTCCTGATGAAACTCCATAAGTATTATCAGGGAAAAGTATTTTATTTACCTGGTAACTCAATTCTCTGGTCGGGCTTGAGAAAGCTCCTTTCATTTCGTTATAAACAACACCTTTATAAACAACCTCGCCATCAATATCATCCAGTTCATAATGCCATCCTTCTTGTTTAAGAATCCTTGGATCTTCATATAATAATGGATTGAAAACTGCATCAAGATATACATGCATTAAATTGAAATAATCTTTATCGTTCATACTGGCAACAGGATAAGTTGTAACATCAGATCCTGTCATAGCATTTAAAAATGTATTTAACGACCCTTTACTTAGTACATCAAACGGGCTTTTTACCGGAAAGTTTTTTGATCCGTTTAATACTGAATGTTCCATAATATGAGGCGTCCCATAATCATGTTCAGGAGCAGTTTTAAATGCAATATTGAAAAGTTTATTTGCATCGTCGGCATCAATTTTTAGTAATCGGGCACCGCTTTTTTCGTGAATAAAGTATAAGCAATTGGCATTTACCTCTTTCACAAATTTCTTTTCAACGAGTTTAAATCCGTTATAAGTTTGATCAACTTTAAACTCAGACTGTGGAGTACACGCCCATATCAGGGCTACTAAAGCTAATAAGATTAGAGAAAAAAATTTGTTTTTCATTTTTAAGGGTTTTATTTTATAAGGTTAATATTTAATTAACTATGTAAAAAAAAGAATTTTAAATATACAATAATTTGATTATTTAACTAGTAGAAACAAGAGTTTTAATATTTTATTCTTATCGATTATCAATATGTAGATATTGAAGTGTAGTATAACTATACAGTATTTATGAATCAGGAGTTTCTAATTTTCTCAATCACATTGTCAAGATAGGAGTACATTCCATTAAAAGACTGATACCTGGTTTTTCTATAATATGATTGTTTCCTCCCGGTTTGGACCCACAGAAATTATTTTAATCGGGACATTAACCTCATTCTCAATATACTTAAGGTAAACTGTAAATTCTTTTGGTAGTTTATTATATGAATTGATTTTCGAAATATCTTCTTTCCATCCATTAAATTCTTTTAAAACAGGCTCCAATGGTTCGTTTATTTCATAAGGCAGATAATTAATTTCTTTACCATTTAGTAGGTAATGAGTACACACTTTAATGGTATCAAAACCAGTTAAAACATCAGCTTTTGTAACTATAAGTTCTGTAACGCCATTAAGCATTACGGCATATTTAAGTGCTGGCAAATCGAGCCAGCCACATCGTCTTGGTCTGCCAGTTGTAGCACCAAATTCATGTCCTTGCTTTCGCAATAATTCTCCTTCTTCATTTTCTAATTCGGTAGGGAATGGACCACTGCCAACACGGGTGCAATAGGCTTTAAATATTCCAATTACATTTCCTATTTTATTAGGAGCTACACCTAATCCTGTACAAGCGCCTGCACATATTGTATTCGATGATGTAACAAATGGATACGAGCCAAAATCAATATCAAGTAATGTGCCTTGTGCACCTTCGGCCAAAATTAATTTTTCTTCATTAATGTAATTGTTAATTTCATGTTCGCTTTCAATTAGCTTAAAAGATTTAATAAGTTCAATTCCTTTAAACCATTTTTCTTCATATTCCTCAAGATCAAACTTAAAATCATATTGCTTTAAGAGATCTTTGTGTTTATTAGTCAGAAAATTGTATTTTTCTATAAACCCGGGATTAATTATATCACCAATTCGTAATCCATTCCGGCCGGTTTTGTCCATATATGTTGGTCCAATCCCTTTTAAAGTAGAACCAATTTTTGTTTTCCCTTTTGCTGCTTCAGATGCAGCATCAAGAATTCTGTGAGATGGTAATATAAGATGAGCTCTTTTAGATATAAATAGATTCTTTGTTAAATCAACATTAAGATCTTTAAGTTCTTCAATCTCTTTCATGAAAATTGCCGGATCTATAACAACACCGTTTCCAATAATATTAATTGTATCAGATCTGAATACACCAGACGGAATTGTATGCAAAACATGTTTTATTTCATTAAATTCAAGAGTATGCCCTGCATTTGGTCCACCCTGAAATCGAGCAATTACGTTGTATTTAGGAGCTAAAACATCAACAATTTTACCTTTTCCCTCGTCTCCCCACTGAAGACCTAATAATACATCTAACTTCATATCTTGTTTTGAATTAATATTAACGAATACAAATTACAACAAACACTAAAAATAAAAAAATCCCCGCGTATAGAACGGAAATTATCAAATGTTTTATAACTAGTTATTAACTTTATTTTTTCGGTTTTTTAGTTTTGCAATCATTACAGATTCCGTAAAAATATAGCGAATGATAAATAATATTAAATCCCATCATATTTGAGGCGGTTTCCTGAATTTCCTGTATTCTGGGATCGCAAAATTCCAGAACTTTTCCACATTTCTGGCATATAAGATGATCATGTTGTTTGCAATTATGTGCTTTCTCAAACTGAGCAATGTTCTTGCCAAACTGATGTTTAATAACAAGATTGCTTTCCAATAATAATTCAATGGTATTGTACAAAGTTGCACGGCTTACTCTGTAGTTTTTATTTTTCATTGAAATATATAATGACTCTATATCAAAATGATTATCTCTAGAATATATTTCATCGAGGATAGCATATCGTTCAGGAGTTTTTCTGTGACCACGTTTTTCCAGATATTCCGTAAAAATTTTTTTTACGGTTTCTTTTGTATCACTACAAATCATAAACAATCATTTATTATTGATTGCTAAAAGTATGAATTTTTTTCCGTTATTTAGAATTAATTTAAAGAAAAATTATTTTACGATTTCTTCGTTTCGTTTAACTGAATCAACACCTTTTATTTTGCTGATATTCATAATTAGATTATTGAGGTCGCTTACGTTATGAACATATAATTCAATTTCTCCCTCGAATATGCCATCATGAGTTTCGATAAATATTTTACGGATATTTACTGTTAACTCATTGGAAATAACGTTAGTAATGTCTGATGCGATAGCAATTCTGTCGATTCCGTTTAAGGTGAGTTTTGCAAGTGATGAAAGAAATTTTTGAGAAGTCCATTTTGCCGGTACGATATAATTCCCTTCGCTCGACATTAATCTAATAGCAGTCGGGCATTTGGCTTTATGTATAATAATGAAATCTTCTTTAGGGTTTTTATATCCGATAACATTATCACCAGGAATAGGATTACAACATTTAGCCATGTTCAAATTATGACTTTCATTTTCAGTAATTTCTTTTATTATGAGTGGATTTTTATAACTGAATTTACTTTCTTTTTTAGAAGCCTCTGTACTTTTTTTGCTTTTACCTGATGAGGTGCTTTTTGAAATTTGCAAACCCCAATATCTGATAAGCTTATTTTTAGTATTTTTCTTTAGTATTTTTTTAAGGTTATCAAGTTTAATTATACCGCTTCCTATTTTACTGTACAGTTCATCTTTACTAATAACTTCATATTCAGGTAAAATTTTCCTGAAAACTCTTGAGCTTGGGTGAACTTTTAATTCTTTCAATTTAGTTTCCAGAAACGATTTTCCTTTCTTAATCCGGTCTTTGGTTTCTGCCTTTATTGCATCAGTAATACTTGTTTTAGCCTTTGCTGTTCTAACCTGATGCAACCATTCGTTTTGTATTTTTTGTTTGTTCGATGTGATAATTTCAACCTGATCACCACTTCTTAATACATGATTTAAAGCGACAAGCTTATGGTTTATTTTAGCACCAATAGCTTTATTCCCGATTTCACTATGAATTTCATATGCAAAATCCAGAGCGGTACAGTATTTCGGAAGTGTTTTAAGATCACCTTTCGGTGTAAAAACCATTATTTCAGATGAAAAAAGATTCATTTTAAATTCATCAAGAAACTCCAGAGCATCTGAATTAGGATTTTCAAGCATCTCTCTTATTTTCTTAATCCATTTGTCAAGCTCACGCTCACTTGTTTTTTCACCTTTATATTTCCAATGGGCTGCGAATCCTCTCTCAGCAATAGCATCCATCCTTTCCGATCTAATCTGGATTTCAACCCATTTACCATTTGGTCCCATTACAGTTGTATGTAAAGCTTCATAACCATTGGCTTTAGGAGAGCTAATCCAGTCACGTATTCTGTCAGGTTTTGGAGTATAAATGTCAGTAATTAGCGAATAAATCTGCCAACATTGTGCTTTTTCTGTTTCTCTGTTAAGGGCTTTAAAAATAATCCGGATAGCAATTAAATCATAAACCTCTTCAAACGGAATATTTTTATTTTGCATCTTATTCCATATAGAAAAAATCGACTTTGGCCTTCCGTTAATATCAAATTCAATATTACTTTTCTCTATTTTTTCAATAATTGGTAAAGAGAAACGGTTTATTTCCAGTTGTCTTTTTTTCTCATTATCCTCAATTTTTGTCACAAGTTCATCAAAAATTTCAGGATGACGGTATTTTAAGCTTAAATCTTCCAGTTCTGATTTAATAGCATATAAACCTAAACGATGAGCTAGCGGTGCGTAAAGGTATATTGTTTCTCCTGCAATTTTTAATTGCTTGTTAGGAGGCATCGATGCCAGTGTTCGCATATTATGCAAACGATCAGCAAGCTTTATCAGGATAACTCTCACATCATCCGATAACGTCAGTAACATTTTTCTAAAATTTTCGGCCTGTAATGAAGAGTGTTTGTCAAAAACGCCTGAAATTTTAGTCAGCCCATCAATTATAGAAGCAATTTTTTCACCAAAAAAGTGATCAATATCTTCGATAGAATATTCGGTATCTTCAACCACATCATGCAATAAAGCACATGCAATGGAGGTGGCTCCTAATCCTATTTCAGATGTTACAATTTTTGCTACCGCAATCGGATGCAGTATATAAGGTTCTCCGGATCTTCTTTTTACCCCTTTATGTGATTCTTTTGCAAGATCAAATGCTTTTCTTATGAGTTTAATATCTTTAACCTTGACATGTTTTGAGCAGCTTAAAATCAGATCATTATATAATTCCTCTGCATAAGCATCTTCATCAGTGATATTAATATTATTTACAGATTTTATATTACTCATAAGTTTATAACTGAAATATAGAATACAAATTTAAGGAAAAAATGACTATTTTTTTTGAATTGTATTATTGTTGCGGATATATGACAGTAACACTACCTCTGTTTTCAACTGATTGATTATCCCCGGTTTTAATTTTTAATAAATAAATATAAGAACCCACTGGTGCAGGTTTTCCATTCGATTCTTTCCCGTTCCACCCCTTTGAAGGATCCGATGTTTCAAAAACTATATTTCCCCAACGATTATATATTCTTAATTCATATTTTTTAGGTAAAAAAGAAAAAACTGGTAAAAAAAGATCGTTTATACCATCATCGTTTGGTGTAAATGCTTCCGGAATGTATATTTTTGGTTTAATGTATACGCATTCAGTATTTGACTGGCTATAATATTCTTCCATCTCACTATCACAAATAACTTTTACATAATAACAAAACTGGCCAGCAAGGTTTTGTCCCTGTAAGAGTTCAGTATCGTCTGTAATACTATAATAATTAGAAATTGATCTGATTAACTCAGGTTCTGAATTACCGGAGATTCTATAAACCTCGTACGTGGCAGATAATAAATCATAATCCTTCAACAGATTCCATGATAAGGTATTTACGAAATCGGTATTTTCCAGATTTAAAACTATATTATTAATTACATCTGAATTAGTTGTTTCATTGCCACATTCATTTACAGAAGCTAATTTATAGTAAGTTATTTTATTGTCAGGTTCTGAATTATGATC
Source organism: Bacteroidales bacterium (assembly GCA_019038645.1). GTDB lineage: Bacteria > Bacteroidota > Bacteroidia > Bacteroidales > UBA12077 > UBA12077. The sequence goes on from JAHOYT010000036.1 coordinate 118,912, forward strand.
AGTAGCAGTAATAATAGAATAATTGGAAATAAAAGTTTCAAGTGAATAAAAAGTGCCGTTATAGGAATCTGATTTTAATAAGCGGTAGCTATTTAATTCACTATTTGAAGCAACTTTAAATTGCAGGTTTGAATTTTCTCCATCTGAAATAACTGATAATGCATTAATATAATCAGGGCTTTGAGGCATTTCGGTAAATTTACTTACCGGATTAGAAAAACTTGTTGAGTCTTCTCCAAGCCATTGCGTTTCAATTGAAAAGGTGTAGTTTGTATTTTCCAAAATATTTTCAACGGTATATTCATTTTCTGAAGCACTAACAGAAGTATTTTGCGTTATTCCACCTTCTGTTTTTTTTACAATAAATTGAGTTGGTGTCCAGTCATTAGCCGTAAAGGCTGTTGTTTCAAGATCATTCCATTTTAAATTTATTTGTTGCAGGCACGAATCATATGAATAAGTTAAATAATAAGTAGAAATTATTTCTGAACTCACAGAAGTAGTTATTTCGCTTTGTATTTTGTAAGATCGTGGTTTTTTATGTGCATTTGCTGTTAAATCAATATAACTTTTTACCATTGAACCCAGAGTTATAATAGGAGAAAGATTACTAATTTCAAGGCTATCCCTGTAAACTACCAGATTTTCTCCTCCGTTATACTCCCATGATAATCTTACATGACCCTGCTCATTAATTACACTAACATTCTTAATAGTTAATGTTTGTGATCTTCCTTTTTTATTTATAAGGATAAATGAGGAAATAATTAATATATAAATTAATAATTTACGCATAGTTAGTAATACAATTCTATAACGAAAATAAGAAACTTAATTGTATTTACCGGCTATAGTTCTTATTAAAGTATCTTCCTTCAGATATTTATTGGTAAGAATAATTATTTCGGCAGGAGTTATTGTGTTTATTGCTTCAACGGCTTTATCATAATAATTAGTTTCGAGCCCTAAATCAATAATGTTTTTAAACCCGGCCGATATTTCAAACGGACCATCGAAAGATCTTAGCAGTTCGCCCAGCATATAATTCTTAACCAGACGAAGCTCCTGCTGGCTAATTTGCTCTTCTCTTAATTTTTTTATTTCAGTCAGAATATCAGCAATGGCATTTTTAGCAACATTGGCTCCGACTTCTGAAAGTATTACGAGATATTCAGCATGTTTTAATGAAACCATAACAGAACTAATCCCATATGTATAGCCTTTTTCTTCGCGAATGGATTTCATTAAGCGTGAACCAAAATATCCGCCTAAAATGGTATTAACCACATTTAAATTATGATAATCGGGATGATCTTTTCTGATTATTATTTTTCCAAGTCGAATAGCGGATTGTGTTACGTTCTTTTTTTCCACAAATGATTCCATTTCAGGCTTATGTGAAATATCGAAATTTATGAATTTAGTTTCATTTTCTAAATTCCAGGTTTTATTTCCTAAATACTGATTGAGAAGCTTAATGTCAGAGTCGTCTATTTTTCCGGACAGTATTATTTTGCAGTTTTTGGAATTGTATAGCCTTTTATGAAACTGAACAACATCTTCGCGATTAACCAGATCATAATCATCAAGTTTTGTTTTTCTGCCATAAGGATGATTTTTTCCAAAAAGCTGTTCATTGAATTCGCGTCGTGCAATATTTGTAACCTTCTCTAATTCAATCTGAAATTGTTGTTTTCTTTTATTCAGGAAAGTCCTCAGCTCATTTTCAGGGAATACTGGGTTTTTAATAATATCATCAAAAATCTTTATTGTTTCGGGCAGATATTTTTTTAAAGTATATAATGTGATGTTTGCAAAATCCTTTGTTGGGTTGGGGTGAATAAATGCACCATAGTAATCCAGTTTTTCTGCAATTTGTTGTGATGTAAAACTTTTGGTTCCTTCGATAAGCATTTCGTTTACGATGGTTGCAATTAAAGGTTTTTCCTGATGCCAGCTTCCGGCATTAAATGTCACGTCTATTTTAACAACCTCCTGTGTTCCAGCATTTATAATATAGGTTTCAATTCCATTATTCAGGTTTATTTTTTTGGGAACAGGAATATTAATATTCTCTATATTTTTAAATTCAGGCTGTTGTTTTCTGTTTAAATGCATTCTATTATATTTTAGATAAATAGTAAAGAGTGGATGAATTTTTTGTGCTGAACATTTTAGAAGCTACCTGTTTTAAATCTTCTTTCGTTACACTTCGGTACTTCTCAACTTCTTGATTAATACTATCAGCATTGCCCAAAAGCTCATGATAAGCCAATTCCATAGCTTTGTTTAATGCACTTAGCTGTCCGAATTGGTGTACTGATTCAAACTTATTCTTTACTTTCTCTATTTCGTAATCATCTATAATACTGGTAGATATTTGATTAAGTTCTTCATTAATGGCTTTATCTGCATCATCCATTTTTACATTGTTCATTAGTTTACCAGTAACAATAAAAAGACCTGCATCAATATCACCGGTAATGTATGCGTTAATATCGCTAAACAATTTTTTATTTTTAACTAAGTTCTGATATAATCTCGATGATTTTCCATTTGACAAAACATCAGAAATTAAATCCGCTACATAATATTCTTTTTCCATTTTGGAGCTCATGTGAAATGCTTTATAAATAGCATCAAAAGGCACATTTCGTTCAATTGTTTGTGTTCTGGCTTCATTTTGTTCCGGTTCCTGTGGAATATTTCTTAAAGCAATTTCCTGTTTTTCTATTGGGCCAAACCATTTTTCTGACAGTTGTTTAATTTCCTTTGTAGTAACATTTCCTGCAATACTTAAAATAGCATTATTAGGTGCATAGTGATGATTAAAAAAATCCTTTACATCATCTAAACCTGCATTTTTAATATGTGAAATTTCTTTGCCTATTGTTGCCCATTGGTAAGGGTGAACTTTATAGGACAATGGTTTTAAAAGTAATGATGAGTCTCCATAAGGTTGGTTTAAATATCTCTGGTTAAATTCTTCAATAACAACGTTCTTTTGAATTTCTAGTTTTTGTTCTGAAAAATCCAGTCCCGACATCCTGTCTGATTCCAGCCAGAAAGCGGTTTCAATATTTTCTTTGGGTAGTGTAATGTAATAATTAGTTATATCGTTTGTAGTAAAAGCATTGTTTTCTCCACCAGCCAGTTGTAATGGCTTGTCATACGAAGGAATATTAACGCTTCCTTCAAACATTAAATGCTCGAATAAATGAGCAAAACCTGTCTTTTCAGGATTTTCGTCTCTTGCGCCAACATTATACAAAATATTAAATGCAACTAAAGTTGTTGATGGATCATTATGCACTATAACTTTTAATCCATTTTTTAGCGTAAACTTTTCGAATTCTATCATCAGCAGATTTTATAAAACTATTGCAAACATAAATAATTAACTAATATGATATGACTTGTAAGTATAAATGTTAATTAATTATAGGATATTAAAAAAAAATCTGTTTTTTTACATTCTTGTTAAAAAATTAAAGAACCAAAATAAAACATGGCTGTAATTTCATCATTGATAAAACGTTTGCTGATTTGGCGTGTCAGGAAAATTGATGATAAAAAATTTATGATGTTTTTAAGTGTAATGGTTGGTATAATTGTTGGTTTTGCCGCAGTGATTATTAAAAATTCTGTACATTTTATTCAAAGCCTGCTTACCGAGAATGCTGGTCAGCAATATCATAACTACATGTATTTTGCATATCCGGCCATTGGTATTTTACTGGTTTATGTTTTTACAAAACATATCTTAAAAAAACCTGTTGGACATGGTATTCCAACAACACTTTATGCTATCTCCAAGGACAATGGAAAAATAAAACAGCACAACATGTTTTCTTCCATTATTACAAGTGCATTAACTGTTGGCTTTGGAGGTTCTGTTGGTCTTGAGGGTCCTACAGTTGCAACAGGTGCAGCCTGGGGCTCAAATATCGGGCGCTTTTTTCATTTAAATTACAGACAGGTATTATTACTTCTGACTTGTGCGGGAGCCGGAGCCATGTCTGCTATTTTTAAAGCACCTATCGCTGCAATCGTTTTTGTTTTGGAAGTATTAATGCTTGATTTAACTATAGCTTCACTTTTACCATTACTGTTTGCATCTGTTACAGCCGCAATCACTTCGTACCTTTTTTTAGGAATGGATGTTTTGTATCCGATTGAAATAACGGAGAAATTTAATATCAGTTTTATTCCATACTATATTTTATTAGGAATTCTTGCAGGATTAGTTTCAGTTTATTTTACAAGGATTTATAAATTTTTACAGGAATGGTTCGATAAACAAAAAAATAGTTTTTTTAAATGGTTTATTGGAGGTTCAACGTTAGGATTATTGATATTCTTATTTCCTTCGTTGTATGGTGAAGGCTATGAGGCAATTAACGGATGCTTGCATGGTACAAATGAACACTTATTTAATAATAGTTTGTTTTACAATCTGAAAGATAATATGTTCTGGGTTTTTACCATTTTTGCTTTAGTTATTATTTTTAAGGCAATAGCCACTTCTGTTACGTTTGGAGCGGGTGGTGTTGGTGGAATTTTTGCTCCGACTTTATTTATTGGTGCCAATACAGGTTTATTATTTGCACAGGTGCTTAACTATCTTGGATTTAAAGAATTACCGTATAGTAATTTTGCATTGGTAGGAATGGTTGGATTAATTGCAGGCGTTTTACATGCGCCACTTACAGCAATATTTTTAATAGCAGAAATTACCGGTGGCTATAGTTTAATTCTGCCTTTAATGATTGGTGCCAGTGTTTCTTTTGCTACAACGCGTTTATTCGATAAATACTCGGTTTACACCTATCAGTTAGCTCGTAGAGGAGAATTGTTTACACATGATAAAGATAAGGTTGTTCTTTCAATCTTAAAAGTTACTAAACTTATAGAAACAGACTTTTTAACCATATGTGAGGAAGCAACATTAGGAGATCTGGTTAAAGTAATTGCCAAATCGAAAAGAAATATAGTTCCTGTAATTAATGAAGAAAAAACGCTTTTAGGTATTGTCTTTATTAATGATATTCGCGATATAATGTTTAAACGCGAAATGTATGATTCGGTTTATGTTAATGAGCTAATGTATATGCCAACACCAATTGTTTCGCCTGAAGAATCGATGGAAGATGTTGCGAAAAAGTTCAAAGAAACCAATAATTATAACCTTCCTGTTGTTGATAATGGTAAGTATGTAGGTTTTGTCAGCCGTGCAAATGTATTTTCAGCTTATCGTAATTTGTTAAAAAAATTCTCCGAAGATTAAAAATTTATCTGATAACTGATTATTAAATACATCATTTGATTACTTTTGCAAAGTGATTAAAAAAATTTAATGCTCTCTTTCATAAATTTAAAAAGGCAACGATTTTCCCGCAGAATCCTTATTTGGCGAAATAAAAAAATAAGCGAACGTAAGTTTGTTCTTATTTTAAGCTTTGTTGTTGGTATTTTAAGTGGCCTAGCCGCTGTTCTTTTAAAATCTACTGTGCACCATACTCATCATTTCCTGACGAACGGATTTGAAGAGGGATTTAATTTTACTTTTTTAATTTTTCCTTTTATAGGAATTATCTTAACCGTGCTATATGTAAAATTTTTTGTCAAAGATAAAATTGGCCATGGTGTTTCGCGTATTTTATATGCTATTTCAAAAAATAACGGACGAATAAAGGCTCATAATAATTACTCATCAATTGTGGCAAGTACACTTACAATAGGTTTCGGTGGATCAGTGGGAGCTGAGGCACCTATTGTTTTAACAGGGGCGTCTATTGGATCAACTCTTGGACATTATTTCAGGTTAAACTTTAAATCTATTGCATTATTAGTAGCTTGTGGAGCCGCAGGAGCCATCGGCGGCATTTTTAAAGCTCCCATAGCAGGCATGATATTCACGTTAGAAGTTTTAATGTTAGACTTAACTTTAACTTCAATAGTTCCATTATTGATTTCTTCGGTAACAGGTGCAACTGTTGCATATTTTCTGATGGGTGAAGGTGTTGTTTTATCAGTTGCTAATACACAAAATTTTGAATTAAATTTTATACCTTTTTATATTTTACTTGGATTAATCTCAGGTTTGATTTCTTTCTATTTTACCAAAACTACAATGCAAATTGAATCTAAATTAAACAAGGTGAAAAATACTTTTGTGAAGATTTTAATTGGTGGAACTGTTTTGGCAGGATTAATATTTATATTCCCATCACTTTATGGTGAGGGGACTCAAACTCTACAGTCATTATTAAATGGAAATACAGACGGATTGCCGACAGATAAAATCTTTTCATTTGTTATGCAGAACAACTGGTATATATTAATTTACCTTGGTATGTTGCTTTTGTTTAAAGTTGTTGCAATGGCTTTTACTAACGGGAGTGGAGGAGTTGGAGGTATTTTTGGTCCTACATTGTTTGTGGGAGGAGTTACGGGTTATTGGCTTTCTAATTTCATCAATTCGTTTGGTTTTGTAAAATTGCCCGAAGGTAATTTTGCTCTTGTTGGAATGGCTGGTTTAATGGCAGGAGTTATGCATGCTCCCTTAACAGCAATATTTCTAATTGCAGAAATAACTGGTGGTTATAGTTTGTTTATTCCTTTAATGATTACATCAACAATAGCTTATATTACAATTCTTTGGTTTACTAAACATTCAATTTATACTCATAGGTTAGCTGAGCGGGGTGAGCTGCTTACACATCATAAGGATGAAGTTGTACTAACTTTAATGAAACTGGATAGCGTTATCGAAAAAGATTTTGTTACGGTAAGTATTGATGATTCTCTGGGTCAATTGATAAAAGCTGTATCAAAATCGAAAAGAAATATTTTCCCTGTATTAAATAACGAAGATGAATTAGTTGGCATCGTGCTTCTTGATAATATAAGAGAAGTTATGTTCCAGCGCGATAAATATGAAGAAATTTTGGTCTCAGATGTTATGATATCACCGCCCGAAATAGTTGATGTTAAGGATAACATGGATATTGTAATGAAAAAGTTTAATTCCAGTGGCGCGTGGAATTTACCTGTTATGAAAGAAGGAAAATATACAGGGTTTGTTTCTAAATCAAAAATCTTTAATACTTACCGCGATGTATTAGTTCAGGTATCTGAATATTAATATCTATTTACTTTAATCGAAAAAATCATTAAATTTATTGTGTTAAGGGATAAAATCTTAATCTGATATATTCGATGACAAAAAGATCACCTTTAATTAGATTTCTTATTTGGAGAAAACATAAGATAAGTCAGCGAAACTTTATACTTATTTTAAGTTTTATTGTTGGTCTGGCAGGAGGGACAGTAGCGCTTATCCTTAAAACTTCTGTCTTTTATTTACACGATATATTGCTCGAAGATAAAGGATTTGATGAGTATAATCTGTTAATATTTATATACCCGTTTATTGGAATAGCTTTAACTTTCTTCTTTACCAAATATATTCTTCGCGATAGTGTGAAACATAATATTGCTTCAATTTTATATGCTATTTCTAAACGAAGCAGTTTAATGCGTGCGCATAAAATTTTTTCATCCATTATTGGAGGAATACTAACAGCCGGATTTGGAGGTTCAATTGGCTTAGAGTCTCCAATTATTTCTTCCGGATCTTCTATAGGATCAAATATCGGGCGTTTATTGAGGTTGAGTTATAAGGAAGTTACCTTATTATTATCTTGTGGTGCCGCAGGTGCAATATCAGCCATATTTCACACTCCACTGGCGGCAGTTGTTTTTGCAATTGAGGTATTGTTAATTGATTTAACCCGTTTTAGTTTAATTCCATTATTAATCGCCTCGGTAAGCGGTGCAATAGTTACAAATGTTTTTTTTCAGGATGAAATTTTATTTGAATTTATTCTGAAAGATCCATACGAAGTTCATCACACAATATTTTATCTTTTACTTGGAATTTTTACAGGATTAGTTTCTGTTTATTTTTCAAAAGTATTTTTTAAAGTTGAAAGCATTACAAATAGAATTCCTGATATCCGAAGATTATTTATTGGAGGATTAGTTTTAGGCGTAGTTATATTTTCATTTCCTCCATTATATGGCGAAGGTTATCAGATAATTAAGGCTATTTTTGCTGAGAATTCCTCATCAATAATGGAATCCAATATTAGCTTTGGACTCGCAAGTTATCATTGGTTTTTTTATATCTTTTTTATCTCGCTTCTTTTATTAAAGGCATTTGCGACTTCAATAACAATTACATGTGGCGGTGTTGGAGGAATAATTGCGCCTTCATTATTTACAGGAGCAATAGCGGGAATGCTGTTTTCGCATAGTTTAAATTTACTAGGACTCAATATTTCTGAAAGTAATTTTGCTCTGGTAGGGATGGCCGGAGTGTTAAGCGGTGTATTGCATGCACCTTTAACGGCAATATTTCTTATTGCTGAAACAACCAAAGGATATGAGTTAATTGTTCCATTAATGCTTACAACAATTGTTTCCTTCGTAACAGTTAAATTTTTTGAACCTAATTCAATATTTACTCTTCAGTTAGCAAAACGTGGCGAGTTGATTACACATCATAAAGACAAGGCAGTACTGAATTTTATGAAACTTAAATCGGTTATTGAAACAGATTTTGTATCGGTTCACGTTGATTCTACTTTGGGTAATCTTGTAAAAGTAGTTTCAAAATCGAAACGAAATATGTTTCCGGTTATTGATGATGATGGAATATTAATTGGTGTTATTCTGATGGACCATATTAGGAAAATTATGTTTGAGAAAGATATGTATGATACAACGATGGTTAGTAATTTAATGATTTTACCTCCGGCATATATTGGTTATACAGATACAATGAAAGATGTAATAGAAAAGTTTGAAAATACCGGAGCATGGAATCTACCCGTAATTGATAATGCAAAATATATGGGCATGGTTTCTAAGTCAAAATTATTTTCTGCCTACCGGAATTTACTTCTGGAGATATCGGAAGAATAAAAAAAAGCCGCGGATCGCGGCTTTTTACAATAATATCTCGAAAGAATTATTCCATTGCTTTTAAATTCAAATAATACATAACAATAAATGCAGCAGTAATAATTAAAGCAAAGATCCCGAAGCCCAGAATTAATAAAATTACATTGGCAGCTGAATAAATATAAAAACCTAATTTTTTTAGTTTCCACATTTGAATAGCGCCGTAAAGTGAGGCTGCTATCAAAACTAAAGTAATTATTGATTTTAATAATCCACCATCAACTCCAACAGGTAAATACTGTGAAAACGATTCTATCGCTCCTGCAGCAACTAATCCAATTAATCCAAACAAAAGACCTAAGCCACTTGCAATAAATGTTAAAATACATAATACTGTTAAAAACGTTGGTCTTTGATTTGTCGTTTGTACATTTTGTTCTTCCATAATAAAAATATTTGGGTTAATAATTAAAGTTAAATATATGAAAAAAATATGAATAGTAATTTTTATACTATAAAAGAATAATTATTAATACAAAGAGTTTAAATTTTTTTAACTCCCTGTTTTTAACGTTCATCAACAAAAAATAGATTTTTGTTGATAAATATTCTTTATTCGTCAAAATAAAGTTTAATAAATAATTGGAAATTAGAATAGTTATATTTAAAATTGGTTGTTTTTTTAAAATCGGGGAATGAATCTTTATAAATCGGTTATCGAAAAGAGTACTGTAAACGAGATTAACCATAATTTTAAGATCCTTGTTGTGGAGGACGATGATGTTGGTTATATGCTTTTACATGAAATTTTATCATCGTATCCGGTTACATTAGTAAGAGCTTTTAATGGTGAAGAAGCAATTGATAATTTTCAGAATGATAAATCTGCTTTTAGTCTTGTGTTAATGGATATTCGTTTGCCAAAAGTAAATGGATATGAGGCCACCCGAAAGATTAAAGAAATTAATCCCTCAATTCCAGTAATAGCTGTTACTGCATATGCACATTCTCAAGGTGTAATAGATTGCTTTAATTCAGGTTGTGATGACTTCATATCTAAACCTTTTGATATTAATAAAATTTTTAGAATTATAGAGAATTATTTGGTTATCAGAAATTGAGTAAATCTTTCTACATTCATAATTAACTTTATCAAAATAAAATTAATTTTTTATTCATTGCATAATTAATTAATTTTAAAAAATTATTTTTAGAAATTAATCAAAATATATATTATGAACAGAGATACACAAATTTTTGACTTAATTCAGAAGGAAAAAGAAAGACAAATAAATGGTGTTGAACTTATTGCTTCAGAAAACTTTGTAAGCGAACAGGTGTTGGAGGCAATGGGATCAGTTATGACTAACAAGTATGCTGAAGGTTATCCGGGAAAGAGGTATTATGGAGGTTGCGAAATAGTAGATCAGTCTGAAGATCTGGCGCGTGAAAGATTAAAACAAATATATAATGCAGAATGGGTAAATGTTCAGCCACATGCTGGAGCACAGGCAAATGCTGCAGTTTTTATGACAATATTAAATCCAGGTGATACATTCTTAGGATTAGACCTGGCACATGGTGGTCATTTGTCACATGGTTCGCCGGTGAATTTATCCGGTATTTTATATCGTGCCGTTTCGTATGGTGTTAAGGAAGATACAGGACAGGTTGACTATGACATGATGGAAGAAGTTGCACTCAAAGAAAAACCAAAAATGATTGTGGGTGGAGCATCTGCTTATTCACGCGAGTGGGATTATAAGAGAATGAGAGAGATTGCTGATAAAGTAGGTGCAATTTTAATGATTGATATGGCGCATCCAGCCGGATTAATTGCTGCCGGATTATTAGCTAATCCACTGGAATATGCTCACGTTGTAACATCAACTACTCATAAGACCTTACGTGGACCAAGAGGTGGTATCATCCTGTTAGGAAAAGATTACGATAATCCTTTCGGAAAAACTACGCCTAAAGGAGTAATCAGAAAAATGTCGTCATTGCTGGATTCTGGTATTTTCCCCGGATCACAGGGTGGTCCTCTTGAACATATTATTGCTGCCAAAGCAGTTGCTTTTAAAGAAGCATTAGCTCCTGAGTTTAAAGATTATCAAATACAGGTAAAAAAGAATGCTGCTGTTATGGCTGATGAATTTATTGATAAAGGTTACAAAGTTGTTTCAGGTGGTACAGATAACCATTCAATGTTAATTGATTTAAGAACTAAGTTTCCTGAGATAACCGGAAAAGTAGTTGAAAATACGCTTGTAAAAGCTCATATTACAATTAATAAAAACATGGTTCCGTTTGATTCCCGTTCACCTTTCCAGACATCTGGTTTCAGAGTTGGAACTTCGGCTATAACTACCAGGGGACTTAAAGAAGATAAAATTGCTGCTATTGTTGATTTCGTTGATAAGGTTGTTAGTAATATTGAAGACGAGTCTCTAATTAATAAAGTAGGAAATGATGTTAATGAAATGATGAGTAAATATCCATTATTTGCTTATTAGCAATAAACTATACTTATTTAAGAGCTGCCTTACCAGGCAGCTTTTTTTATCTTTAATTTTACATCTATATTTACAAAAATTAAATGTTAAACGATGGAATGGTATATTATTTTAGCAGTAATCGGAGTTGGTTTTATAGCAGGATTCATAAATACACTTGCTGGTAGTGGTTCCCTGCTAACCTTACCTTTACTAATGTTCCTTGGATTACCTGCTAATGTTGCTAATGGAACAAACCGGATTGCAATTCTTTTACAAAATGTTGTTGGTGTTGCTAGTTTCAAAAAGCAAAAAGTGCTGAATTTTAAACATGGATTATGGCTGGGAATTCCTGCTGTTATAGGTTCTTTTATTGGTGCAATAATTGCAATTAATCTGAATGAAGAGATCATGAGGAAAACGATCGGGGGATTACTTGTATTTATGTTTTTTATAATTATATATAAGCCCGACAAGTGGATAAAAGGGAAAGCAGGAGAGGTAAATCCTAAACCAGGAATTTTTCAAATGGTTATTTTCTTTTTTATTGGAATGTATGGTGGATTTATTCAGGCAGGTGTTGGATTTTTTTTATTGGCTGGTTTGGTATTAGGAGCGGGGCTTGATTTAGTGCGTGCAAATGCTTTAAAAGTATTTATTGTTTTACTTTATACCCCAATTGCACTGGTTATTTTCATGATAAACAACCAGGTTGACTATAAATTAGGACTGATACTTGCTGTAGGAAATATGCTTGGTGCATTTGTAGGGGCTAAGGCAACTGTAAGCTGGGGACCAAAATTTGTTCGGTATATCCTTTTAATAGCTATATCAGTATCAGCAATAAAACTTCTTGGATTATTTGAATTAATAAAATCTATTGTAGCCTGAAAAAATAAGTAATTGTTCCTTTTTGGTAAGCTGGCGCATCAGGTTTTTTATCAAATTTGGCTTTCAATGCAGCTTTTTTTGCTGCAGATAATAAATTAGCATCTAAAGTTGTACTTCCTTTAACTCCAGGAACTGCATCAGTTACATTACCGTATTTATCAACGGTAATTTCAACTACTACTTTTCCTTCAATCTGATAATTATATTCTGGTTTAGGAAGTGATTCAGGATTTCTGCCGGCTAAACTAAAACTTGTACCACTCGTTCCCTTACTGTTTCCTCCAACATGATTTTGAGAATCAACTGAACCAGTTGTTGAGCCCTGATTGTCTTGCCCCTGGGTTTCACCTTCGCTTGAACTGGTATTGTTGTTTCTATCTCTGCCAGGGAACAATGCCTGTTCGTTAACTTTTCTCTCTTCAATTACTTCTGTTTTTTCCTCTTTCTCGGGTTCTGGTTTTGTTTCAGTTTCTGATTCTTCTTTTTCTTTATTACCCTGTTCATTTACCGTAGGAGCTTCTTCGTAATCCTGAGTAATTGATCCGTCATCTGTAGGCGAAGTTGTAGTTTCCGGAACAGATTCCTGGCTTTCTTCGACCGATTCTTGCTGCACTGATTCAGAATATTGAGGTTCAGTCTGACCAAAGCCTTCATCACTATCACCAAAATTGATTAAGATTCCTTCTTCATCAGGTAAAGGCAAGGGTGTAGAGTAACCAAAAAACATAAATATAGCACCAATAACAAAATGAAAAATTATTGTACCTATAATACCTGTTTTATGTTTTTTAAAGTAATCTGTCATTTCAATTTGCCTGAGTTGCTAATATTAATTTCCACCTATTGTCTTTGGCAATATTCATAATTCTTACTACTTCCTGCATTGGCACTGTTTTGTGAACATGCAGTGAAACAGTTGGTTCGGTAATTTGCTTGTCTGAGAATTTATGTAGCAAAATCCCTTCAATATCTTCGAACGGAACTTGTGTTGATTCAATATAATAATTTAAATCTACTGTTATTGAAATTGTTGTAATAGCCGTTGCAGATGTTTGATGTGAACTTTGTGGTAATAATAATTTTAATGCATTCGGTGCTATTAATGTTGAAGTTACCATAAAGAAAATCAACAATAAAAATACTATGTCGGTCATTGACGACATGCTGAAATTTGGATTTACCTTAGTTCTTCTTTTTAATGCCATAACGGGTCATTTTAAAATTATTCAACAGGTTCGTTAAGCAAATCCATAAATTCGGAAGTTTTTGCCTCTAACTGAAACACGACTTTTTCAACTTTTGCAACCAAAATATTATAGGCCAGATAAGCCAAAATACCTACCATTAAACCGGCAACAGTTGTTACCATTGCAGTATAAATTCCATTAGATAATAAACTTACATCGATATTATTTCCAGCATTTGACATATCGTAAAAAGCACGGATCATACCTATAACAGTTCCAAGAAAGCCTATCATTGGAGCCGCACCTGAAACTGTTGCAAGAGTTGGTAAACTTTTTTCGAGAGTAGATATTTCCAGATTACCAATAGTTTCAATTGCTGCATTAATATCATTAAGAGGTCTTCCAATTCGCTGCAAACCTTTTTCTATCATCCTTGCAACTGGACTATTAGTGGACTGACATAATGCTAACGCCGAATCAATTTTATCATCGTGGATATAATCTTTTATTTTATTCATAAAATTAATATCGGTTTGAGAAGCTTTTTTAATAGCAAAATACCTTTCAATAAAAATATATACTGCAATAACCGAAAGGACAACAATTGGAATCATTATCCATCCACCTTTAATTGCAAGTTCCCAATAGGATAATTTTAATTCTCCGGCTTCAGCAACCGCTGTGTTAATGGTGTCCGGCAAGTTAATTTGTAAAATCATCAACAGATTACTCATATTTATATAGTTTTGTATTATTACTTAAACGATTATTTAGAATATTAATTTTTCAAAATTACAAAAAACATTAATCGTTTGTATTTTCTTTCTTCTTCCTGATAATTCTGTTCCAAAATTTTTTCATTAGTTCTGAAAATGTATTAAATTCTTCGCGGTAAAATATACCAACTCCCTGTGTATATGGTGCATTTTCATATAAAAGCTTATCGTTAGATTCGTTGAAGGCTTTAACACGTAATTTCCCACTTTTATTTAGTTTTACATCAACATTAAAATCACCAACAATATTAGTTGCCTGGTCAACTGTTTGTCCTCCATACCCAACATTCCCGTTTATACTAACTCTATCGTCGAGTAGCTGCGTAGACAGCGCAACTTCAACCTGGTCTTTTGATATTTCATCACCAGGACGATAATTTACACCGATATCCCATTCGTCGCTAATTTGAGACAACCAATGGCTTAACTGATTTGATAAAAGCTCACTTGTGGTTACGGTACCTATTCCGGCTGTACTTGATCCATCAGTGAAGTATATATCCGATCCGGTTTGCGCAGGCATAAAAGAGTTTAAAACCAGCAATGATAAAAACTGTTTGTTTAATTTTTCTTCTGTATTAACTGCAGTTTTAATAAGAGTTTTAGTTTCCTCGTCAGCTGTCGGAAGATTTATATCAAATTGTATATCCGGGTTCATTAATTTATTAGAAAGATATACCTGGCATTCTACAGGAATTCGCTTTTTGTAATAATCTTTATTTGTATAGTATGAAGTGTCAATAACTAAACTGTTTAATGATGCTTTTAAATTATAAACTGCTTCAAAATCTACATTTGCGTCATAAGGTTCTCCGTTCCATATAATATTCCCGCCGCGCTTAATTTTAAATTTTTTGTTAATCACATTCTGAAGAGTAAAAAGGTAGTCTCCTTCTTCAATTGTAAAATCTCCATACATCTTAAAATTATTTTCGGCATCGATTTCCATTTTTAAGTCACCTTCTCCTTTTCCTCTTATCACATCGCCAATTTTAGAATCAAAAATAAGCTGAGCCTCTACATCAGGGGTTATTTCGAGCTCAAAATTTAATCCAAAGCCTTTAAAATCTATGTTATAATCATCCTGTTCAGTAACTTTCACCTCCGATTTATTAATAAATGTAAGAAATTCCATTTCGTTTGCACTGCTTGTCTGGATAAGCGGAATACTGATTTTAGTGTCTTTTTCAGTTTTAGCCGAGATATCAATAAAAGTATTATCTCTATTGCCATTAATACTTACAATGCCTGACATAAATGCCGATCCGTAAAAAGATTCATTATCTTCCACAGTTGTATTCAACGAATGAAGATTGTTTACGTCAATATCAAAATTAAAACTTATATCCTTTCTGGGTCCGAATTTTAATAAGCCATTTGTTTTTCCAATATTTTGATATGAATCTAATAAATTTACATTATTGAATTTCATGGAGTTATTCTCAACAATTACTTCTGTTGTGAACTTATAGCTTGTTTTCAGATAATCAATTGTCATTGCAGCATCATGCGCATAAAGAATACCGTTAAATTCCGGTTTTTTTAAAGTTCCGTTTACAAGGATTGAACCGTCACTTTTACCTGAAACATTAGATGCAAAGCTTTTTAAATAAGGATTTAATACGTGTAAACCAAGTTTGTCAAGTATTATATTGAATTTAATACTTTTGTCTGCCGGATAATAATTACCGGACACATTTAATGTTCTTTTTTCGTTATCTATAGTTGAGGCTTCAAGTTGTATAGCTTTATCTTTATCAATCCAGCGGCTAAAGATCTGCATATAGCCAAAATTTTCGCTATTTAAAATTAGATTATCTATTTCAATATTGGCATAAAACAAAGGATTCTTGTAAAGATCCGAGAAGTTTGACTCACCATTAATAATTCCTCGGAACTCTAGCTTTATATCCTTGGTGAGCGCATTTATATTGGCCAGATTTAGTTTTCCAAAACTTAGAAATAATGTATCCTCCTGATTTTCTGAAATTTTCCCGTTTACCTTTAAGTTCTGATCGCCGTGATTAATAGCAAAATTATTAATTGAATATGATGTTGAGTCAATTTTAATATAAGATTTGTTGATATACCATAATGAGTCTTTTACAATAACACTTGACGGTAAAACGGTTATGTTAAACAAAGGGTCATCATAGTTGTTTTTTTGCATGATATTTACTGAGGCAAGTATCTTGCCTTCGTACACAACAGTGTCTTCATTATCCCAGTCAATTTTAAAATCAATGTTATTATTATGAATTATTGATGTTGTTTTAAATTTTTCAAGAAAGAAGTAATTATTTAGTAAAAGACTATTACATTTTGTTAGTGAAGTGAAAATACTATCGTTTGAAAATGTACTAATATTCAAATCATTAAATGTATGATTTTTGTAACTAAATTCGTTTGCAAAAGCATTCAGGAGAAACCTCTTTTTTTCTGAATTATATTTAAAAATAATATTTGAGCTGTCACTTATGAAAACCGAGGGTAAGAAAAACCTGGTAATAATTTCTGTTTTCTTTAGTTTCAGATCAAGTGTAAAATTGTTATTATAATCTAATGAAATTGTGTCTGTTGATTGATTAATTAATGCAGGAAGGTAATTGAAATACAGATTTTTTAAAGACTGAACAAGAGAAGTAGATTTATATTCTCCGGTCAATAGAGCATCAATATAATCCGATTTAAGCTCAATGCGATGAGTATCCGCAAAGTGTTTAGAAATTAGCCTTAATGTATCAAAAACCAGATTTTCATTTAATTTGTGAAGTGTTGCATCAGAGAAGCTAATTTCTCCAAAAGCATTATCTACATCAATACCTTCGAAATTTGCCTGTAAATTTAAAGATAAATTAGAAGTAGAGTCGTTTTTGTCAATATTTAAACCATAAAGATTTGCATGAGGGATATTTGCATTAAAATTAAATATTGGTATTTCTTTAGAAAAATCAATATCACCGCTAAAATCAATTTTAATATTGGGATCAGATATACTAAAATATCCGTCGTAAGTTTTTTCTGTTAAAAAGCCATCAATAATAATATTCTGGTAATTGTAGTTGTTAATTTCAATACTATGTATAGTTCCATCCGTTGTTGCCTTTATTGTTTTTTTTGTATCTACTGAACCTTTAATGCGGGCATCCATTGTAATTTTCCCTATTTTATTATTTTCAGGAACAAGCTGCCCTATAAAGAAATCGGTAGTTTTCAGGTTCCCGCTAAAAGCCAGCGTTTTTGAAGTGTCTGGTTGTAAAGACAGGTCGGTAGAAATATTTCCAAGATCTGATGTAAACTTTCCGTATGTAACAAAATCATCATAAAAACCGGCAAAATTCCCTTTGTAGCTAATAATCCCAAGCTGGTTAAATCTTTCAGGTATTATTATTTCCTTACCATTGTTTAAGAACTTATTAATTAATTCAAAATCCTGTGCCTGTGTAGTCAATTTTTTAAAATCAAAATACATAAACATTTGTGAGTAATCAGGAAGCCCGTTTAAACTAAAATCCGTTATTAACTCCGTTTGCTCTCCAATCTGAAACTTTACATTTTTACCTTTAAACGTACTTAGTTTACTGTATACTCTTCCCGAAAGAACTGTATTTAATTCAATATTTTTAAAAACAGGGACAAAATATCCAATATCAATAAAACTTATATTAGATTCCTGAAATGTAAAATCAAGTATTATATTTTTGGCAAACTCTCTGTATTCAAAATAGTCGTTGTGGCGGAACGAAAGCGAGTCAGAATTAATATAGGAATTAGGTGTTCTGATTTTTACATTGCTAAATTTCATATGCTCTTTTCCAATGCTCACATTGAATTTGACATTATATGCAGAAAAACCAGATTTCTCTTCAAATGTTAATTTTTTAAGATAGAAAGTTGCTATTCCGTTATTTATTTGAAAATTCCTTATGTCCAGATCGTCAATTTCGCATATTAAATTGCCAAAATCAATATCACTTTGCCGATTTTTATTATATAATTTTAATCTAAAAACTGATTGTTGCATTCCTATATTCTGAAATAGAACTTTCCATTTAGATTTACTTGCAAGGGTATCTCTTTTTTGCAGGCTTTCCGTAATAAACTTAAGATTAACGGGTTGTAATGAGTCGTATTTATGTAAATAAAGTTTGGCATTAATAAAGTTAATTTTATTTATGTTAATGATTTTGCTTTTGCGGTCAAAATCATTCAGGTTGCAAATTATTTCTTTTGAAAAAAGTAATGTATCCTCAAGCTGATCTTCAATATAAACGTTTTTTAAAACTATCCGGTTAAAAAATTTAAAGTGAACTGCTTCTACTTCAAATTTAGCATTCAGATTTTCTGATATTTCTTTGGTAATTTTTTGTGTCAGGAAGGTTTGAATTTTGCTGCTTTTAAGAACAAAAAATGCGGTTGTTGGTATAACTATTATAACCAACAAAAAAATGATCAATATTTTATATTTTTTTTTAATATTTTTGCCCTTTGAAACTCTAACGCAAAAGAAGCAAAAAAAATTATAAATAACTCAAATTCTATGTAATAAATGAGCATAACAATACTAGGAATTGAATCTTCGTGTGATGATACTTCGGCATCTGTAATTAAAGATGGTTTTTTATTGTCAAATGTTACTGCAAATCAGGATGTTCACAAAGCATACGGCGGAGTGGTGCCGGAACTGGCTTCAAGAGCTCATCAGCAAAATATTATACCGGTGGTTGAGCAGGCATTAAGGCAAGCTAAACTATCTAAAAATGAGATTGATGCGGTTGCTTTTACACGGGGCCCTGGTTTATTGGGATCTTTACTTGTTGGAACATCCTTTTCAAAGTCATTTTCTTTGGCTTTGGAAATACCAATAATTGAGGTTAATCATTTGCAGGCACATATTTTAGTTCATTTTATTAAAGAATTGGAAAAAGAAAAACAAATGCCCGGGTTTCCATTTTTGTGTTTATTGGTTTCGGGAGGACATACACAAATTGTTGTCGTAAAGAATCATTTAGAAATGGAGATTATAGGACAAACTATTGATGATGCTGCTGGTGAGGCATTTGATAAATGTGCTAAGGTAATTGGCTTGCCTTACCCTGGTGGTCCGTTAATTGATAAAAATGCAAAGGAAGGAAACAGGGATGCATTTAAATTCAGCAGACCAAGAATAAAGGATTTGGATTATAGTTTTAGTGGATTAAAAACCTCGTTTTTATATTTTGTTCGGGATAGCATAAAAGATAATCCGAAATTTATTAAGGAAAACATGATGGATTTAAGTGCCAGTATACAGTATACGATTGTTGAAATTTTAATGGACAAGCTGGAAAAGGCTGTAAAACAAACAGGAATAAGACAAATAGCCATAGCCGGAGGAGTTTCTGCAAATTCAGGATTACAGAAATCACTAATTGAACGTGCAAAAACTTTTGGGTGGGAGACATTTATTCCGGAGTTTAAATTTACAACCGATAATGCTGCCATGATTGGAATTACAGGATATTATAAATATCTAAAAAAAGAATTTGCCAGTCAGGATATTGCCCCAATGGCAAGGCTTCCTTATTAGTAAAGATACACACTTGAAAATATCAATTACTTCTTCATTTTCGCAATATACAAAGGAGTGGACAGGATTAATAATAATGCCAAAACAGATAAGCCAATACCTACCCCAAACTTGTCAGCCAGTAAACCAAGGATTGGAGCAAAGATAGCAGCAACAAGGCTTTTTGCCTGTGAATTAGCAGAAAGGGCTGTTGCAAGAACTTCATCATTGTATAACTCGCTCACATACGCAACTCCGATCGGATTTCTAAGATTTTCAATTAAATAAATCCCTATAAAAAACAGTACTGAAAGAAAATAAAAACCATAATGGAATAATACTCCACTTATAAAAGCCAGCACAAAACCAATATACAGTGTTGTATTAAGAGCAAATTCAATAGATTTTAGTTTGTTTTTTAATTTACCAGCTTTACGCGATGCGTATGAAGTTAATAAGTAAATAATAAAATACAGAAGACCTATGAGTATTGCAGATTTTTGTTTATCGGTAAATGCCAGCATTATTGGAACTGATAGTGCAAAAGTATGAATAACAGGTTGCAGGTAATCTTTAATTGTACGGTGAAACCCACTATGTGAGGAAAGATTTGCTATCGCTTTCAAAATATGGATATTCTTAAATGAAAAAACAAAATCTTTAATAACAGTCTTAATTTTTTTATTTATTTCGTCCCACTCAAACTGAATGTTTTTACGATCAAGAATTTTTGGATATGATGATATCAGGAATAAATCCAAGACGTACGGTATGGAAGAATAAATAAAAATTGATTTATAACTACCGCTATAAAAAACAATAGATGCTGCTATTAATGAAGATATAGCAGATCCCATTTGCGACCACGATCTTGTATTCCCGTAATATTGAGTACGTTGATCTCCCCATCCTTTAATTTTCAGATAGTCAAAAATCATTGCTTTGTGTGTTCCTGTCCTGAACGCATCGCCGGTTGCATAAAAAATTATTGCCACAAAAAACAGGGAGTAATTATTGGACAAAAAGAATATTACAAATGATATTATATAGAATAAAAATGAAAAGATTAATGATCTTTTACGACCAAAAACATCAGCAGCAATACCTGATGGTATTTCAAGTATATTAATGAAAATTTCACGAATAGCATAAAGTGTTCCTATTTGCAGGAATGAAATTCCTTTTTCCAGAAAAAATAGAATCAAAAAGGGTTCAAAGAATCGCAGGTTTTTTAAAAAACCATAAAGACAGAATTTATAATATTGAATATCCTTTTTAAAAGTCGGTTTCATTATTAAATTATATTAAAATGGCACAAGTTAAACTTGTGCCATCAAAAATTCGTTGTTTGTTTATCACTGATGTTTTTTGAGAGAACGAATCGCAATAAAAATTGAACCAATAATTAATAATAAAAAGCTGAGTGCAAATAAGGCCTGCCTTTTAATAATTCTTATAACGGGTTCGTTTTTATCAGTAATATCTGTTATAATCGATAAAGCAAAATCGGGTAATCTTGTTGTAGGATCCTGTTCAATGTACATAAATTCAGCATTTAGCTTTTGTTTTTTTATGTTAAAGTCAGCCTGATGATCTTTTTTTTCGGTAAAAGAATTCAGAATAAGACTATCAGGAATGTATCTGTTTATAGCTTGATCAATAAGAGGAAACTGGTAATCGTTGTTTCCGAACCAATAGTTTACTGAAACCACATTCTTATTTTCTGCTGTTATCTGATTCAGTCTGTTTATAAACATTTCCATAATTTTATTCGCAACTTCAGAATAACTGCCTATTTCGATAAGAAATTCTCCATCTTTTGAGGCCTGATAAGAATAAGATTTCAGGCGTTTAGTAGAAGACTCAAACTGAAATCGTTCAGCAAAAAAAGCCTTGGATTTTAAAATCCGGTTTAAATGATTTGTTTTTTCGACACCAAATGCTGAGAAATCGAGTCCCCAATCAGGTGTATATGTTGTGTTAACAACTCTGTTATCTTCAATTATATATAAATCATGAAAAACTGTATCGAGTCTCAAAGATTTTAACTGATCATTTAAGTTTTCAGATCTCAGATCTATATTTGTCCTTTTTGCGAGCGTTTCCAGTGCTTCTTTTTGTAAATCAAAAAAAGATTTTTCAAAAGTCTGAAGTGCTGATGTTTGAAAATCACTAATTCCGATAATTTCATTCCTGATTTTATCCCGTAATTCTATATCGCTGTTTATCTGAACATTTATGGTGTCCTGTACAGTTATAATTGCTAATACTATATTAAGTAAAAGTACAACAAGAGTCACTTTTATAAACAACAACCTGAAAATCGATTTTCTTTTTGAACTTTTGTCCATGATAATGACATATTTAAATTAAAATCGCTGGTTAAGTTAGTAAAAAAAGATATTAGAAGTAAAAAAATGTGAAATAAATTAAATTCGGTAATTTATAAATTTATTCTGAATCATAGTATATTTCAAGGATTCATAGAATTATTAGACGTAATTTTTATTGTAATTAGTAAAATGCTTATTTTAGCATAAATATTTAAAATATATATTTATGACAGATCTTACCAAGCACAGTTTGTACAAACCATTGGAAGTTGATTCAATGCTATCGGCTATTTTTAATATTTATTTAAAGAAGTTTCTTATCATGTTTGTATACAGTTTTGTTGCTGTTTTTATGGTACAAGTGATAATTTATTATCTGGGTTTTTGGGATTTATATACAGTATCTGATCCTGATGAAATGGTAAGAAATTTTCCTGAAATTTTTAAAAAAATTGGAGTCATTTCGGTTAGCTCAGTTATAATCTATGGTTTTTTGAACGCTTTTCTTATAAATTTTTTAATTAAAAGTGATCTGGAACCTGGTATAAATACAGGAGATTTACTTGCTGAGTCTTTTAGAAAATATTCTATACATATGATTTTCTTTTTAATACTTTCAGCAATAATTCTGATTGCAGGAATATTTATAGGTCTTATAGCTGTAATTGTTGGATCACTCGTAGCCATGGCTTATCTTGGAACTGTCATGATGAGTGGAGGGGCTGTTATTGTTGCTGAAGAAAAAAATGCAATTGAAACAATCGGCAGAATATTTTCATTAACTCACAAGGATTTTTGGTCAGCACTTGGTGTAGTTGTTTTATTTGTATTAATTATGTTATTGATATCGCTGGTACTGAGTGCTATTATAGCAATTCCTGTCGTTATTATGTTTTTTGGGAATTTAAATGATTCAGGTATTCTGGAAGCACTTAATTTAAAAATGTACGATTTAGGAATATGGGTAGTAATCTTAAATTCGATCGTTTCTGCTCTAACGTACCCTTTATACGCTATTTTATCCGTTGTATTATATTTTAAACTGAAGTATTCGGAAGATCATAATCGGGTAAGTCTTCAATAATTTTATTAAAGTAATATTTGTTAAGGTTTATACACGTAGCTGATACAGGTGCAAACGCTGAATGTAAAAATATTTTTATATTTTTTCAGAACTCTACGCAACCATTTTAAAATTTTAAACATCTTAAAAGAGTTAGTGCATCAATTAATAATTGTTTAGTTTCAATACCCTAACCTAAATAACGATACTGCAATATGCGGTAATTTTCAAAGACAGGGCGGTGTTAATAGCACCGCTTTTTTTATGAACATAATTCACTATTTAATGTTTTTCAAAAAAGAATTATTCTTCGCATAAAAGAATTATTAATATGATTACAATAATATCTCCGGCAAAAACCTTAGACTTTAAGTCGGTGGTTCAAACAAAGGAATTTTCACAACCATATTTATTAAATGATTCAAAAGCTCTTATAAAGGAGCTGCAAAAGTTGAATCCAAAAGATATTGTTAGTTTAATGAAAGTTAATAATAATATTGCAAATCTAAATTTTGAAAGAAATTTGTCCTGGAGAACTCCATTTAATCCTGATAATGCAAAACAATCATTATTAGCATTTAAAGGGCAGGTTTACGTTGGGTTAGATGCAAAAACTTTATCGGAAGCTGATTTATTATTTGCACAGGATAATTTAAGAATTTTATCAGGATTATATGGAGTGCTTCGTCCTTTGGATTTAATGCAGGCGTACCGATTGGAAATGGGAATTCCATTAAAAAATCCTAAAGGAAAAAATTTATATGAGTTTTGGGACACAAAAATTACTGATACAATAAATAATGAACTCTCAAATCATAAATATAAAGTATTAATTAATTTGGCTTCGATTGAATATTATAAAGCAGTTAAAGCGAAATTAATAAAAGGTGACATAATTACACCTGTATTTAAAGAGGCAAAGGGAAAGGAGTTTAAAGTAGTAACAGTCTATGCAAAAACTGCACGTGGTTTAATGAGCCGTTTTATAATTCAGAATAAAATTGAAAATCCTGAAGATATAAAGGCATTTGATACTGATGGCTACTTATTTAATCAGGATTTAACTACAGAAAAAGAGTGGGTTTTTACAAGATAATTGAATCTTATAAATTGTTATAATTAATTTGATGCCAGATTAATTTTCTTAACCCAAAAACTGGTTGGTGTTGTTAATTTCGAAAACGCAGTACTATGTTGAGCTGCTCCATTTCTTCCGCTTCCAGACATTCCTGCACGTCCACCACCTTTTCCACCTCCTGATATACCTCCGGATTGATTACTCCTTCCTGCATGGCTATTACCTGAGGAAGGCATTTTTAATGCTCCGGTTTCAAAACCAATGCTTAAAGTTTTTAGTGTTAAATCAGAGTAATCGGAATAAATTGATTTAAACGGAATCTTCATCTCATAATAAAGAGACTTAAACTCATCCTGATCAATTGAAACTTCTACTCCATATGGATTTTTACTAACAGTGTAACTTTCTCTATATTCTCTAAATCCCATAAAATCAATTTCCAGCAATTGATCCTTTTTCCATGTTTGTTGACTTTGCATTTGTTTCATTTTACTTCTGTCCATTTTAGGTAAAGACTTTTGTGTCGGACAAATAATGCCCATGTTTTTCTTTCCTGTAGTATCTACCCAAACAGTTAATCCGGCTAAAATCAATTTTTTTTGTATAGATTGATCATTAATGTTAATTCTTATATATATATTTTCGTTGTCGTTTGAGATTCCATACATAAAGCTATTATTGTTTCTGGAATCAAGAGTTGTGGTCCAGTCGGATGATAATCCATCGATAGTTAAAGGTGATTGTTCGTAGGATGCCTCATAAGTACTACACCCAAAAGAAAATAGCAGCGACAAAATAATAAATGTTTTAATTCTCATTTTTATATTCTTTAAATGATATAATTCTATTA
>JAHOYT010000005.1 GCA_019038645.1 Bacteroidales bacterium
AGTAGGTCGTCGCCGACTTTTTTAAAGCCTCAATCATAACGATTGAGGCTTTTTTATTTAAAACGAAATTTTCTGATAAATAGAAAATATACCAAAATTACTACATGAAATTTTGTTATATAAAAGTTAATTCAAAACTATTGTAACAAAACAAACAACTTCACGTAAGTTTATTAGCTTAATCAAAAACTACATATTTTGAAAGAATTTATAAGAATTCTAAGATTATCATCATTAATTCTATTATTAATGTTGTCCTTTAATACCTGTAAGGAAAAGGAGAAAGAGTCATTTGTTAACTTAAGCTCTATTGAAAAAATACAAAAAAGAGGAACGTTAATTGCTGTAATGGACTTTAACTCAACAAATTATTTTATTTACAGGGGAGAACCAATGGGTTATCAGTATGAGTTATTGCAGCTACTTGCTAAACATTTAGATGTAAAACTGGAGGTAAAACTTGAAAATGATATTGATGAAAATTTTAGAATGCTTAAAGAAGATGAATGTGATATTATTGCAATAAATCTAACTATAACAAAGGAAAGATCTAAATTAATAGACTTCACTTATCCTCATAGTCAGACACATCAGGTGTTAGTTCAGAGAAAACCAGAAAACTGGAAAAAGTTAACGAAGCAAGAATTAGAAAGGAGTTTGTTAAGAAACCAGTTGGATATAGCAGGAAAGGTAGTTTATGTGCAAAAAGGAACCTCGTATGCACAAAGAATGAAAAACCTGTCTGATGAAATTGGGGATAGTATAAATCTTATTGAAAAAGCAGATAAAGAGGTTGAAGAATTAATAGAATTAGTTGCAAGAGGTGAGATTGAATACACCGTAGCGGATGAAAATGTTGCGTTGGTAAACCAGATTTATTACCCTGTACTTGATGTAAAAACCGCTGTAAGTTTTCCTCAAAATTTAGCGTGGGGATTAAAAAAAGGTGATGAATCCTTAAAAACGGAAATTGATAATTGGTTAAAGGATTTTAAAAAATCAGCAGGATATAATATAATTTATAATAAGTATTTTAAAAATCCACGATCTGTAAGAATTGTTGAGAGTGATTACTATTATTCAACCTCGAGCGGAAAAGTTTCAAAATATGACGATTATATTAAAAAACATAGTGAGGATATTAACTGGGACTGGAGACTTTTAGCATCTTTAATATATCAGGAATCCAGATTTAAACCAAATGCAAAATCCTGGGCGGGAGCATATGGATTAATGCAGTTAATGCCAACAACAGCACGTCGTTTTGGTGTTAGTAAGAACTCATCTGCTGAAAAACAAATTAAAGCAGGAGTTGATTTTATTAAATGGCTTGATAAAAGATTTGAAGTTAGAGAAATTACTGATGAAGATGAGAAGATAAAATTTATATTAGCTTCATATAATGTTGGTTTAGGGCACATCCTTGATGCCCGCAGGTTGGCAGAAAAAAACGGCAAGGATCCTGATATATGGGAAAACAATGTAGATGATTATATTCTTAAAAAATCAAATCCAAAATATTATAAGGACCCAGTTGTTAAATATGGCTACTGTCGTGGATCTGAGACATATAATTATGTTTACCAGATTTTAGACAGATATGAACATTATAAAAATATTATACCTGAAACTTAGAATTGTTTTTTTCAACAATTTCAAGAAATTCTGATAGAATCATCGCAGTGGCTCCCCAAATTGTAGTATTGTCGGGATTGTAAATTGGTGCATCAAATGACAAATCTCCATATTTAAATTCTTTTGAAGTGCAGTTTTCAGGATTAATAAGATCTTTTAATTTGATTTCTATTACTTCTTTTACTTCATTTGGATCAGCTTTAAAGACCGGAGTACTTTCATAAAGGCCAATAACAGGGTAAACAAAAAAATTACTTAAAGGAATAAGAAGAGGCGTCAGTTGACCTAAAACATTAACCTTTTCCGGATTAACACCAATCTCTTCATGACTTTCACGTAAAGCAGTATGGACTATATCATTATCTGTTTTTTCTGATTTTCCGCCAGGAAATGAGATTTGTCCACTATGCGGACCATTGTATACGGTTCGTTGAATAAATGTAATATATAGTTCTTTATTTTTCGGATAAAGAAGAATCAGTACACCTGCTTTTCGGCTTTTTTCGGTAGGTTTAAACTGATGTCGAACACCCGGAGCCATTTTTACATGAGCTTTTTCACCCGGAAGGTCTTTTTTTAATTCTTCCTTTAGGTCCTCTAAAAAATCAGTGAACATGATTCTTTATTTTCTGAAATTTCTAATAAAATCCTCAACCTCAGGAACTCCTCCCTGGTATATCAGATAACCGTTGTATGGCTCCCTTTTTGTGATTTCATCATTAATTGGTGTAAGCATTATTTTTTCGATTTCTTCAGGATCTTCAGTTTGACCTAAAGCCCATCCTAATTTAATAAAGGCCACTTCAGGCAACATATTTCCTGCAGGTATAATACCTTTTGCCATCATATCTCTACCAGTGTCGTATACAAACATATGTACGAAACCCCAAAGTGTTTGTAGCGTCATGTACATTACAACACCTTTTTTAGTAGCTCTTTCAATAGCAGGGTACAATTCTTTGTTAACATGACCTAAGCCAGTACCAACAATAATGATTCCTTTATAGCCATTATCTACTAATGCATCAATAGTATCAGGTTTCATCCCGGGATAATAATATAACATGGTAACTTTATCAGAGAAATATGGAAGTATATCTACATTTCTATCTTTTCGCCTTTGTTTATAGTCTTTTTTAATAGGAGTAATTTTGTCTCTAGTTACTGTAGCCAAAGGAGTGTCTCCAATAGTTCTAAAAGTTGACCTGTAAGATGAATGCATTTTTCGTACTCTTGTACCTTTATGCAATAAGCCATATTCATCTGATGTGGGACCAAACATACAAACCATTACTTCTGCAATATCTGAGTGGCCTGCAGTTTTCATTGCATGCATTAAATTAAGAGCTGCATCAGAGCTGGGACGATCTGAAGATCGTTGAGAACCTACCAAAACAATTGGTATAGGAGAATTCTGTACCATAAAAGTTAAGGCTGCACCAGTGTGATGAAGTGTATCTGTTCCATGTCCTATGACAATACCATCTATACCATTTTTAATTTCTTCTCCTATTGCTTTAGCAAGTGCTACATATTGTTTAGGACCCATGTTTTCGCTGAAAACTGCAAACACTTTTTCTGTAGTAAGGTTACAAATGTCAGCAAGTTCAGGGACAGCACCATATAGTTCTCCTGGCGAAAAGGCAGGTATTACCGCCCCTGTTCTATAGTCCAGTCTGGATGCAATAGTTCCCCCAGTACCAAATAATTTTACACTGGGAAGGCCTTTTGTTATAGGAAATTCTTTTTCAGGGATTTTATAATTGGCTTTTTTATAACCAGTTTCTTTCATTTCTTTAATAGTGCCAATATCAATTCCAATGTTATATCCAGTTGCAATTTTTAATACAATGTGAATATCATCATCATTTTCGGCTCGAGGAAGAACTGTACCTTCAAAATCACCTCTTGTAGTTTGGATTGATGTTTGACCCCAAACCCTAACATTATATTTTTTTAGAACTTCTAATGCTTTGCCTTTATATCCTTGAAAAATATCTTCGCTCATTATTTTTGGATTTGAATACCTGCCTGACGGCAGTCAGGGCAGATAAGTTAAAAATGAAATTAATTTTGTTCTATTGCTTTTGCCAATTGATCTGGTGGGATATTTCCTATTGCTGTTTTTTGTAATTCACCCATAATCCATTGTTTTGATACTTTATCATCCTTAGAGATTTTTATCTCAGAAAATTTTTGTTTTAAAAAAGGTATTTTTGATATGATTTCTTCTCTTGTAAATTTTTTAAAATTTATACTCGTGAGAATAGAATCAAAATCCATTTTTGGGTATTGATAAACAACCGGAAGCATCTTTTTGCTTAGCTGGATATCCATTTTTTTGTCAATTAAATATTTAAAGAGATCATAAATTTTCGAGTATTCAAATTTATCTGCAGATGTATAATGACCTTCGACAAACTTTAATCGATGCCCAATAAAAGTACCTATTAATTTTGGTTCAATCTTTAAATTCTTGATTACATTTTCTATTAATGGGAATAGATTATTTCTAAAGATATAAGTATATGTATCTTCAGGAATCCCCCATTTTTTAAGCTGATTATATCTGTCAATTACATCTGATGGTAAATTTTCACTAAGTCCATCAATATAAGTGTTTTCTAAAGGAATCGGTGCTGAATCGGTATCCGGATACATTCTGTCAGCGCCCGGAAGAACTCTTTCAAAAATAGTTGTTCCATCAAGAAATGATTTACGAGTTTCCTGAGGAACTCCTTCAAGAGCCATTTGACAACGTTCTTCAATTGTTTCTAATGCAGTAGGAATATCTTCCTCCGGTGCCCAGAAAATAATTTGAGCATCATTTTCTTTTGCATTAAAAAGTTTCTGTATTTGTGAGAAATTTTCTTCTATAATTTTTGGCTCTAATTCTTCAGAATGAACCATGTTTGGTTTCTCAATACAAGCAATAACCTTTAATCTATCAGAAATTTCATTGGCGAATATCTTGCCTGGTTGAGTAAAATGAGATAAAATTCCCTTAAAATTTGGAAGATTAACTGCTAATATTCTGTACTTATCAATTAATCCATTTGTAATTGGATCGTATTTTAAATCAAAATCACGATAATCAATTTCCTGTTGTTGTATTTTCCATTTTGAAGAATCTTTTATCGTATTGTTTAATTTACTCTTGATATTAAGTAAGGCCCACTGACGAAATGCTTCAATATGAGATAATTCGGGAATTAATTTATTGTAAGAAACACCTTTTATTTCAACCCGTGTTCCGCCTTTACAACTAACATTAACATCTTCGCGTCCGGCGCCACTTCCTACTCGTACTCGTCCTGTACTTCTGTTTAAGAATCTAATATATTCTGCAGCTTCTTTTAATTCATCCGGAGTGTACATTTCGGGATATGTAACTGTTTCGATCAAAGGCATTCCTAATCGATCAGTTTTGTATAATCTCGTATGTCGAATATCAGAAATTTCTCTACAGGAATCTTCTTCAATGCTTAATTGAATTAATCGTATTTTTTTATTTTTCAAAGGAATTTCGCCTTCAACACCTAAAATTGCTGTTCTTTGAAATCCAGTTGGAATACTTCCATCTAAATATTGTTTTCGTGTAATATGAACTTCACCCACGATATTTAATTTACATAATAATGAAATTTCCAATGCATATTCCAATGCTTCTCTGTCAATTTTGAATGGAGGAGTATCATCAATTTCGTAAGTACATGCAGTTTCATTATTCAATCTGTAGATAATTTCCTTTTTAGTTTTGTATTCCATTAGCGCAGTCCCGTCGTATTCTCCTAACTCACTTAAAGTTGGGCGCATATGACGAATTACTTCAGCGTTGAAATTATCGTGACTGTGAAAAATGCCGGCAGGACAATGACAAAACAGTTTTTCTTTTGTTTTTAATTGCTGATGAACTTCTAATCCCGACATAAAACCAATTCGCTTATAATCAGCTTTCGTAGCTTTTTTTCTGGATACATATCCTATTTCCTGTCGGGTTTGTTGATAATTTTGTTCAGGGTTAAAATCAGTAGTTTCGGGGGATTTATTTTTTTTCATAATATTCTATAATGTGTTTTAGAGAAAATCAAAAGCAAATATGATTGCTTAGAAAGAGCGTTAAATTAGTAAAAAAAATGTGAGATAAGAAATTTAAACTTTGAACAGTTTATGAACAAGAATTAAATGTCAAACTTTGATGTATAAAGCTAAATTCAGGTTGCAGAATTAATTGAAACGGATTGTTTTTTCAGGGCTTAATCTTGAAATTATATATGATGGAACCAGTAGCATCAAAATTGTAATTATCAATGTTCCGGAATTTAAAGCAAGTATGTGCCAAATTTTTAAGTTAATAGGAACGGCATCAAGATAATATGAGGCAGCATCGAGCTTGAAAATTTGGAATTGAGCTTGTAATAAACAAATTGCAATCCCAACTATATTTCCCCAAAACAATCCTTTTGAAATCAAAAATCCGGATTGATATAAAAATATTTTTCGTATTGACCAGTTTTTTGTTCCAATAGCTTTTAAAATTCCTATCATGTTTGTTCGTTCCAGAATTAAAATTAATAATCCCGAAACCATATTAAATCCTGAAACGGAAATCATTAAAATTAAAATTATCCAAACATTCATGTCGGTAAGATTCAGCCAGTCGAACATCTGAGGATATTTTTGTTTAATGCTTAAAACCTTAAGTTTTGTTCCATCGGGATTAAAATAGAACCCTACAATATCTCTGACATCTTCAGTCATTTTTTCAATTCTTGAAAAATCTTCAATAAGAATTTCAAAACCGCTTATTTGATCACTTGTCCAGTTATTTAGTTTTTGTATATGTTTAATATCTACCAGAGCAAATTTCTCGTCGAATTCAGCAAGGCTTGTTTCATAAATTCCACTAATTGTAAAAGAACGCATCCTGACTGGTTGTTGAATAAAATATGCGGCTATTTTATCACCGGTTTTTAAGTTAAGGATATTCGCAATATGTTTTGAAATAATAATATTGTTGGTTCTCGCAGAATCAACTACTTTAAAAGGTTCACCATCAACCATGTTTTGATTAAAAAATGACCAGTCAAAATCACTCCCGACTCCTTTTAATACCATGGCCTGAATATCAGTTTTTGTTTTAATAATTCCGGCTTTAATTGCAAATTCCTGAATTTGTTTTACTCCTTCCAGATTTTTAATATCTGCATAAAAACTTTGGTGCTTGCTTATTGGCTCAGTTTCAAATGAAACGTTTGTATCATAGTTTAATATCTGAATATGAGAACCAAAACCGATAACTTTATTACTAATTTCCGACTTAAAACCAGTAACAATTGCTACAGAAAGAATCATAACTGCCAAACCTAAGGCAATTCCAATAACAGCAATTGTAACAATAGGTTGTGATATTCCTTTTTTAACTGTTTTGTCTGAAAATATACGTTTAGCAATAAAAAGTTCAGTATTCATTCAGGCTTATTTTGTTTTAAGATTTTCACAAATGTAGTAAAAAATAAAACACCCTTTCGTCTGAAAAATTGTTTATGAATGCTGTTAATATTAGAAGAACTATTCTGTGTTTATAAAGAAAATTATTAATTTAGGCTTTTCTATAATATTGACTTTATGAAATATTTAAGATGTCTGATTTTTTCTGTTGTTTTTTTCGCTATTTCTTGTAATGGGCAACCTGTTGAGAATAAAGCGATCCGGATTAAAACAGGAGCTGAGCAAACAGAAAAATATATTTCTCTTCTACAAAATAAAAGAATAGCATTAGTTGCAAATCATACCACAAAAATTAATGAAACGCATTTAGTCGATTCTCTTTTAAGTCTGGATGTTAAAATAGAAAAAATTTTTAGTCCTGAGCATGGCTTCCGAGGAGATGCTGATGCTGGAGAGCATGTGAAAAATTACACTGACGAAAAAACAGGTTTATCGGTTATTTCTTTGTACGGAAGTAGTAAAAAACCTGATCTGAAAGATTTGGATGGAATCGATTTAGTCGTATTCGATTTGCAGGATGTTGGTGTTCGGTTTTACACATATATTTCAACAATGCATTATGTTATGGAAGCGTGTGCAGAAGTAAATGTTGAAATATTAATTCTCGACAGACCTAATCCGAATGGTTTTTATGTAGATGGTCCAGTGCTTGATTCTAATTATAAATCCTTTGTAGGAATGCATCCTGTACCTGTCGTACACGGTATGACAATTGCCGAATATGCTCGTATGATTAATGGTGAGAAATGGTTGAGAAATGGAATGCAATGCAAATTGAATTTCATAAAATGTGAAAATTACACGCATGATTCATTGTATAAAATACAAGTAAATCCTTCACCAAATTTGCAAAATATGCTTTCAGTGTATCTGTATCCTTCTTTAGGATTTTTTGAAGGTACCAGCCTAAGTGTTGGTCGTGGCACAGAATTCCCTTTTCAGGTTTTTGGCGGGCCGGATCTGAAAAATGCTGAATTTACATTTACTCCAAAAAGTATTAATGGTGCCAGTAAGCATCCCAAGTATCAAAATCAAAAATGTTATGGTATAGATTTAAAGAATATAAATATTGATGATATAGTTGCTAAGAAAAAAATTAATCTTGAATGGATTCTTTATGGATACCGGAATGTAGAAAATATGAACGATTTTTTTAATACTTTCTTTTATAATCTTTCAGGGAATAATCAGATGAGAGAACAAATAGTTCAGGGGGAATCAGCAGAAGGCATAAGGGATAGCTGGCAAACAGATTTAGAAAAATTTAAAAAGATTCGAAAGAAATATTTGATTTATAAAGATTTTGAATAAGCATTGAAAAAAACATCCGAAGTTATTGAAACTTCGGATGTTTAATTAAATATAGCAGATTGTTTTTAAATAGTTCTTCCCGGATAAACTTTTAACGCAGCTTCCAAAGTTTCCATTGCATTAGCCAAATCATCTTTGTTAAGAACATAAGCAATACGAACTTCATTTTTACCTAGTCCCGGAGTAGCATAGAAACCTGTGGCTGGCGCAACCATCACAGTTTGTTTTTTATATTCGAAATCGACTAAAATCCATTGAGCGAATTTATCAGCATCATCAATTGGTAGTTTTACAACCGTATAAAAAGCTCCTTTTGGTTTTGGACAATAAACACCATCCATTTTATTTAATGCTTCAACCATAAAGTTTCTTCTATCGATATATTCGTTGTAAACTTCTTCGAAATAATCGTTTGGTGTATTTAATGCTGCTTCACCGGCCCATTGCCCGAACGAAGGAGGACACAAACGCGCCTGAGCGAATTTCATTGCTGCATTAATTACATCTTTATTTTTAGTAATCATTGCACCTATCCTAACTCCACACATACTATAACGTTTCGAAACAGAATCCATCAAAATAACATTTTGCTCAATACCTTTGAGATGCATAGCAGAGAAATGTTCATTTCCGTCATAGCAAAACTCACGATAAACTTCGTCAGAATATAAATATAAATCGTATTTTTCAATTAAAACCTTAAGTTGTTGTAATTCAGTCTCTGAATATAAGTAGCCGGTAGGGTTATTTGGATTACAAATAACAATACCTTTAGTTTTTGGCGTGATCAGTTTTTCAAATTCTTCAATTGCAGGCAATGCAAAATCAGTTTCGATAGTTGAAGTAATTGGTTTAACTACTACACCTGCAGAAACAGCAAAACCAGTATAGTTTGCATAAAATGGTTCAGGAATAATTACTTCATCTCTGGGATTTAATGTTGATAGAAAAGCAAACGTAATTGCTTCTGAACCACCAGTTGTAATTAACATTTCAGTATGATCAACATCGATATCGACTCCCTTATAATATTTTGCCAAACCTTTACGATATGATTCGTTACCAGCAGAATGGCTATATTCAATAACTTTTTCTGTAATATTCTTAACAGCATCCAATGCTACTTCTGGTGTAGGAATGTCTGGTTGACCAATGTTCAGATGATAAACCTTATGGCCTTTCTTTTTTGCTGCTTCTGCATACGGAACCAATTTTCTGATTGGTGATGCAGGCATCATTTTCCCTTTTTCTGAAATTTGTGGCATAACAATACTTATTTATTTGTTTGATTTTCAACAACGACTTTTGAAACTGTACCGGTAATTTTTAATGTAACAGGAGATGTTTTTGCATTTGAATACACTCGTATAGATTTAGTAAAAGCTCCTGTTATTTTAGTGTTATATTTTACTACTATCGTTCCGGTTTTACCCTTTTTTATTGGTTCTTTTGGCCATGTGGGTGTTGTACAACCGCACGAAGCTTTTACATTTGTTAAAAGCAAAGGCTCCTTCCCTGTATTTTTAAAGGTAAATTCACATAATCCGTTACCACTATATTTAATTTTTCCATAGTCGTGTGTTGTATTCTCAAAATATATTTCCGGACTGTCTTTGGTGTCCTGATTTGTATTTATTTCTTCTTGTGAAAAGGCTTGAGCAGCAACAATTCCAATGAAAACAAGACTTAACAATAATTTTTTCATAATAAAGCAATTTATTTAATTGATTTACAAAGTTAGTTTTTATTAGCAAATTTAAATATGTTATTAAATATTTATGGCAAACAGGCTATTTTTATATCCACTTAAGGCAGGGTTTTTTAGTAATTAATTTATATTTTTACAGACTTTTCGAGATTAAAAAATAGTAAGAACAAGAGAAATAGTGTGAAAATGGAAATCCCTGCAAAATACAATCCCGCTTTAACTGAAGAAAAATGGTATAAATACTGGATGGATAATGATTATTTTCATTCAGAACCTGACGACAGGGAGCCTTATACTGTTGTAATTCCACCACCAAATGTTACGGGTGTATTGCACATGGGGCATATGTTAAATAATACAATTCAGGATATTTTAGTTCGTCGCGCCAGGATGCAGGGTAAAAATGCATGTTGGGTTCCGGGAACAGATCATGCATCAATTGCAACAGAAGCAAAAGTGGTTGCTAAACTAAAGAAAGAAGGAATTGATAAGAATTCTTTATCGAGAGAAGAATTTCTTGATCATGCCTGGGAATGGAAAGAGAAACACGGAGGCATTATTCTTGAACAGTTAAAAAAACTGGGAGCTTCGTGCGATTGGGAACGTACCAAGTTTACAATGGAC
The DNA here is from genome assembly GCA_019038645.1 of Bacteroidales bacterium. Classification (GTDB taxonomy): domain Bacteria; phylum Bacteroidota; class Bacteroidia; order Bacteroidales; family UBA12077; genus UBA12077. The sequence continues at coordinate 10,790 of JAHOYT010000005.1, forward strand.
GATGATATGTCGGAAAGTGTATTAAAGGTCTTTGTAGATTTACACAAAAAAGGATTAATTTATCGCGGTGTAAGAATGGTAAATTGGGATCCTCAGGCCAAAACTGCGGTTTCTGACGAAGAGGTAAATTTCAAAGAAGTTCAGTCAAAACTATATTATGTTCGTTATAAAGTAGAAAGTGAAGATAGCTATGTAACTATTGCGACAACAAGACCCGAAACGATTTTAGGAGATACTGCTGTCTGTGTTCATCCTGAAGACGAAAGATTTAAAAATCTTCATGGAAAAAAAGTACTTGTGCCTTTAGTAAATCGCTTGATTTCAATTATTAAGGATGAGTATGTTGATAAGGAATTTGGTACAGGAGCTTTAAAGATTACACCTGCTCATGATATTAACGATTACGAAATAGGAGATAAGCATAATCTTGAATCGATTGATATTTTCAACGATGATGGAACAATGAATGAAAGTGCTCAACTTTATATAGGCGAAGATAGATTTAAAGTTCGCAAGCTTATAGTTAAAGATTTAGAAGAAGCAGGACATATTGTAAAAATTGAAGATTATATAAATAAGCTTGGATATTCGGAACGAACAGATGCTGTTATTGAACCAAAGCTATCAATGCAATGGTTTTGTAAAATGGAAAACCTTGCAAAACCTGCCCTGGAGAATGTAATAAATAATAATGTTCAGTTTCATCCGGCAAAATTTAAAAATACTTATAAACACTGGATGGAAAATGTTAAGGATTGGTGCGTTTCCAGACAGTTGTGGTGGGGACAACGCATACCTGCATATTATTTGCCGGAAGGTGGCTATGTGGTTGCCAATACTGAAGATGAAGCTGTAGAATTAGCAAAAGAAAAATCGGGGAATCCGAATTTAACAATAAATGATTTAAGACAGGACGAAGATGTTTTGGATACATGGTTTTCATCCTGGCTGTGGCCGATTTCTGTTTTTAATGGAATTAACGATCCTGATAATAAGGATTTTAATTACTATTACCCTACAAATGATTTGGTAACCGCTCCTGAAATTCTTTTTTTCTGGGTTGCCCGGATGATAATGGCCGGATATGAATATAAAGGTGAAAAACCTTTTAAAAATGTATATTTAACCGGCATAGTTCGTGATCAATTACGTCGTAAAATGTCAAAATCTTTGGGTAATTCACCCGACCCTATTGAATTAATGAAAAAATATGGTGCCGATGGAGTGAGAGTTGGAATGCTGTTGTGTTCTCCTGCCGGTGGTGATTTGCTTTTCGATGAGAACTTAACGGAACAGGGAAGAAACTTCGGAAATAAGATATGGAATGCTTTTAGATTGGTTAAAAGCTGGAGTGTAGATGAAACAATTGAACAACCTGAATCATCACGAAAATCTATTGAATGGTTTTTAAACAGACTTAACAGTGAAATAAAAAATATTAATAATCTATACGAAAAATTCAGATTGTCTGAGGCGTTAATGTCTGTATACAAACTTTTTTGGGATGAGTTTTCATCATGGTATCTGGAGTTGATTAAACCTGCTTACCAAAAACCGATTGATAAAACTACTCTTGATCAGACATTAGAGATATTTGATACTCTTATTAAGTTACTGCATCCTATAATGCCTTTTATTACAGAAGAAATCTGGCAATTGATTGAAGATCGAAAGCCGGGAGAGAGTATTATGATTGAAAAGATGCCTGTTTCAGAAACTTATAGCAATAAAACAATACAGGCTTTTGAAAGAGTAAAAGAAGTAATTAGTGGTGTGAGGAATGTCAGAAAAGAAAACAATATTGCCCAAAAGGAAAGTTTGGCTTTAAAAGTAAATGGTAATTATGATAATGATTATGATTCATGTATTGTAAAAATGTGTAATTTATCATCACTGGAAAAGGTCAATAGTAAAATTGACGGAGCTGTTTCTTTTATGGTAAAATCTACTGAGTTTTATATTGAATTGGGTAGCTTGGTAGATGTTGAAGAAGAGTTAAAAAAACTGAACGATGAGTTGGAATACAATAAAGGATTTTTAAAATCGGTGATGAAGAAATTGAGTAACGAACGTTTTGTTAACAGCGCTCCTGAAAAGGTTGTAAACATTGAAAAGCAAAAAAAGGATGATGCTGAAGCTAAGATAAAAGTTTTGGAAGAACGAATTGCCGGGTTAAAATAATTGAACTTTTATGCTGATAATCAGATAATAATACAGTTTGTATTATATAACATAATTTTAAAGGACTACAAGCTATTGACTTTTAAAGATTTCTCATTAGTTTAGTAGTCCTTTTTTAAAATAGAAATAGCATATTATGAAAGAATTAGAGATAAGATTAAATCCAAACCCATTGGTTCAGTTCCTGAAGAAATCTGCGTCGGAATTTACGCGTCAGGATATTATTTATTTTATTGAAGAAAATGAGATTGAGATGGTCAATTTTCGTTATGTTGGCGAAGATGGTAAATTAAAATCATTGAATTTTGTTATCAATAATAAACAACATTTAGAAGATTTATTATCAACAGGTGAACGTGTTGACGGTTCAAGTTTGTTCTCTTATATCGAAGCAGGATCAAGTGATTTATATGTAATTCCTCGTTTTAGAACAGCATTTGTTAACCCATTTTCGGAGTATCCAACATTAGATATTTTATGTAGCTTTTACACTCGTGATGGATTACCTCTTGAAAGTGCACCTGAACATATCTTAAGAAAAGCGATTGATGAGTTCCGCAAATCAACAGGATATGATTTTAAGGCTATGGGAGAGCTGGAATATTACGTAGTAAGCGAGAAGGAAGATCTGTATCCTGGTATTGACCAGAAAGGCTATCACGAATCTCCGCCTTTTACTAAAAACGGGCATATTCGTAAAGAGGCACTGAGCCTTATTTCGCAATGTGGAGGACAAATAAAATACGGACATTCTGAAGTTGGAAATTTTGTAAGTGGCGATGAGCTTTATGAGCAACAAGAAATTGAATTTCTTCCGGTTGATCCTCAGGATGCTGTGGATCAATTGGTAGTAGCAAAGTGGATATTGAGAATGCTTGGCGATGAGTATGGAGTGAATATTAGTTTTGCACCAAAAATCACTGTGGGTAAAGCAGGTAGCGGATTACATATTCATATGCTTTTGGAAAAGGATGGTGAAAATGTAATGGTTGAAGGTGATGGTTTAAGTACTGCTGCGAAAAAAATGATTGCCGGTATTTTAGATTTAGCTTCTTCGTTAACAGCTTTTGGAAACACAATTCCAACTTCATATTTACGTTTGGTTCCACATCAGGAAGCACCTACAAATATTTGCTGGGGCGACAGTAATCGGTCAGTTCTGGTAAGAGTTCCGCTTGGCTGGATCGCCGATACGAGCATGATAAAAGATGCCAATCCACAGGAAACAGGAACTATTCCTTACGTTCCCGGAAAACAAACTGTTGAAATAAGATCCGGGGATGGTTCTGCTGATATTTATCAATTTATGGCTGGAATAATAGTGGCAGCTCAACACGGTTTAGAAATATCAAATGCATTAGAGATTGCCGAAAAGTTGTACATGGATGTTAATATATTTGATGATGAACATAAAGACAAATTAGCAAAATTAGAATGCCTGCCACAGTCTTGTTGGGAATCTGCAGATTCTCTAATAGAAAAAAGAGAATTTTTCGAAAAGAACGGAGTTTTTCCTGCTGGCAGTATTGACCAGATAGCAAAAAAACTTAAATCGTACAACGATAAAGACTTGAGTGAAAGATTGTATGGTAAAGAAAAAGAGTTAAGAGAGCTGGTTATGAGGTATTTACATTGCATGTAATTAGTTCCAAATATTTGAAAAGCGTACTTGTATAAGTGCGCTTTTTTAACTTAAAACATCTTTGAATTCGATGTCTTGTGAAGCCAGAACAAATATTTTTTTATTTAAATCTTTGGTGTTCTCTTTAAGATTTTCAAAATAACCCCCAAAATTTTCATCAGGAGTTTTTAATCCTAACATAACTAAATCACTGTCAGTAGATTCCTTTTTTAAAATATTCCAGAAAACTTCACCTTTAGAAACTAATACTTTAGTATCAAAATTAACCCGCATATTTGCTAACATAGTTGTCAGATTATTTTGGGCAATTCTGGCAGCTTCATCTGTGGCAACTACCATTTTAATCGTAATTTTTATGTTTTGCCAGTAAGGACTGTTATGCATTAAGTAACCAAGAATCATCATTAATCCACCGTTTCCTTTCAATCCACCCCACCATATATCTACAGATGTTTTATCCCTGAAATCATTGGAAACAAAATCCTGCATTATTACAATATTACGTTTTGATTTATAGAAATGATTAATCATTTGAGCATATGATTCTTGTTCGCTGGTTTCTTTTGAATCACCTAACAATACAGTGTTTGGCACTAATGGTCCAAGTCCGTATGAGTTTACAAGCTGCATTGCACCAGAAAAAACATTCTCTGCTCTGGTAACGCGCACTAATGCTCTTATATTATTTTTGGTTAAATGATCAGTAATTTGTTTTTCAAAATCGCCGGTTTTTTCCTGTGGTACTTTTTTCTCAGGTAATATGGTAGCAATGGTAAAAAGTCCTTTTTCCTGTGTAATACCATTTGCAAAATCGATTAAATGCCAACGCTTTAGTAAAGATCCGGAAAGAACTAACATGTTTGGTCGCCAGCTTTTAGGATCAGATTCCTTATCTAACCGAAGAATTGCATAGCGGATAATCTGGAGCAACATACCACTTCTTACATCTCCCCATGTGGTTTTCAATCTACGTCTTCTTAACCATGTGTAAATAATGATAATAAATAAAATAGCTGCTATTGTGGCTAGGGCATTGATTAAAAACATTACTGCAAAACACCCTATTGTTCCCAATAATGAAAAAATCCAGTGAACCTTAAATTTGGGTCTGAATGATGGACTTTCCAGAAATTTTTCAATACCGGCGGTTACATTTAATATACCATAAGTTGTAAGAAAAAACATGGTCAAAATTGGAGCAATTGTGTTTAAGTTGCCGAGATAAACTAAAATAAGAGTTAAAATGATTGTGAATATAGTCGCCCATTGCGGAATTTGCTCTTCCCTGGAGCTTTTCCCTAAAAAAGAAAGTTGACGTGGCAAAACCTGATCTTTAGTGAGGGCTTGTAAAACGCGGGGCGCACCCATTAAGCTTCCAACAGCACTCGAAAGAGTAGCTCCCCACACACCAAGTAAAATTGCTCCACCCCAGAATGCGATTTTATGCATAATTAGTGGATCATTTACTAAAGTTGACGAATCTACCCAAAAAGCCAGAAGAATAGGGATCGTCATATAAACCAGATAGCCTATACCAACAGCTAAAAAAGTTCCTCGTGGAATAGATTTAGATGGATCTTTTAAATCACCTGACATACTTATACCAGCCATAATACCAGTAACTGCAGGAAAAAAAACAGCAAATACCATCCAGAAATCAGAAGTGTTTTCTGCACTAGTACTCCATATTTCTGATTGTGTTTCATTTAATGGACCGCCTAGAAATAATGAAAGTAATGACAATATAATTACGCCTAAAATAAAAAATTGTAAACGTATTGCAGCTTTAGTAGAAAATAGTGATAAAGTCCCTAATAATATAGTTGTAGTTAATCCAACCAGTTTTACATTTAATGCAGGGAATATAATTGTTAAACTCTCTGAAAAACCAATAATATATAATGCTACAGAAAAGGCCTGAGCTAAATATAAAGGAATTCCCACAGCACCACCTATTTCAATTCCCAGGGACCGGCTTATCATATAATAAGCTCCCCCTGTCTTAACAGGTGCATTTGTTGCAATAGCAGCAATTGATAACGCAGTAAGAAAAGTGATTAATGTCGATAAGGTTACAATAATCAAGGTGCCTGTTAGTCCAACATTTCCCACTACCCATCCAAAACGCAAATACATTATTACTCCTAGAATAGTAAGTATTGAAGGAGTAAAAACACCACCAAATGTATTTAAGCGATTCTGATTATTTGCTGCGAAGTTTTTTATTTTTCAGATTTTATTTAGAAACAATAATTAAGGTGCAAGACGTCTGATTTTCCATTCATTATCATCCAGATAATATTCAATTCTGTCATGTAATCTATTTGGCCGGCCTTGCCAGAATTCAATAATATAAGGAGTTAAAATATAGCCACCCCAGTTATCTGGTCTCATTGGAGTATCGCCGGCAAATTTATCCTGAAATTCGGCCTGTTTATCCTCAAGAAATTTACGGCTTGGGATTTCCTTACTTTGTGGTGAAGCCCATGCACCAATTCTTCTTTTAGCAGATCTGGTCAGGTAATATTCTTCTGAAATTTCCTTTGAGGTTTTTTCTAATCTGCCTTCAATACGGATTTGTTTTTCAAGATCCGGCCAGTAAAAAAGTAGGCTTCCATAATGGTTTTCAGAAATATGATGACCTTTTTTACTGTCATAATTAGTGTAAAAAATAAAGCCTTCGTTTTTTATTTCTTTCAGAAGAACCATCCTTGTTGAGGGTTGCATATTTTTACTTATTGTAGATAATGCCATTGCGGTTGGCTCTTTTATTCCGGAATTAATTGCAATATCCATCCAGATATTAAATTGTTTGATCGGATCCGGGTCTGCATCTTTCTTCCCGAATGGTTTTTGCCTGAAATCACTTCTGATTTTGTCATACTTTTTTTCCATAGCAACGGTCTTTTTAATTAATCTAAAGTATTATCAATACGGGCATTATTAATACTGGCATTGAGTTCAAATCCCAGTATTAAAGCAAAAGAATTAAAATATAACCATAATAAAACAACCATAATTGTTCCTATTGAACCATACAATTTATTGTACTGACCAAAATTGTTTACAAAATACGAAAATCCAAGCGAAGTTAAAAGTGCAAGAATGGTTGCAAGGGTCGATCCGGCAGAAATAAATTTCCATTCTGATTTTTTTGCTGGTGCAAAATAATATAAAAAGGATATTGAAAAAAAGAATAAAGATATAATAACCACCCACTTAGCAAATGAAATTAAGTAAAAAGTAATATTCATTTCAAGAATTTCTAATTCCACAAGTTTGGTTAAAATAAATTGTCCAAAGGTCAAGAGTGAAACGGAAATAGTTATTAGTATAAATATCATGAAAACAAGAAATGTAGAAACAACCCTGATTGCTGTCCAGTTTCTGGTATCGATGGTGTGATACGTATTGTTGAAAGCCTGAATTAAAGCATGAACAGCATTGGTTGAGAAAATTAAACTCAGCAAGGCTCCAAAAGAAAAAATACCTATTTTTTTTACTGTAACCACAGAAACCAGAGTTGATTCGAAATACTGAAAAGCATTATGAGGTAAGAAATCCTTTATAAGATCCAATAACTCAATCTGAAGATTTTTTCCTGGTATAAATGGAATTAATGTAAACAGAAATAACATAGTAGGAAATATTGCTAAAGCAAAATTGAATGCAATAGCAGATGCTCTTGTTGCTAGATATCCATTTTTAGCACCGGAGAAAAAGAATTTTATTACATCATACACAGGAACTTTTTCAAATCCGGGTACTGAAACGTCTTTTGCTTTTATTTTAAAACGTTGAATTCGCTGATTAAAAAATTTATAAGATTTTTCCTGATCCGACATCTTTACTAAAACTATTTAATAACTCTGTAAATTAAATAGCTTTTAAGCTCATATCCAAACTTTTTATCTGATGTGTTAAGGCGCCAACTGAAATATAATCTACTCCACATTTGGCATATTCACGAATTGTTTCCAATGTAATTCCACCGGATGATTCTGTTTCGTATTTTTTGTTAATTAGTTTTACGGCATGGCGTGTATCATCATAACTGAAATTGTCCAGCATTATTCTGTGTATGTTTCCTGATTTTAATATTTCTTTTACTTCTTCGATATTTCTTGCTTCAATTTCAATTTTTATTTTTTTACCGGTAAGGTGTAAATATTCGTTTGCTTTTTTAATAGCAGGCTCAATGCCACCAGCATAATCAATATGATTATCTTTTAACATTATCATATCGTAAAGACCCATTCTGTGATTTTCTCCTCCTCCGAATTTTACAGCAAGTTTTTCGAAATACCGCATTCCGGGTGTTGTTTTTCGTGTGTCGAGTATTTTTGCTTTTGTTCCCGTTAATTTTTTAGCATATTCTCTTGTAGTAGTAGCAATACCACTCATTCTTTGCATAATATTTAATACCAATCTTTCAGCCTGAAGTATTGAATGCGTTTTTCCGTCAACTATAAAAACTATATCACCAGGATATATTTCATTTCCATCAATAATATATTGTTCAAATCTTAGTGTAGGATCAATATTACTGAATACTTGTTTGGCAATTTCAACTCCGGCAAGAATACCATTCTGTTTAATAAGTAATCTGGCTTTCCCTTTCGACTCCTTTGGGATACATGAAAGTGACGAATGATCACCATCGCCCAGATCTTCTTCTATTGCAATCTTAATAAGTTCTTCAGAAATTTTATCAGTCATTTTCAGTTTCTATTCTGAGTTGATGAATGAACGGTTTGTCATTTTTTACTTTAATAAGGATATATACGCGGAAAGTGCCATTAAAAGTAACCAGTTTACCTATTGCATATAAAGATTCTTCTTTTCCGCCCTGATGTATGAATTCAAAACTTTTTGGATAATGATCAGTAAAAAAATTGTCCACTATTTGTTGAGCCTGAACGTTACTGTAAACATCTTCTTTTTCGAGTATTACAAGCTCAATTGTATTATTAAAATAACGGGCAAGTTCTTCCGCGCTACCTACTTTAAATGCAATAGCAATATCTTTTGGGATTTCCTGACTAAGAGAGAATGATCCCAGATTAAATATAAATGAGAATATGATTATTAATGGGAACGCCTTTTTTAAGGTTTTCATTTCAAATCTTCTTAAGTTTGCGATATATGTGTCGCAAAAATCAAACCATAAATTATGCCAGAAACAATAATTATGGCATTTAATTTGGGGAAATTATAAAAAATTGCTGAATAAAAAAACTGAATTTAAATATGAAAGTTAAACTTCTTTTAACCGGAAAAACAAATTCGGATTACCTGAAAGCCGGAATTGATGATTATGCTAAAAGACTTAAACATTATTTGCCTTTTGAAATGGTTATTATTTCTGAACTAAAAAATAACAGGAAAATGTCTGAGGTTCAGCAAAAAAAGAAAGAAGGTGAATTAATTATGGCACAAATAAATTCACCGGATTTTGTTGTGCTTCTTGATGAAAATGGCAGCGGATTTGCATCTGTTGAATTTTCAGAATTTATTAGAAAAAAAATGATTTCAGGTTTAAAAAGCATGGTTTTTGTAATTGGAGGACCGTACGGTTTCTCCGATGAAATGTACAAACGGTCTGATTTTAATATTTCATTATCAAAAATGACTTTTTCGCATCAGATGGTTAGGTTAATTTTTGTTGAGCAATTTTACCGTGCAATGACAATATTAAAGGGAGAACCATATCATCACAAATAAAGTATAAATCTAAATAAAATTATTACATTGTATTTTTAAAAAGTTCAAAGAATAAGAAGTTTATGAGATTCGTAAATAGTTTACTTCGAAATAAATATATAATAGGATTGATATTTTTTATTATTCTGGCTTTTATTTTTGAAAGAAATATAAGATTTCAGCCTGATGAAAATAATGAATTTGAAAATGTACAGCAGTTAATAATTAATAAAACGAAAAAAGTCGACCTGATTCTAAAAAAAATAGAGTCAGCGCTTGATACAGTAACTCTTAATGATTTAATGTCTGATCAGGAGTTTGCCAAAAATGATTTATTTGAAAAAGAAGGGATAGTATTTCTGGGATATTCGGGAGATTCATTGTGTTTTTGGACTGATAATTCAATTCCTGTTGGGAACTATGCAGTTGACAAACTTTTATATAATAACGTTGAAAAGCTTAAAAATGGATGGTACATTATAAGACAGAATAATATAGATGATTATAAGCTATTTGGATTAATTCTGATTAAAAATGAATATACGTATCAGAATGAATTTATAAGAAATGATTTTTTTCATGAATATGAAATTGATATACCAGTATCGGTAGTGCATGATGAAAATGTGGGTTATACAATAAAAGACTGGAATAATGAATATTTGTTCTCCTTAAAATTGAAGTCAAGTTTTGTATATAATTCAACAAGAGTTATAACTTCATCTGTTTTTTATTTTTTAGCATTAATTTTATTGTTCTTCCTTTTTAAAGGATACATTAAAAACAGAAGAATACTTCTTTCGAAAAATTTATTGCTGGTTGGATTAGCGGTTTTATTAATACTGTTAAGGTACTTTATGATGGAATATAATTTTCCCGGCGTATTTAGGAGATTAGAATTGTTTCAGCCCCATCATTTTGCCATATCTTTTATACCTTCTCTTGGAGACCTTTTATTACATTCTTTATTTATCTTTTTTTTCTTTTCTGTTTTCTACACTGAATTCAAAATAAAAGTACCGGAAAATAAAATTTATAAGAATCTGCTTTTGTCTTTATTTATTGTTTTTTCAATTGCTCTTTTTGTTAGTATTCACTTTTTTTTCGGGAGCCTGATATTACATTCAAGCATCTCTTTTGAAGGATACAGGTTTTTTGATTTATCTGTGTACAGTTTGTTTGGATTTATAATAATTGTTTTATTACTGTCTTCATTATTTTTATTAATTGACAGAATCTTGAAAATTGTCAGAGAAGACGTTTCTTTTAATAATCTTATAATTCTCTTTATCTCTGTATCTATATTAGCAGTTTTTCTAAGTAAAGTTTTCTCTGTAGATATCGATATTTTCTCTTTAGCTTTTTTCCCGTTAATTGTCCTTTATATTTCCTATATAAGGATTTATAAGAAATCATACAGTTATCCGGTCCGAATTATTATTTTGTTAATTTTTGCTTTGTATTCGGTTGCTTTTATAACATTAACAAGTGGGAAAAAGGATAAGGAAACAAAAAAGGTGCTTGCTGTAAATCTTGCTAACGAGCATGACCAGATTGCAGAAATGCTACTTGAAGGCCTGGAAAGTGATATTGAAAATGATACTATTGTAAGAGATTTATTAACATGGGATTTGCAAAACGCAGGAGCCATTCTCGAGCATTTGCAGATGACATATTTTAGTGGATATTTTAGAAAATACGATTTGAAAATTTCTTTCTGTAATCCCAATGATGATTTAACACTTAATTTAGAGAATAGTACCGAAATAGTTCATTGTTATTCGTTTTTTGAAGACTTGTTCCGCACGGACGGAACTCAATTAGAAAATAGCAGATTTTATTTTCTGGATAATCTTGGAGGGCAAATCAGATATCTTGGGCAGTTTGTTTACGAAAAACCAGATTGGGATTATGAAGTTTCATTATTTATTTATATCGATTCAAAACTAGTTAGTCAGGAATTGGGATATCCTGAATTGTTACTGGATAGACGAATGGCTGGTTCAGGTATTTTAAGCGATTATTCATACGCTAAATATAAAAACTCTGAATTAATTACCAGATCCGGAGCATTTTCTTATCAATTGAGATCTCCGGAAAGCTGGCAGTCTTCAGAGGAGTTCAGCTTTACCAACGATCAGGATTATGAGCATTTAATATATCAAATCGACGAAACAACATCAATTGTTATTAGTAGCTCAAAACTTAGATTTGTTGATATACTGGCTTTTTTCTCATACATTTTTGTTTTCTATTATATAATTTATACAGTTGTTTTATTCTTGTTTAATTTTCCTGATAACATTAAAGGTTTTAAATACGATTTTAAGAATAAGATTAAATTTTCAATGATAGGAGTTTTATTATTATCCTTAATAATTGTTGGTTCCGGAACTATATATTATAACATAAATCAGTTTGAACGAAATCTTTACGAAAGTATTGGTGAGAAAATTCAGTCGGTATTGGTTGAAATAGAACATAAGTTAGGCGGTGAATTTGAATTGACTGATGATTATTCTGATTATCTGACTTATCTGTTAACCAAGTTTTCAACCGTTTTTTATATTGATATTAATTTGTATGATGTAAATGGGAATTTGCTTGCTTCTTCAAGACCGCAGTTGTTTGAAAAAGGTCTGATGGGAAATAAAATGAATATCGATGCATACCGGCAAATGGTTATAAAAAGAAGTGGGAAATACATTCATAAAGAATCCATAGGAAAACTAAGCTATTATTCTGCTTACGTCCCTTTTACTAATGATGATAATGAGTTATTAGCATATCTTAATTTACCTTATTTTACAAAACAAAGTGCTCTAAAAAAGGAAATTTACACAATTGTAGTAGCGGTAGTTAACATTTATTTCTTTTTAATTCTGTTATCAATAATTGTGGCAATATTCGTGTCAAACAATATTACCAGACCTTTACAATTAATTCAGGAGCGTTTCAGAGCAATTGATTTGGGAAAAACAAATGAGCCAATTGCCTATACCAGTCGTGACGAAATAGGGAGCCTTATTAATGAATATAACAGGATGGTAAGCGAACTTACCGAAAATGCAGAAAAACTTGCTAAGTCTGAACGAGAAACAGCCTGGCGTGAAATGGCAAAACAAATTGCACATGAAATTAAAAATCCGCTTACTCCTATGAAACTTTCTGTGCAGTACTTGCAAAAAGCCTGGAAAGACGAAATTCCTGATTTCGATAAACGCCTTGAAAAGTTTTCAAATTCTCTTATAAGCCAGATTAACAACCTTTCAAGTATAGCAACGGAATTCTCAAATTTTGCAAAAATGCCGGGAGCAAGAGCCGAAGAGGTTAATTTAATTTCTAAACTGAATGATTCTGTTAATTTGCTTGAGAGTACCGGAAATGTAAAGTTTATAAAAGATTTTCAGGGACAAAAAGAATTGTATGTTTATGCCGATAAAGAACAATTACTTATTGTGTTTAGTAACCTTATACAGAATGGTATACAGGCCGTTGCCAAAGAGGATAAGGCCGAAATAACAATAAAAGCTGAAAAAACAGAGGAATACGTAAAAGTTACTGTTGAAGATAATGGCAAAGGAATCCCCGATGAATTAAAGGACAAATTGTTTATTCCTAATTTCACCACAAAAACAAGCGGAATGGGGCTTGGGCTTGCTATTGTGAAAAATATTGTTGTAAATGCCGGTGGTGATATATGGTACGAAACAGAATTAAACAAAGGCACTTCGTTTTTTGTTACTTTCCCTTTATATAAACAATCAGAATAATAATGGAAATTTGCTTGTTTTTGTTTTGAGTTAGTTTAACAGGTAATTCACTGATTTTTTTAGTTTTATTATTATTTCACAAAAAGGTATTACATTGATATAAAATATTTATATTTGTTATATAAGAGCGTATTATAAGAAAATTTAAACTGTTGGATTTTGAAAAGAATTATTCTCTTTGCACTATTTATTGTTTTAACTCTGGCAACTGCAATTCAAAGTGTTGCTCAAACATCTATTTCAGACATAATTAATATTTATTCAGCTATTGACTCTGTTTATCCTTCAAAAGACACACTTGAAATAGCCAGTACCACAGGATTTGGTGGTGGTGATACCGTTATGATATATCAGATGAAAGGAGCTGAAGTTGATTTAAGTCCTTCGCCAAGCAACATGCATCTTTGGGGAAGAGTTAAATCTACTGCTGCGATGAACAATACAGGTAAATATGAAATTATATTAATTAAGAAAATAATTGACGGAAATAAAATATTGTTAAAGGTTCCGTTGGATAAATCTTATGATGTTGATCAGCCAATGCAAATAATAAGAGTACCTTCCTATAAAAGTGCAAGTGTTGATGCGACCCTAACATGTAAAGCATGGGATCGTGATCGTATTGATGGAACAGGTGGTGTATTAGCTTTAATGGTGAGCGATACTTTGTTTATGAATGCAGATATTGATGTTTCCGGTAAAGGCTTTTGGGGAGCAGTACCGTATGAAATAGAAGGCCTATGTGCTTCAACAGATTCTGCATTATATGCGTCATATTATTTTAGTGAAAATGCTGATACTGTCAGTGCTGGTTATAAAGGTGAAGGAATTACAAAATTTGATACAAGCTATCGAAGAGGAAAAGGTCGTTGGGCTACTGGTGGTGGTGGTGGTAACGGACGTTATTCAGGCGGCGGTGGAGGCGGCTATATGAATTCCGGGGGTATGGGAGGTGCTGAAGACACAACAGAATGTCTTAAAACTTACCTTAGGGATTCCTTAGCCTATGGTTTAGGAGGCGACAGGGGTTTTGGGTTTGTTGGCGGCTACGTTTTTTTAATCAATGATAGTACTTTATTGATGGGAGGAGGAGGAGGTTCTGGTACTTTCAATGGCCCGCTAACAGCAAGCAATGGGGGTAATGGTGGCGGAATAGTGATATTAATGGTAAAAAATCTGAAAACAAGTGGTTATGAAATTAAAGCGAATGGGGATAGTGCATTAGTAGCAACTGCTTCAGGAGGTGGTGGAGGAGCCGGAGGTTCTGTTGGGTTCGATGTGGATACTGTTGTTGGAGATGTTGATATTTCTGTTGTAGGAGGTCACGGGGGTAATGCACAGTATTTTGGGCAGTCGGGACCAGGTGGTGGAGGAAGCGGAGGTATTGTTTTGTTTAGAGAATTAAAACCATCAAATGTTGATTCTTATTATAATGGTGGCCAAAGTGGTCTTGTGCAGGAATTTTTACCCGGCACGAGTATAAGCTTTGATGCTGAGACTGGTGGCCCCGGGAAATTTACAAATAATTATGATGTACCATTAACCGGGTTCCTTTTTAATTATATATTAGATCATCAAACGATTTGTTTTGGAGATGTTCCTGAAATACTTCGTGGATCCAATCCGCGTGGTGGAGATGGAAACTTTATATATAAATGGCAAAAAAGTGCTGATAACACAAGCTGGATTGATGCTGATGGTGTAATTAATTCAAGAGATTACCAGGCACCGGCATTAACTGATACAATATTTTATAGAAGAGTTGTGACTTCTGCAGAAATAGCAGATACAAGTTATTCTATAAAAATAGATGTTCAATTAGCAATTGACAACAATCAGATTTTTGGTGACGATTTAATAATATGTATAGATAATGAAGGAGATACAATAACCGGAACAACTGTAATTTTGGGAGGTGATAATTCAAATTATTATTACAACTGGCAGCTAAAAACGGATTCTGAAGATTGGAATACAGTTGCAGCACTTGAAGACACCGTTTTTCTGCCGGGAATAATAACAGATACATCTTATGTTCGCCGAATTGTATCTTCCGGTGCTTGCTATGATACAACCGCTAATATCGAAATTATTGGATTACCTTTAATTTCAAATAATATTCTTGATCCTGATCAGGAAATTTGTTATGATGAGGTTCCGGTTTTAATTGCAGGAAACTTACCTTCCAATGGAGATGGTAGTTATACATACCAGTGGCAGCACAGGACAAATATTACCACATGGAGTGATATTCCCGGAGCAAATAATCAGAATTATCAGCCACCGGCATTAACTGACACAACTTATTATAAGCGATTTGTATATTCAGATGATTGTGAGGACGAAAGCCCCGTACATACCGTAGTAGTATTACTTCCGGTATTTAATGATTATATAATTACAGGAACTCCACTTGATAATTGTTATGGAACTCAGGCAGATATAAACGGATCTTTACCAACAGGAGGAAATAATTTTTATGCTTATAAGTGGCAGGAAAGCATTGATAATGTTATTTGGTCTGATATTGTAGCAAATTCAGAAAATGAGGATTATCAATCGGTTTCATTAACCAGTAAAGTTTATTTCAGAAGACATGTAAATTCAGGTGCCTGTGAAAGTTATACTGACACCTTAGAAATAAATATACTGGATTTACCTATAGCAACCATTGCCGATTTTGAAGATACTATTTGCAGTGGAGAGGAAGTAATTCTGGATTTTGATATTAGCTCCGGTCAACAACCCTATTCGTTAGTTTATAATAACGGAGTGGATGATTTTACAGAGAACGCATTAATTTCCGGCTTGAATAATATTTCGATTAATCCTGTATCAGTTCTTACAGAATGGATTTTTAATTATACCGTTGCGTCTGTGCTTGATGTCAATGGATGTGAAGCTACGGACATGACAGGTCAAACAATTATAACAACATATGGTAATCCTGAAAGTAATGCCGGTCCCGATGAAGAAAATTGTTCACTAAATTATAATTTAAAAGCAGTAGCTACTTTAGGCTCCGGGGTTTGGTCTCAGATTTCAGGTGAAGGAATAACAAGCTTTGGGGATAAATCAAAAGCAAATTCTGATATTGTTGTAGATACAGCCGGAGAATATTCTTACCGATGGAAAGAAATTAATTGGCAATGCCAAGATTCTGCCGATGTAAATCTTACTTTTTATGACTCCGTGGCAAATGTGTTTGCAGGCGGTGATACATCCTTGTTTTTTATTGATAATGTCGAATTAAGCGGATCTTATTATAATCCGGATAATATTGTGCCTGTTGAATCAACATGGGAATTTATTCAGGGAGATGGAACAATAGAAAATGAAAATAATTTAGTTACAAATATTGCGGACCTGTTTGATGTTGCTAATATTGGTATAATAGTTCAGTGGACAGTTTCAAAAGGTGTTTGCGATGATAAAATAGATTCTGTAATAATTAATTTAAAGGAAATTTTTACGCCTTCTGGTTTTACTCCTAACGGAGATGGGTTGAATGATTATCTGAAATTTAATGGTCTGGAAAATGCAGCAGAATATGAATTAATAATATATAATAGATGGGGAACCGAGGTTTACAGAAGAAAAGACAATTCAAACAATGTTGAATGGGATGGAAAAAACAACAAAGGAAAAGATCTTCCGGAAGATACATATTATTATTTATTAATGGTTAAGGATAAAAAGGGTGCTTCAGAAACGCATAAAGGGTTTATTGTTATTAAAAGAAGTTAATGGCTAAAATATATTATATACTGTTTTTATTGCTTTTTCTAATACCTCAATCCGGATTTACTCAGGATGAGGATTTAAAAGTTGGTCAGAGATACGAACCTGTATACAGTCAGTACGAGGTTAATGGTCTTGCAATAAATCCTGCTTATGCAGGAAGCCGGGAATGCTTCAGCAATATTATTTTGTACCGGAATCAATGGATTGGATTTGAAGGTGCTCCGGTAACACAAACATTAAGCAGCCATGCGCCTTTTAAAGATGAGAAAAATGCTGTTGGTGTTTTTATATTTCATGAGCAAATTGGAGTATCAGATTATTACGATATTTATGGTAATTATGCCTTCAGGTTTCAATTGGGAAACGGGAGGCTTTCATTAGGATTAAAGGCCGGAGCCACTTTTTTTCAGGGTAACTACTCAGACATAAATGCTAATCCGGATGGACTGGAAACGGATCCTTTATTGGAAAATGAATCGGAGTTTTTTCCAAATTTTGGTGTGGGAGCATATTATTATACCGATAATTTCTACTTTGGAGTATCCGTGCCTAAATTTTTATCATATGAGCTTAAAAGTTCAAATAAGGTAATGTCACTTGGACCAGATAATTATGATTTTTTAATAACCGGAGGATATTTATTCAAAGTGTCTGAAATTGTTCAGCTTAAGCCTTCTTTTTTATTAAGATACAGATTGGATAATAGCTTTCAGATCGATGGTGGAGTAAATTTCATATTGTATGAAACCATATGGTTAGGAGGGTCATACAGACATAATGATGAGTATGTATTTGTGGCCGAATATCAGGCTACTGAACAGATAAGAGCAGGTGTGGCATATGATTTTGCGAGCGGCGATCTTGCTGGCCAGCACAATGGATCGTTAGAGATTATTTTAAGATACGAATTTAAGTATAAGGTAAGAGCAACAAGCCCAAGATATTTCTAGTATGAGAAAAATTGACAAAATATTATTTTTTATATTATCCGTGATATTCAGTTCTACTTCACAGGCACAGGATTATACAATTAGTCTGTTGCCATTTAATACTGATAAATACGATGAAATTTCACCAATTTATTTTAAGGGAGATATTGTATTTTGTTCAAATCGTAAAAGTTCAATATTTATTAGCTACTCTGACGAAAAAGAAAACCTGCCTTTATTTGATATTTATTCTGTGGAAGAATCAAATGACAGCTGGGAAGATCCTTTGATTTTTTCAAAATCTTTCAAAACGAATTTTAATGAAGGTCCTGCGACTTTTAATGGTAGAGGATCAGAAATATATTTTAGCAGAAATATAAATTCAAAAAAGAAAATAGGAAATTCGATTGATAAAGAAAATAAATTGGGAATTTATTACTCCAAATATAGCAGAAGAGCGGGAAGTTGGAGCGAACCAACAGAGTTTAGATATAATGATCCAGAATATAATTTTGCACATCCTTCAATGAGTGAGGACGATCAGTCCCTGTTTTTTGTGTCGGATATGGAAGGTGGATATGGAGGAACAGATATTTATGTTTGCAAAAGAGATGGAAGTACATGGGGGGAACCTCAGAATCTCGGATCGAATATTAATACAGAGGGAAATGAATTTTTTCCGTTTATTCATAGCTCAGGGCGTTTATACTTTTCATCAGATGAACATGAGAGCATAGGTCGTTTGGATATTTTTTACTCAGAACAAGTGAACGATGAATGGTATAAACCAATTCATATGGATTCTCCTATAAATTCAAGATACAATGACTTTGGGCTTATAATTGATGCCTTTAAAAAAACCGGGCTATTTTGTTCCGACAGGCAAAGAACTTCCGACGATATTTATTCATTTACACCTTTATATCCAATGTTTGATAACTCAAAACGACAGGAAGAAAATGAATATTGCTATGGATTATTTGAAGCAGGCGCTCAAAATCCTGATTCTGCAATTTACGATTATGAATGGAAATTCGGAGATGGTAAAAAAGCCAGAGGTATAGAAGTTGATCATTGTTATAATGGCCCTGGTGATTATACACTGGAATTAAATGTTATTGATAAATTAACAGGCGAGGTTTTTTACAATCAGGCAACACATCAGTTAAAAATTGAAGATATTGAGCAGGTTTATATAAATGCTCTGGATACTGTTAAGGTGGGTCAGGAAGTATTATTTGATGGCAGGAAAACAAATATTACTGATTTTAAAATTTACAAATATTACTGGGATTTGGGAGATGGAAGAAAGACTAGAGGAATTGAAACCAGGCATATATATACTTCCAGGGGAAACTATATTGTACAGCTTGGTGTTGTTAGTAAAAAAGACAGAGATGGAAATTCAGAAAAACGCGGGGTGTATAAAAATATTGTCGTTGTTGGTAACCTGAAAGAAAGAGGAAGATAGCCTGACAACCAGAATAAATAATAAATAGAAAATAAGAGATATTATGAAAAGAATAGCGATTATCGGGATTATAATTACAATTAGTTTGAATTTATTTTCTCAGCCAGTACCTGCTGAAGATGAAAATATTCCGTTTTTAATGACATTTGGGCATAAAGCAGAACAGTCATGGGGTGATGATGATTTTTCGCAAACATTTTTTGTTTTAATACCAACTGAACATACAAGTCCTATCTTTATAAGAGTATTTGATGCTGATTGTGGTGGTGAAATAGATGAAATAAACGGATTCTGGGATACAAAAATGACATATTCTGTGTATGGAGGAGTAGAATGTTATTCTAACGAAGATGCTCAGGGAATTGATCCTGTTGGAAATTACAAGAGCGGAAACCTGCTTGCTACAAAAACATTTGGCGAGAATCCCAGGTATGATAATAACTGGTATACTTTTGGTCCGTTTAATCCTACTGAAGGTGAACTGGTTGAAAAATACGGTGGTTATGTTTTTAAAATAATATGCGAAGGAGTTACCGGAGATGACGGAAATATGTATCAGTATTTTGTCAGTACATCGCAAACAGAGAATAAACGCATAGAAGGAGCTAATGCATTTGCTTACGAATACAGTTTCAGAATGCACAATGATCCTAATGAGGTTTCACATATTTATCCTTACATTGATGACAGAACAATAAAAGTTGTTCAAAAGAATTTTGACTGGGATAATGATGGTATTATAAGAGTTGTTTCAGTAGGCAGAGCAGGACTGACATGTAAAATTTCCGGAGACGATGACTGGAAGGAGAGTGAATTTGCAATTATTGAAGAAGAGAAGAATTCTTCGCTTGATTTTCAGTTTATAAAGAAAAAATCACCTGCGGTTAAAAATAATAATGTGGTTATTTCTGTTAAAAACCAGTATGGTGAATTGCTCCCGTTCTATACAATTCCCATTGGTGGTGTTCCTAAATATAAATATTCAATTGGTGTAAAGAAAAAATCAAATTAATTGTACTATGAGCGCTTTAAAAAATAAGTTTGCCATTATTATTCTGTTAGTTTTTATTGCTCATAATTTATTCGGGCAAATGTATCAGTTTAAAGAGTATAATATTGAGGAAGGACTGAGTCATCCTTTTGTTTATACAGTTAGTGAAGATAAAGATGGTTTTATTTGGATAGGCACAAGTGAAGGCTTATGTAAATTTGATGGTTTTAATTTTGTAGTCAGCGAAATTGATGATACACTTACTAATGGTTTTGTGGCATCTTCATTTCTTGATGATAACGGAATTTTATGGTTCGGGCATAATTCTGGACAAATCACATGGTATAATGGCAATGAATTTAAATTGCTTGAAACCAGTGAAGATGTAAATAGTACAATTGTAGATATTATTGATGATGATAAAGGAAATGTCTTTATTGCTACACAAAACTCAGGCATTATAAAAGTAAATAGTGATTTCGAGGTTGATATATTTAGTGAAGATTTCTCAGGAGAGCTAATATATTCAATTCAGTTTGCAGGTAATAACAATTTTTTAATTGGTACTTCAGATGGTTTAAGTCTTTATACGTATAAGGATGATAGCTTTATTAAGGAATACATAATTAAGGAGCTTGAGTACATCTTAGTACAGTCCATTGATGAGGGTAATGAAGAAGGTGTTTATTGGATTGGAACTGAAGATTCTGGTTTCTTTCTACTGGAATCTAAAGGAGAAATGTTTGACTCTTATGAATTAATTAATTTAGGAGAAAAACATAATATTCAATATGAAAATGTGCAGTCAGTACTGGAAGATCAGGAAAATATTTTATGGATTAGCACATTTGGTAAAGGTGTATATAAACTAATTCCGGATAATAAGGAAAAATACGTATATAACGATATAATTCATTATTCAACTGCAAACGGGCTGCCCAATAATTTTGTAAAAACAGTATATCAGGATTGGGAAGGAAATTATTGGATCGGAACCTTTGGAAACGGTCTTGCATTTTCTGTAGATGAGGCATTTACTATTCAATATCAAAATATTGATGCATTAAACGGAAATATTTTATCGATTGCAGAAACAGAATCATATTTGTGGCTTGGCGGAAATGAAGTTATTGTCAAAGTCGATAAAAACAATAATGAATACAAAGTAATTAATCAGGCTAATGGATTACCAAAAGATAAAATTATTGCAATTTATCCTGATTCTAATGAGAATTTATGGCTTGGTTCCGAAAAAAACGGTATTTATCATCTAAATACTAAAACAAATAATGTCAGAGTGTATTATCGGTCTGATAATTCCATGGGTAATAGTATTAATCATATAACTGGTATTGATAACAAGGTCTGGGTTTCAACTCAAAATGGAGTTCTGGTTTTTGATCTTAATTCCGGTAAGCGGGAATTATTTAATACCTCACAGGGAATGCCACACAATGATATTAAGTTTGTATTTGTAGATTCGGAAAAGAATCCATGGATAGCAACTAAAAGTCGTGGAATATTTGTCTTAGGCAATGAGATTGATTATTCAATTGAAGGTGGTAACATAAATCTGAACTTTACATCAATTACGGAGGATGCAAATGGAAATTACTGGGCAGTAACTTATGGCGACGGTGTTTTCAAGTTTGAAGAAGACAGCATTACAAATTTCTCGACAGATAATGGTTTAAAGTCGAATTATTGTTACAGTATTATTTCGGATAATGCTGAGCAGGTTTGGATTGGTCACAGGCTGGGAATGAGTAGTATTGATATAAATACCGGAGAAATTAAAATATATGGTACGGAGAAAGGAATAACGGGCGATTGTAATAATAATGCTACCATTAAGCAAAAAAACGGAGTCATTCTAACCGGAACAACAGATGGGCTTGTGGTTTATGATGGCTCAAAAGAAAAGCAAAGTATATTTCCACCAAAGCTAAACATTACAGAAGTTCTGTTCTCTGATAAACCTGTAAATTTTAATAATCCAATAAATCTGCCATTTGAAATTTATAAATTAAATATTGATTATATAGGACTAAGTTATAGTAATCCTGAGGGAGTCTCTTATCAGTATAAGCTTGATGGTTATGATCTTGAGTGGTCAAATATTACAGAGAGCAGAGTCGCTTCTTACTCAAGAGTTGAAGATGGTAATTATACATTTATTTTAAAGGCATGTAATGCAGAAGGATATTGCGTTGAAAAGCCACTTGAAATAAAAATTAGTATCAGACCACCATTCTGGAAAACCTGGTGGTTCATTACAATATCGATTTTTGTAGGTATTAGCCTTATATATTGGTATATTAAAGATAGGGAGAAAAAACAGAAAGCTTTACAGGAATATCTGGAAAATGAGCTACAAATAAGAACAAAGGAAGTTTTTGCTCAAAAAGAAATGCTTGAAATTAAAAACCGGGATATTACCGATAGTATTAATTATGCACAAAGAATTCAGCAGAGTATATTGCCTTCAGTAGCAACCATAAATGAATATTTTTCAGGTGCATTTGTTTATTACCAGCCCAGAGATATTGTTAGTGGCGACTTTTACTGGTATGACAGGGTTAATGATGATAAATTTTTAATTGTTTGTGCAGATTCAACCGGTCATGGTGTTCCGGGAGCTTTTATGTCAATGATTGGAACTACCTTAATAAAAGATATTTGTATTAGAAAAAACATTGATTCTCCTGCTGCAGTATTGGAGAATCTTGACAAAGAGCTGCAAAGGACGTTAAATCAAAATATTGATGCCGAAAGAGCACACGATGGTATGGATATTATAGTTTGTGAAATTGATATTAATACGAATTATATGAGATTTGCATCAGCAATGCGGCCTTTAATTCTTTATAAAGATAAAAAACTGCAATATGTTAAAGGAACCAAGGCATCAATTGGCGGTGATCCTAATGCCAAAAAACGATTTGAGAATATTGGATTTCAGTTACATCAGGGAGATATTATATATATGTTTTCTGACGGATACCCTGATCAGTTTGGCGGGCCAAGAGGCAAGAAGTTTAAACTTGACAGAGTAAAAAACATGCTGGCTGATGTGTGTGACAAACCCATGGACAACCAACATGATTATGTCGATAATATTTTTACTGAGTGGCGCGGGAAATTACAACAGGTTGATGATGTATTATTTATGGGTGTCAGGATTTAGCTTGCCCGTTTCATTAATATCGATTAGCTTATTAATTATGGCATAAATTGTTAAGCCCGGAACTGTTTTAATCCCAAGTTTCCGGGTTATATTTTTTCTGTGAGTTACAACAGTATGTGTACTTATAAATAATTTTTCGGCTATTTCTTTATTTGAATAACCAAGGGCAATATTTTTTAGAATATCTGCTTCCCGCTTACTAATTTCTTCAGGAATTCCCGATTTGCCGTTAACAGTATTACTACCTGTTATTTCTTTAATATTTTTTAAGATTATGCTTTGCGAATCATTCAGGTAAATTATTCCTCTATGGATTATTTCTGTAAATTTATCAGAAGAATTGTCAGTGAGAACAATTATTCCTGAGTTTTCTGATAGTTGCTTTATGGCTTCTTTAAGTGCTATGTTTTTTAGAAAAGTCTTATTTATTATTACATAATCAATTTCAGAATTGTTAGTAAAAGCTAAAAATTCTTCTTCATTTTCAATTTGCTGAACCAGCTGGGTGTCAGGAATTTTATCAATAACCGATACTAAACCTTTTCGAATAAGGAATGATTTTTCACATATAGCAAAGGTTACTTTTGTCATGATATTAACCTTTAGTAAACCTTTTGATAATAGACTTTTCCATTTCACGAATTTTAGGAACCAGAACCTTCTCTTCAATTCTGGAGTGATCATTCAAATCCTGTTCAAGATTAAATAATTGGTGAAGCAATTTATTACACAATTTATGATCCTTAGGCCGCGGAAGGTATTTAATTATTATATTTTTAAGGTCGAATAATTTTTCTTCAATATTATCATGTTCGTTCTTAAAAATATCTATGGAATAGGTTTCCATCAGAACAAAAACTGAATCGTCAGGTTTTTCACTATTAAATGCTTTTTCAATTGCAATCGTATACGGAAAAACAACATCCTCTTCACGTTGGGTATGATTTGCCAGTTCCTTTTTATAATCATTAAAGAACTTTTTAAGCAAAACCATGTTATCTTTTTGGGCATAACACGACTCTACCATATCTTCTATAAGCTGTTCAATTTCAGGAACTTTTAATTTGTGATAGAAGTCATGTGTTTTTTGTAGATAATCAGTTATAAGTTTTACAGGGAAGTTTTGAAGATTCTTTTTTGGAAAGTAATCTTTATTGACAAATGCATTAACAATTTCAAGAAAAAAATCAGAATCAACATTATATTCTTTGCACACATCCTGAACCGATTTATCCCCAAAGCCAAGTTCAATACCAAAACGGTTTAATACTGACAAAGTGAAGTAATTCATATGAATTACATCGGCCATTTTGATGTTCTTTGTAATTATCATGATTTTGTTTTTCAGTTTGATGTTTTAGTACATAACAAACAAATTATATCATTGTTCTACAAGTTCGGAGTAAATAATATCCGGCGTTATTTCTTTATTGCTCAAATGGTTTGCTCTGTCGAGTATGTAAAATTCATATCTAACAGTATCAGGCGAAAGTATAGTTCGTGGTAAAAGGATATCGATATCTCCTTTTATACTTTCTCTATATATACCTTCCTCAAAATATGGCATCCAGTAATTTATGGTATCATAATATCTGAAAGTATCATTTTGCAGAAAATATTCTATAATAAAAATGTCATATTGCTGAGTAGTAGAAGTATCTGCATTTTCTCCAAAACCAATATCGCCATCACCGTCGATAAATGAGAATGACAATATTCCGTTTACCATAATATATTCTCCATCACCTGAAATTACCTCAAATCCGGTATATTTTATTTCAGGAATTTCTGAATAAGTTTCCACTTTTTCACATTTCACGAAAAAAGCAGATAAGAATATTACGAGGAAAAGATTTTTTTTCACTGTATTATTTTTTTCTCATATAAATCTGTATGGGCGATCCGGTAAAATCAAATTTTTCTCTGAGTTTATTTTCAAGAAACCTTTTATAAGGCTCTTTAACATATTGGGGTAAATTACAAAAGAATGCAAACGAAGGATAAAAAGTATTTAACTGAGTAATATACTTTATTTTAATAAACTTCCCCTTTATTGATGGAGGCTGATTTGCACTTACAACCTCTTGCATAATCTCATTTAACTTTGATGTAGTAATTTTCCTTTTTCGGTTTTCATGTACTCTTTTTGCTTCTTCAAGAACTTTATGAATTCTTTGTTTATTTATAACAGATGTAAATATTATTGGCACATCAACAAAAGGTGCAATTTTACCCAGTATTTTATTAGTATAATCTTTGGAAGTATTTGTTTCCTTCTCAATTAAATCCCATTTATTAACCAATATAATAAGACCTTTATTATTTTTCTGAATCAGTCTGATAATACTTAGGTCCTGAGATTCAATCCCTTGTGTTGCATCAATTAATAATAAACAAACATCAGCTTTTTCAAGCGCTCGTATCGATCGTAATACAGAATAAAACTCAAGATTTTCTGTTACTTTTCCTTTTTTTCTTATTCCGGCAGTATCAATCAGAAAGAAATCCTGACCGAATTTACTATATCTTGTGTCAATTGAGTCTCTTGTTGTCCCCGAAATAGGAGTTACAATATTTCTTTCTTCTCCGATCAGGGCATTTATTAATGAAGATTTGCCAACATTTGGCCGGCCTACAACAGTATATTTTGGGATATCCGGTTCTTCTTCAATAGTTTCTTTGTCAATATATTCAACTACTTTATCGAGCAATTCACCAGTTCCGCTACCGTTTATCGATGAAATACACATTGGATTTCCTAATCCAAACTTAAAAAAAATGTTTGAGTCAAGAATTAGTTTATTATTGTCAACTTTATTTGCAACAAGGATTACATTTTTATTTGATTTTCGGAGAATCCCTGCAACGGACTCGTCCAGATCAGTAATACCAGCTGTAACATCCACAACAAACATTATTAAGTCTGCTTCTTCAATTGCAATGTCCACCTGCTTCCTAATTTCCTCTTCAAAAACATCATCAGAATTTCGAATGTAGCCTCCTGTATCAATCACTGAAAATTCTTTTCCCGACCATTCTGCTTTTCCGTATAGTCTATCACGCGTTACGCCGCTGGTTTCGTCAACTATTGCCTGTTTTGTTTCTGTTAAACGGTTAAAAAGAGTCGATTTCCCTACATTTGGCCTTCCTACAATCGCTACAATCATTTTTTTATTTTCTGGTTAGTAGTTAAAATTCTTCACATTTGCCTGACTTCAGTCAGGTTTCTTTATAGCTAATTTATTTTCTGATTTTTTTATTAAAATACAAACTTCAAGCTCCAAATTACAAATAAATTTCAAAACGCAATATTTCAAATCTTAACTCAGGGTTGAATCATTAGTAAGTTGTTTGTGTTTAAGATCCTGATATTTGATTTTTTGAACATTGAATATTGTATGATATTTGGTAATTGTTTTTTGGTGCTTGCTAAACGAACTTCATTTGAAATTCATAATAGTTTAGCTATTAATATATAAGTTTCTTAATTATTGTATCCAGTTCTCCGGATATTATTTTCGAATCGTTAATTAAAGTATTTTTCCGATTATTTAATACTTCGTTTAAAATCTCGCCCATGGCATTTAATAATTCTTCCGATTTTTGTGCACTGGAATAACACTCTCGTATGTTTTTTGCAAAATCTTCATTCTCCTGTGCATCAATTGCATCAATAAATTTTAATGATACATTTCCTATATTTCTTTTCAATTCAGAATTTACCTTTTCGGGAAATTCTTTTTCAAGACTTTTAATTAGCCCGATACCCTGAACAGCAAAATTATATGTTTTTACTTCAAGTTCTTTCATATTTTAAAAAATCACATTAAGAGTTATAACCAAAATTTCGTAAAGGTCTGTCATTATCCCGCCAGTCTTTGTTCACTTTTACAAATAGCTCAAGAAACACTTTTTTGTCAAAAAAGCTTTCAATATCTATCCTTGCATCTGTACCGGTTTTTTTAAGAGCCTGTCCTTTATGCCCAATAATAATTCCTTTTTGCGATGGCCTTACAACATGAATTATTGCACGTATTCGTAATAGCTTTTCAGTATCTTTAAACTCTTCTATTTCTATTTCTACAGAATATGGAATCTCTTTCTGATAGTTTAGGAGAATTTTTTCACGAATAATTTCCGAAACAAAAAATCTTTCGGTTTTATCAGTTAACGAATCTTTGGGAAAATAAGGAGGACTTTCCGGCAATAACTCAATTATACGTTTAAATACAACATCAAGATTGAAATTGTTTAATGCTGATACCGGAAATATTTCCGCTTTAGGAAGAATCTTCTTCCATATGTCAACCAGTTTTTCAAGTTTTTCCTGATCAGATAAATCAATTTTATTAATCAACAATAAAACAGGAACTTCAATTTTTGCTAATCTGTCAATATATTGCTGATTTTTGTCGAAAGTTTCAACAACATCGGTTATGTATAAAACAATATCGGCATCCTCAAGAGCAGTTCCTACAAATCGCATCATTTTTTCCTGCAGTTTGTAATTAGGTTTCAAAATTCCCGGAGTATCCGAATATACGATCTGATAATCGTCGGTATTTACAATTCCCATAATCCTGTGACGCGTGGTCTGCGATTTGGAAGTTATAATAGAGAGTTTCTCACCTACCATTGTATTCATTATTGTCGATTTTCCGACATTTGGGTTCCCTATAATATTTACAAAACCTGATTTGTGTGGCATTTAGATGGCGTATTTTAAAAATTTCCACAAAGATAAGAGAAATTTTGGCTAAACCTGTTTAAAATGATTTTGTTATATGCAAATTAATCCGATGCCGGAAAGTTTTAACCGTGGGGAAATTATTGAGTAATTACAAAGTAATTTGTTTTAAATAAAAGTTGGTAAATTTGAGGTGGTTAAATTTATTTTATGACCGACGTTCACGATAAAAAAACGCGAAGTTATAATATGTCCATGATTAAGGGGAAAGATACCAAACCTGAGATTATGGTCAGGAAATTTCTGTTTAAAAATGGCTTTCGTTACCGACTTAATGTTCCTGAATTACCCGGAAAGCCAGATATAGTTTTATCAAAATATAAAACCATAATATTTGTGCATGGTTGTTTTTGGCATGGACACGAGAGTTGCAAATATTTTGTTTTGCCTAAAACAAGGACCAAATGGTGGAAAGAAAAAATAAACGGGACCATAAAAAGAGATCTGCATAAAAAACAGGAACTGGAACAGCTCGGATGGAATATAATTGTTATTTGGGAATGTGAACTAAAAAAAGAAAAAAGAGAAAATACATTAGAATCTCTTAAGAAAAGATTGGGGGCAAGTTAGAAAATATTTGATTGTTTATGGTTGATTTACAATCCAATTGTCAAACTCAGTTTATACGAAAAATTATCAGCAGTCTTTAAATAGGAATAAGGACCATAACGATAAAATAGTCCAAAGCCATATCCTAAAAACGACTGATTTAAAATATTATTAATTAGTAAACCACATTCATAATATCCTTTTTCAAATGATCTGATTGGTTTACTAGAATTATGATTTAGTTTACTGGTTAATTCCCCAATACCGAAATTATTTACTACAGCAAACTTAGGAGAGAATTTTTCTGTATTTATTAAAAAATTTCCAAAATCGTGTTTGAAAAAAATGGATAGAAATTTGTCTGCATAAAACTCTCCCATACGCATAGTCCCAAAACTGTTTTCTGCTTCAATACTAAACGATTGATAACTCCCGTGACCGTTATACATTTTCGAAATGGGCACTTCTCCGTCAATTAATCCTCCTGCAACAGCCAGACTCGTTTTCCCAAGCGTTTTTGTTTTAAAAGTTTTGCTAATTTTTGCTTCGTATTTGGTGTATTCAAATTCACCATCCAGCAGATTTGTTCCTTTAATAATGTTGCCGTAAAAAATGGGATAATCAGTTCCCAAAGTATATTTAGCTTTTAGGGTTTCAAGAAATTTCTCGTTATATGCATATCTAAACTGCAAACCAATTTCATTAAAAATAAATTTGCTCGTTGAATTAGCTAATGTTGACCCATAAGTATAATCGTCAGTTGCAGTAATATATGATTGGTTATAGAATATTTTAGTTTTAAGATACTGAAGGCTTAAAAAGCTAAATGAAACCTGGTATTTTTCAATTAAATCCATGTTCTCAATCATATATTTCCTGTATATTTCTGTTGTTGTAAGGTCAGTTGTTTCAAAAAAACTATATCCTGATTTTTCAATCACATCGTTTAAGTACGAAAAATGAATTTTGCTTTCTGAATCTTCATGAAGATTGATAATTAAATCGCCTCCGTATTTCCAGGCTTTATCTTTAAACCCATACCCAAAATACCCGCCAACGGAAAAATGTCTTGAAATTTTATCATTAGTCATTATCCCAAGCCCAAGTCTGTATCCTTCGTAACTGTTATAATCCATTAATTTGTTAAGTGGCAGATTAAAACATTTGACCGGAATATTCCCGTTCATAAATGCTTCCAGACCCGACAATTTCTTCTCAAGATTTTCAGCTTTACTTATGCTGTCAATTACACGATAGGTTTCAATTTCTATCTCTGAAAGTGGCTGAGTTCTTTTATTTTGCCAGAATTCATCTGGTTTTTTATTGGCATCTTCAAGTACTTTTAATTCAACACGGTTAAAATCTTTTTTATTTAATTCCGGATTTAAATCAATATCCGAAATATAACTTCTGCCTTTGGCTACCATATCGTAATTATCCACACCCGATGATGCTATGGCATCAACAAAAACAATATTGGTAATAAGTTCTTTAGGAAACCACTGTTTGTTATCAATATATTCATAATTCTGCTGAATCTCAACAATTATTCCCTGATCTCTTTCCATTGGTTCAGCTACAACAGATTGTATAGCATATTTGTTGGTATTTATGTGAAGAAACCCTTTTAATCCATCAAAATTTTTCCCTTTTCGGGGACGATACGAAATAATGAAAATTGTATCATTTTTTTCATTGTATAAAGTGTCTTCCAGGAGGAAAAAGTATTTTTTTGTGCTACCCTTACTTATAGGGTTTAGATACATTTTGTCGAATATTTCAAAATAGTCATTATAAAAAGAAAAAGACTGAACCTGTGATGCTATTAGCGAAAATATTGGATCGTTAAATCCGGAAACCTTTGAAGCAACAATCTTTTCATTGTATTTGTCAGGTTGAATAAATTCTTTTTCGTTAATCGTTTCCAGTACCAGTAGGTGGTGATTTTCAAGCTCTTTTTCCAGTTTGCTTTTTTTGTATTTAATGCTGTCGGGTATATTGGTAGTGTCTTTTCCTAAAGTGAAAATCATTTTATTGTAAGATGTACACGAAAATGAATTCATTTTCTCAGGATTATTTGCATCTCTGCTTTCAACAACTTTATTAATAATCCGATTGGCCGGATTATTTCCTGGAAGAATAACTACTTCTTCAAGATTGTAGGTTTTCGGCTTTAACTTAATTTTTAACTTTTCTGCAGTAACATAAGAATTTAGATTAATAGTGTCGGTGTAATAACCAAGATAACTTACATAAAGTTTATTTACAGGAATATCACTTTCAATCGTAAAATCACCATCAATATTGCTTGTGGTACCGAGGTTTGATTTTCCGTAAATGATGTTGACAAAGGGTAAGGGTTTTTTTGTTTCAGAATCAATAATATTGCCCGTTATCTTCTGACCGAAAATGTTATTTGATATGAATAGAGTAATTAAAGAAATTATTAATAGCCTTTTACACACAATAATTATTTTTTACTATTAGTGGATAAAGATTAGCAATTATTACAACTTTAAAAACAATTTAAGGGAATTATTTAAATGATTTTCTTTTAAGGATAGATATTTCAGAAGGTGTAAGAAATCTATATTTCCCTCGCGGAAGGTTCTTTTTTGTTAAACCTGCAAAATATACTCTGTCCAGTTTCTTAATTTTATAACCAAGTGATTCAAAGATTCTTCTGACAATTCTGTTTTGCCCTGAATGAATTTCAATGCCAATTTGTGCTTTGTCTGTTTCATCAACATAACTAATAGCATCAGGGACAATGAAATCTTCTTCAAGCTGCATTCCATCCATAATTTTTATCATGTCTCCTTTAGTAAGATTTTTATCAAGATGTACATGGTAAATCTTCTTCTTCTTGTAGCTGGGATGAGTTAATTGTTTTGTTAACTCTCCGTCATTTGTAAGCAATAATATACCGGTTGTATTTTTGTCAAGTCTTCCAACCGGATAAACGCGCTCTGGGCAAGCATTTTTAACAAGGTCAATAACGGTTTTATCCGCATGTTTATCTCTAACCGTAGTTACAACATCTTTAGGTTTGTTAAGCAATATATATACAGTTTTTTCTCTGCTTACTTTCTTCCCTTTATATTTGATATCATCTTTTGGAGAAACTTTAATTCCAAGTTCGGTTACAACTTTCCCGTTAACAGAAATTTGTCCTGATTTTATCAGTTCATCAGCTTCGCGTCTTGAACAAACTCCGGAATTAGATAAATATTTATTAAGACGTAATGGTGCATTCCATTCAGCACTTACATTTTCCGAATCACTTCTTTCTGATTTCTTTTTGTTAAATGCCTGATTTTTGCGGGGAATATTTTGTTTTTTACCTCTTAATTTCTCTCTCTCCATTATTTCTAAGATATTAAATTCTTGTTTGCTAAAACTTTGCAAAGTTAATATATTAATTTTTGTTTAGATAATTCAGTTTATATTTTTCTCAAAATTATAATGTTAAAAAAAAATAAAAAGGAGCGCAAATAAATTGAATTATCTATCTTTAATGGCTTTTAAACTTTAATATCAATTAACAGTCTTAAATTTATGACATTAATAAAATCTATTTCAGGAATTAGAGGAACGATTGGAGGAAAATCCGGAGACGGATTAAGCCCGCTGGATACTGTTAAATTTGTATCAGCTTATTGTCAGTGGCTAATTAACAATTCAAACAAGAAAGACTTAATTGTAGTAGTTGGTCGGGATGCAAGAATTTCGGGCGAAATGGTAAGTCGTGTGGTTATTGGAACTATAATGGGAATGGGAATAGATGTAATAAATATTGATTTGGCTACTACACCCACAACAGAAATTGCGGTAACAAATGAAAAAGCAGATGGTGGAATAATTTTAACTGCAAGTCATAACCCAAAACAATGGAATGCACTCAAACTCTTAAATGAAAAAGGGGAGTTTTTATCCGCTGATGACGGCTCGGAAATTCTTAAGATTGCCGAACAAGAAAGCTTTGTGTATGCCGAAGTTGATAATCTGGGATCAGTTAAAGAAAAAGCGGATTATCTGAATATTCATATAAAGCAAATAATTGAATTACCCTTAGTAGATATTGATGCAATAAAAGCTGCAGAATATAAAATTGTAATAGATGCGGTTAATTCTGTGGGTGGTATAGCAATACCAGAGCTGTTAAGAGCCTTGGGTGTGAAAGAAATAATAGAATTGTACTGTGAGCCAAACGGGATTTTCCCCCATAATCCGGAACCAATACCGGAACACTTAACAGAAATTTCAAAAGTTGTTAAAGAAAATAATGCTCATTTAGGCTTTGTTGTTGATCCTGATGTTGATAGACTTGCTATTGTTAATGAAGACGGCAGCATGTTTGGAGAAGAATACACTTTGGTTGCAGTTTCTGATTATATTTTAAAAAATAAAGCAGGAAATACCGTTTCTAATTTATCATCTTCACGTGCTTTACGGGATGTTACCAGAATCTATGGAGGAGAATATTTTGCTTC
The DNA here is from genome assembly GCA_019038645.1 of Bacteroidales bacterium. Lineage (GTDB taxonomy): Bacteria > Bacteroidota > Bacteroidia > Bacteroidales > UBA12077 > UBA12077. The sequence goes on from JAHOYT010000005.1 coordinate 44,200, forward strand.
AGCAGTAGGAGAAGTTAATGTAGTTGAAATCATGAAAGCAAAGAATGCGGTAATCGGTGGAGAGGGTAATGGAGGAGTTATTTATCCTGATTTGCATTATGGCCGCGATGCCCTCGTTGGAATAGCATTGTTTTTATCGCATTTGGCGAAAACGGGTTGCAAATGTTCTGATTTGCGTTCTCGATACCCCGAATACGTTATTGCAAAAAAGAAAATGGAATTAACTCCTGGAATTGATGTCGATAAAATTCTTGTATCTGTTAAGGAACAGTTTAGTGATCATAAAATTATTGATATTGATGGAGTAAAAATAGAGTTTGAAATTGGCTGGGTACATTTACGAAAATCGAATACTGAACCAATAATAAGAATCTATGCCGAAAGCAGCGATAAAAAAAGTGCTGAAGAATTGGCCGAAAATATTATTAGTAAAATAAACTCAATGTTATAAATATAGAACTAATGAAGATGAAATATTATATAATAATTGCCATTGTCATAATTGTTATTATAGTTCTGGCGATTTTCCGACCTGGGAAAGGCGAAGCTTTAAATCAGTTGACTGTTAAAGTGGAAAGAGGTGAATTTGAAATCTTAGTTACTACTACAGGCGAGCTTCAGGCAAAGAGTTCTGTTGATATTATGGGACCAACAGAATTAAGAAACAGCAGAAGTATTCGTATCCGGAATATTAAAATTCAGGACTTAGTGGCTGAAGGTACAGTTGTTGATTCAGGCGAATATGTTGGTGAGCTGGATCGTTCAGAAGTAGGAACAAGTTTAAAGGATTTGGAAGATGAGCTTGAAACTATGGAATCTCAATATTTGAAAACTCAACTTGATACTACAATGCAGTTGAGAGAATTGCGTGATCAGTTAATAAACCTGGGGTTTACTATGGAAGAAAAGCAAATAGTGCTTGATCAGAGTAAATTTGAACCACCTGCTACAATCCGTCAGGCAACTATTGATCTTGAAAAATCTAAGAGATCATTTGATCAGGCAAACGATAATTACTCTTTAAAAGTCCAGCTGGCAAAGGCAAATATGCGCGAAGCAAGTATAAATCTTGATAAAGCAAGTAGAAAAGTAAATGAACTAAAAGATGTAATCAGCAAGTTTACAATCTATGCTCCCCAGCCAGGTATGGTTATTTATAAAAAAGAGTGGAGTGGACAAAAACGAAAAGTTGGGTCAATGATTAATCCATGGGATTTAACTGTTGCAACACTCCCCGATTTATCAACTATGAATTCTAAAACCTATGTTAACGAAATTGATATTAGCAAAGTAAAAGCAGGTCAGTTGGTTAGAATTGGAATAGATGCTTTCCCTGAAAGAGAATATACCGGTGAAGTTATGGAGGTAGCAAATATTGGAGAGCAATTGCAAAATACAGATGCAAAAGTTTTTGAAATTATTATCATTGTTGATCAGTCAGATAGTATTATGCGTCCGGCAATGACTACAAGTAATCAGATAATTACCAATGTGTACAACGATACTTTATTTCTTCCTTTGGAAGCAATACATAATGAGGATAGTCTGAGCTTTGTTTATACAAAGTCAAATAAAAAACAGATTATTGTACCGGGCGAAGTAAATGAAAACTTCATAATTATAGAGCATGGGTTGAATAAAGGAGATGATGTTTATTTGTCCGTACCTGAAAATATTGAGAAGTTTAAACTTGCAGGAGAAGAATTAATACCGGTTATAAAAGAAAGGGAAAGACTAAAAGAAGAAGAGAGGAAAAAAGAAGTTAGTAAACCAGGGAAGAATTCTCAGAAACCAAACGGGCAAAGACGAAGACCTCCTACAGGCTCTAAATAAAAATAATTATGATAAGCAGATATTTTCACGATATTGAAATTGCAATAGAGTCTTTGTTGTCAAATAAGTTAAAGTCAATATTAACTGCACTTGGTATTATTTTTGGAACAGCAGCTGTTATTAGTATGCTTGCCATTGGAAATGGAGCACAACAGGAAATATTGGAGCAGATAAAAATGGTTGGTGTAAATAATATTGTTATAACCCCAACTGTTGATTTAACAGGAAACGGAGAAAACGGAGAGTCTTCAGAAGAAGGAACCGAAGAAGAAAACGGAGCAAAAACAAAGAAAAAATTTTCTCCGGGTTTGACAATGGATGATTTGGAAGCAATAAGAAATATTGTTCCTTCCGTAAAAAGAATTACTCCTGAAATTATTGCAAATTCTTTTGTTGTGCAGAACGGAAGACGTGTACCTTCAAAAGTAATTGGTGTTGGTAATGATTATTTTGATGTTTATAATATTAATCTTGAAAAAGGATTGTTTTTCAGCGATTATCAGGTAGAAAATGGTATTCCTGTTTGTGTAATAGGAGCAAATATTGCTGCAAAAATATTTAGTAATACAGATCCGGTTAACCAATACCTTAAATTCGGACATGTATGGTTAAAAGTTATTGGGGTTCTGGAGAAATCGAATGTTAAGTTATCGGCAGCAGATAATGCTGGCGTAAATCTGGTAAACGACAATGTTTATATTCCTGTGCAGACCATGCTTTTAAGATATAAAAACAGAGCTCTTGTAAATTCAAAAAGCCTTAGCGGTAGCTCTGGTTTTATGAGCGGTTTTTTCTTTTCTTTTTCAGGTAGTCAGGAAACATCTTCCTCAAATTATCATCAGTTGGATAAAATAATTGTTCAGGTTGAAGAAACAGAACAGTTAACAATGACCACTGAAATATTGAGCCGCATGTTGTTACGCCGACATATGCAGGTAAAAGATTATGAAATAACTGTTCCTGAGTTATTGTTAAAACAACAACAACGTACAAAAGATATATTTAATATTGTATTAGGTGCAATTGCAAGTATTTCATTAATTGTTGGTGGTATTGGTATAATGAATATCATGTTTGCAACTGTAATGGAGCGGATTAAGGAAATAGGTATTCGTTTGGCATTAGGTGCTAAAAAGGAGGATATTGTTGCACAATTTCTTTCTGAGGCGATATTGATTAGTGTTTCCGGCGGCATAATCGGAGTTATCATGGGAGTTGTTTTCTCGAAGCTAATAATGAAGTTTGCCGGTATACTTACAATCATTTCACCCGGTTCTATTATTGTTGCATTTGGAGTCAGTGTTGCAATTGGAGTCATATTTGGGTTATCACCTGCAAAACGTGCTGCTGAAAAAGATCCCATTGAATCATTAAGACATGAATAAATTGAAAAAATAAATTAAATGAGCAGAAATAGAATATTATTAATCATATTGTTTGGTATGTGTGTTTTCGGCCTGAATGCTCAGAATGTAGTTACTGAAGAGCTTACCTTTAGTGAAGTGATTCAGTTAGCTCATGAACAATCTCCGGATGCTATAATGGCCAAACATCAGTTTCGTTCTAATTACTGGGAATACAGAACTTACAAAGCAGATTTCAGACCAAATATTTCTCTGGGAACAACTTTTCCTGAATTTAGCCGTGAAATCAAGAAATATCAGAATGCGGACGGAACATATACTTATGTTGAGGATAACATGAACAATACATCTGCTAATGTAAATCTAAGACAAAATGTAGGTTTCACTGGCGGACAAATTTTCGCAACTTCACGTTTAACAAGGCTTGATGTTTTTGGAGATGATAATTCGTCTTCTTATTTATCAACTCCTGTAAGTATAGGATATCGCCAACCAGTATTGTTTTATAATGAATATAAATGGCAAAAAAAGATTGAGCCTTTAAAATACGAAGAAGCAAAAAAGAAATATATTTCATCACTTGAAGATGTGTCTTTAAAGGCAGTCAGATTCTTTTTTGATCTTGCCCTTGCACAACAAAATTTGCAGGTAGCACGAATAAATTTTTCCAATGCAGATACATTATATAAAATTGCTGAAGGCAGATATAATATAGGTACAATTGCCGAAAACGAATTAATGCAAATGGAATTAAGCGTTCTGAATGCAGGCTCTTCATTAAATTCGTCGTTGGTAGATCTGGAAATTAAAAAATTTCAACTTAGATCATTTTTGGGATTTACCGAAAAGGTTGATTTAAAGCTAATTATTACAAAAGATATTCCGGAGATAACTGTTGATGTGGAACAAGCACTTGAGATTGCAAGAGCTAATAATCCGGATATCATCGCTTTTGAGCGCCAATTAATTGAAGCCGAACGAAATGTTGCAAAAGCAAAATCAGAAAAAGGCTTACAAGCTGATATATATGCAAGTATTGGTTATACTCAGCAGTCAGTAGAGTTTTCCGATGTGTATGTAAATCCGCAGGATCAGCAAAGATTTACTTTAGGCTTAAATATCCCATTATTGGACTGGGGATTAGGCAATGGAAGATATAAAATGGCGCAATCAGGTCAGGAAGTTATTAGAACGACAGTAGAACAGGCTCGAACAGACTTTGTGCAAAGTGTATATCTAAATGTTATGCAATTTAATTTACAGGATGATCAGTTAATAATTGCTGCAAAAACTGATACAATTGCACAAAAGAGATATGATATGACTAAGCAGAGATTTCTCATTGGTAAAGTTGATGTTCTGGATTTAAATGTTTCTTTATCTGAAAAAGACGATGCAAAGGCAAATTATATCGCAGCATTAAGAATGTACTGGTCAAATTTCTATAATCTCCGAAAAATTACACTTTACGATTTTCTGAAAGATGAGTCATTAGATACTGATTTTGACGAACTGATTGAATAATCAATTATTATTTATAAACACACTTCGACGAGCTCAGTGTGACAAAACAATTAACACGAAGTTGTCATGCTGAGCTTGTCGAAGTATGAACAACGTCAATTTTCTGAACCATTCTTTTTTTTGTATGTTACAATCTTTTTTAGAAAAAATCAAAACTACAATTAATCACTAATGTTAATCCCCTGAAAAAGTGTGTTTCTGAAAAATAATTTTATCTTTGCACGACAATTTGATTAATAGGAAAATAAATTAATAATTTCAATAAAATAGTTTGACAAATGCAGATTAAAGGAGCTATTAGGTTTTTGGCCATTGCGTTGGCCGCAATATGTATTTATTACTTATCATTTACCTGGGTAACATCTAACATTTATAAGGATGCGATAGAATATTCACAGGGAAATCCTGATTTAGAATACGAATATCTTGATTCAATATCAGGAGAAGAGGTTTATAACCTTGGGATAAGAAAATATACATTCAGAGAATGTCAGGCAAGAGAAATTAATCTTGGACTTGACCTTAAAGGAGGTATGGATGTTATACTTGAAATATCTGTTGAAGATATTATCAAAGCTATGGCTAACAACAACAAGGATACAACTTTCCAGCGGGCATTGAGCCTGGCAAGAGAATATAGCAAGGACAGCAGAGAAGACTATGTTACGTTGTTTGGAAGAGCATTTAATGAAGTTGATCCAAATGCTAAATTAGCAGCAATATTTAATACCATTGAATTAAAAGATAAAATTGATTTTAATTCAACAAATGCAGATGTATTAAAAGTTATAAATAAGGAATCAGAAGATGCAATTGATAATTCCTTTAATATTCTTCGTAGCAGAATTGACCGGTTTGGTGTGGTTCAACCGAATATCCAGCAACTGGATGCTACAGGAAGAATTATGGTTGCATTGCCAGGAGTAAAGGATCAGGAGCGTGTCCGCGACTTATTGCAAGGGACAGCAAACCTTGAATTTTGGGAAACCTATAACAATACACAGGTTTATAGTTATCTTCTTCAGGCAAATGAGGTTATTTATGAGATTGAAAAAGCCAGAAAAGAACTGGAAAAATCTGAAGAAATAGCATCTGAATCTATAGAAGTAGAGCAAGAGATTGAGAAAACTGAAGAAACAGAAGCACCCGAAGAATTATCATTACTTGATCAGCTTGAATCAGATTCAACACAACAGGATTCATCCAATTTAGCACAAAATCAGATTGCTGAAAGATATCCATTATTTTCAGTTTTACGACCAAGTATAAATTCTCAGACAGGTCAGCCAATGGACGGATCTGTTGTTGGTATGGCTCAGTACAGCGATACTTCAAAAGTAAATATGTATCTTAAAATGGAACAGGTTAGTTCTGTTTTACCAAGAGATTTAGTTTTTAAATGGCATGTTAAGCCATATAAATACGATGATTCTGAAACTTTTTACGAGCTACATGCTATTAAAATGACTGGTCGCGATGGCAAACCACCGCTTGATGGAGATGTAGTTACAGATGCGAGATCTGAATTTGATCAAAATTCTGGTAATGCTGAAGTAAGTATGGCAATGAATGCTGATGGATCTAAAACATGGGCACGATTAACAAAGAATAATGTTGGAAACTTTATTGCAATTGTTCTGGACAACTATGTTTATTCTGCACCAAGAGTTACCCAGGAAATTACTGGTGGACGATCATCAATTTCAGGTGACTTTACAGTAAACGAAGCAAAAGACTTAGCAAACATATTAAAATCAGGTAAATTACCTGCTCCTGCCAGAATTATCCAGGAAGAGATTGTTGGTCCGTCTTTAGGACAGGAGGCGATAGACGCGGGTTTAAGCTCATTCATAATAGCTTTTTTGGTTGTAATGGTTTATATGATTTTCTATTATAGCCGTAAAGCAGGTTTAGTAGCAGATTTGGCTCTTATTGCAAATATGTTCTTTATAATGGGAGTTCTTGCTTCATTAGGAGCTGTGCTTACATTACCAGGTATTGCCGGTATTATATTAACTATCGGTATGTCGGTTGATGCAAATGTGCTTATTTATGAACGTATTCGCGAAGAATTAGCTGCAGGAAAAGGAATTAAGCTGGCTGTTAAAGACGGTTATAAAAATGCTTATTCAGCAATTATTGATGCTAACGTTACAACTCTATTAACTGCAATAATTCTTTATACATTTGGTACAGGACCAATTAAAGGTTTCGCTACAACATTATTGATCGGTATTCTTACCTCATTATTTACAGCTATCTTCTTAACAAGATTAATTTTTGAATGGTACTTAAAACGTAACAAGGAAATAACTTATGCTACAAAATTAACTAAAGGAGCATTCAAAAATCTTAACATTAAGTTTTTGGAAAAACGTAAAATCTTCTATGTAATTTCTTCTATTATTGTTCTCATAAGTATAGGATCACTTTTTACAAGAGGATTAAATCAAGGTGTTGATTTTACAGGAGGAAGAACTTATGTAGTGCGTTTTCAGGATGATGTAAGTACGGTTGATATTGCAAATTATCTTGATGTAGTTTATGGTCATGCGCCTGAAGTTAAGACATTTGGCGAAGACAATCAGGTTAAAATTACAACTAAGTATCGTATTGATGAAGATGAAGTTGAAGTAGATAAAGATGTTGAAACAAAGTTATTTCAGGGATTAACATCTGTTTATGGTCTTGAGAATCTGACACAGGAATTATTTCTAAAAGGTTTTATGATTGAAGAGGATGGACAAATTACAGAAGCAGGAGCACACGATGTTGAAAATGTATTAGGTCTTAAGAGCTCACAAAAAGTTGGTGCAACAATAGCCGATGATATTCTTTATAAATCCTTGGTAGTTATTGTGCTTGCTCTTATTTTAATGTTTGTTTATATCTTTATCAGATTTAGAAACTGGCAATATGGATTAGGTGCAATTACTGCATTAGTACATGATGTATTGATTATCTTAGGAATATTCTCATTAACTTGGGGAATCCTGCCGTTCTCATTGGAAATTGATCAGGCATTTATTGCAGCAATTCTAATGGTTGTGGGTTATTCTATAAATGATACAGTGGTTGTATTCGACCGTATCAGAGAATATATTACTTTATATCCAAAACGTGATCGTAATACAATCATGAACGGAGCATTGAATAGTACATTAAGTCGTACATTTAGTACATCTTTAAGTACATTTATTGTATTGCTTACGATCTTCATTTTTGGTGGTGAAGTAATTCGTGGATTTGTGTTTGCATTATTAGTTGGTGTAGTTGTTGGTACATATTCATCATTATTTATTGCAACTCCGGTTGTTTATGATACAGTTCACAAAAAAGGAGAGAAAACAAATAAATAAATTACTATAAATAATGCTAAAGCCCCTTAAACCAAGGGGCTTTTTTGTTGTTTAATAAAGTGTATATTTGTGTAAATTTGATATTATGTTTGAACTTTTACTCTTTATAAGCGGACAAGAAATTTTTGTTATCCTTTTGGTAGTATTACTGCTGTTTGGTGCAAATAAGATCCCTGAGATTGCTCGTGGACTGGGAAAAGGTATGCGTGAATTTAAGAAAGCGACTGACGATATAAAAAGAGAAATGAGTGAACATACAAATGACCTTAAAAAAGATTTTAAGGATATAAACGACGAAATAAAAAGCACAAAAGAAGATCTGAAAGGATAATTTAATCTCCCCTCTGTTCATGGATTACATTTTTCTATTTCTTGGTTTCGTATTATTAATGTTAAGTGGTGTCTTTTTAATAAGAGGGAGTGTTTCGCTTGCCAGACATTTTAAAGTATCAAAATTAGTTATAGGGCTTGTGGTGGTTTCATTTGGCACTTCAGCTCCGGAGTTGTTTGTAAGCCTGCGTGCTGCAATCCTTGATCATCCGGATATTGCTATTGGAAATGTAATAGGTTCAAATATTGCTAATATTGCGCTGGTGATGGGTTTAACAGCCATTATTTTACCAATTAAAGTAAAGAAAAAAGCGATACACTTTGATTGGTCTGTAATGATGTTAATCAGCCTGCTTTTTTATATTTTTTGTCTCAATACCTGGTTGCAGTTACACGAAGGTATAATTTTTATTATTATCCTTACTGCATTTATTTTTAGATCGATTCATAAATCAAGAAAAGAAAAATTAAGAACCCCGGAAAAATTATTACTTCCAAAGTATAATTTATTTATTTCTATATTATTCGTTATTGCTGCAGCGGGCGGATTAATGTTTGGTGCCGAATTTTTAGTGAATGGCGCATCAAATATTGCAAGAGTTATAGGTATTGACGACAGAATAATTTCGGTTTCTATAATTGCGCTGGGAACAAGTTTGCCGGAACTGGCAACCTCAATAGCTGCGGCTGTACGAAAGGAATTAGATATTTTTATTGGAAATATAATAGGATCAAATATCTTTAATATTCTTACCATACTCGGTATAACAAGTATTGTTAAAAATCCTATTAAAATTAATTCGATGGTATTAAGTTTTGATATTTTCTGGATGCTTGGAATCGCATTACTTTTATTTTTATTTCTTTTACCTTTAAGAAAAGCGATTATAAGCAGATGGAAAGGATTGGTTTTTGTAGCTATTTATATCGCTTACATATATTTAGCGTTTACTGTAAACGGGGCTTAACTTAAATTATAATCAATGATTGTTGCAAAAAATATAAAGAAATCATATGGTGATTTGCAGGTTTTAAAAGGAATCGATTTAGAAATAAAAAAGGGAGAAATTGTATCAATTGTTGGACCGAGTGGGGCAGGAAAAACAACTTTTCTTCAAATCCTGGGAACATTAAGTCGACCTGATTCAGGTCAGATACTTTTTGATAATAAAGAAGTAACCAGGTATAAAGACAAGCAGTTAGCATCTTTTCGAAATAATAATATTGGTTTTGTGTTTCAGTTTCATCATCTTTTACCAGAATTCACTGCATTAGAGAATGTTTGTATTCCGGCTTTTATAGGCAAAATGCCAAGAGATAAAGCAGAAAGGAAAGCCATGGAAATACTAACATTTTTAAAAATTGATCATCGAATTGATCATAAGCCTAAAGAGTTATCCGGTGGTGAACAGCAAAGAGTTGCTGTAGCCAGAGCTTTAATTAATGATCCGTCGGTTATATTTGCAGATGAACCTTCAGGTAATCTGGATTCCGAAAATAAAAAAGAACTTCACGATTTGTTCTTTTCACTCCGTGATAAATACAATCCTTCAATAGTAATTGTTACGCACGATGTGGGCTTAGCTAATATGGCCGATAAAAAATTGACCATGAAAGATGGTTTATTTGTTTCGTAAAAATGAGTAATGCAAAAGAATTTAATGAAATCAAAGATTTCTTAAACGAGAAAGCTGAGAAATATAATCATCCGGATTTTATTGAAACCGATCCTGTTCAAATACCTCATTTATTTTCTAACAAAAACGATATAGAAATTGCAGCTTTTTGTGCATCATCTATTGCATGGGGACAAAGAGTAACCATAATAAAGAATATGCAAAAGTTGATTGCCCTCATGGATCATGCTCCTTATGAATTTGTGATGAATAGTTCAAAGAAAGATATGGAGCGTTTTAAGTACTTTAAACACAGAACTTTCAACGGAGAGGATTGTGTGTTTTTTATCCGGTCGATTAAGAATATTTATAAAAATTACGGTGGAATGGGAAGTTTGTTTCAGAAAATACATTTAGAAGAGAAAAATATTTTTAACACACTAGTGAGTTTTAGAGAGATATTTTTTGAAATTCAACATCCCGAAAGAACAAAAAAACATGTGTCGAATGTTTTAAAAGGTGCATCGGCAAAAAGATTAAACATGTTTTTACGTTGGATGGTTCGCAAAGATAATAATGGAGTAGATTTTGGCTTGTGGAATAAAATTCCAATGTCTGATTTATTTTTACCTTTGGATGTACATACCGGAAATGTAGCCCGAAAATTAGGTTTGTTAAAAAGAAAGCAAAATGATTGGAAAGCTGTTGAGGAAGTAACAAATGTATTAAGAAAATTTGATGCAAAAGATCCTGTAAAATATGATTTTGCCTTATTCGGATTAGGTATTTTCGAAAAGTTTTAAGTTATGCCCAACGATTATTTTAAATTCAAACAATTTACCATTTATCAGAATAAATGTGCCATGAAAGTAGGAACGGATGGAGTTATGCTTGGTGCATGGGCAAACTGTGAAGCAGCAAAAAATATTCTGGATATTGGAACAGGAACTGGTCTTATTGCTTTAATGTTGGCACAAAGGTCAAATGCAAATATAGATGGTATTGAAATTGACGAAACGGCAAGTGGGCAAGCCAAAGAAAATGTTGAAAATTCAATATGGAAAGACAGAATTAGTATAATAAATGTGTCTTTTCAGAATTTTTCTGAATCTGTAAATTATAAATATGATTTAATAGTTTCAAATCCACCATATTTTCAAAATTCACTTTTTGCTTCTGATGAAAAAAGAACTGATGCAAGACATAATTCGAATCTTGAGCTGGAAGATATAATCAATGGTGCAATGAAACTATTAAAGAATGAGGGTGTATTAAGTCTCACATTGCCCTACCTTGAAGGAAATATATTTATATTGAAAGCTTCAGAAAAGGGATTGTTTTGTGTTCGACAGACAAAAGTATTACCCAAACCCACGCACGAACCTAAGAGATTATTGCTTGAATTTATGAAAATTAAAAAACCGCTTATTGAGCAAGAAATAATAATTGAACTCAATAAGCGGCATGAATATTCTGATGCCTATAAAAATCTTACAAAAGATTTTTATTTAGCTTTTTGATCTATAGGAAATTGAACAGATATTCACATAGTGTCATTCCCTTGAAAAAGGGAATCTCATAATAGTTAACTATATTATTATATAGATCCCCGATCTGAGTCGGGGATGACAATAAAATACTTTTCGATAAGTTTATTGAGATCGCTTCGATTAAATGTTGTTCATATTACTACAGGCTCAATATAGCATGTTCTAAATTGTCATCCTGTCCCGATAATTATCAGGATGTCGAAGTGTAGACAAAAGAAAAGATGCTCTTATAAGCATCTTTTCAAATATTAAATATAAATATTTATAGTTAATCCAAATCTGTTTCTTCTTCAATAAATACAATTCCGTATTCTTCCAGTTCTTTTAGAACAGGTTCATATACATCTTTCATTGTAGGCACAATAACACCTTTTTGTTTAATTACTCCCTTTAAAAACAGCTTGGTTGCAATTGCAACAGGAATACCAACCGTTATTGACATTGCAGTGTGAACCTGATCTTTCCCTTTAACAACTAAAGAAGAAGTTATTAGCTTGTTTTTACCGTTAAGCCTGTATTCAAACTGATGTTGCATAACAATCATGTCTTTATCTTCAGAATCTAAAGCCCATTTTTCTTCAAGTAACTTCTGAAGAATTTGAGCAGGTGATGCATTAGGCATTCCAATCTTTGTTTCTTCAAAAATTCCTAACCATTTCAGTCTGCTCATTATTTCTGACTCTATATCTATTTTCACATAGTTACACAGTTTTAGCTCAACAGGATCTTTTAGGTTATATGGTAAAAAGCTATTTATAAAATCTCTGTACGTTAAATTTTCAGAGTTTTCAATTTTATAAGTATCGTCAGTAGCACCAATTTGAACAAAAACATTCCATGCTTCAGAATACCCGGGACGACGCAATGTCCCTCTTAATATGGTAGGGATATTTTCAAGACCATAAGTTTCTCTGTAACTCAAAGAATCACGATTTGGGTACATTTCAAATTCACCGGCATCCAGAACAGTCATTCTTTCAACTCTTCTGAATAATTGACTATAAGGAACATATTTATATTTACCGTGATCAATATATTGTGCTACAGATTGTCCGGCTACAACTACATTCCGGGGATTCCAGGTAAATTTATAATTCCAGGGATTGTTGTCAAATTCCGGTGCAACAAGTCCTCCGGTACTGGATTTGAATGCAAGTATTTTTCCGCCTTTGGATTTTATCTCATCAATAACCTTCATGGCCGACATATGATCAATTCCCGGGTCAACTCCGATTTCGTTTAAAAGAAGAAGTCCTTTTTCTTTTGCTTTTTCGTTTAAAGCTTTTATCTCTTTTGACACATACGAAGCTGTAATCATATTCTTGTTATGTTCAACGCAATTTTCTGCAACAAGATGATGAAATCTGGCAGGAAGCATTGATATTACTACATCGGCATTTTGAATTTCTTTTATTCTCTGTTGTTCGTTAAGTACATCAAATTCAAATACTTCCCCATTTTTGTGATTGTTAACCTTTTTTTGTGCAATTTCGAGCGACATGTCTCCGACACGAATTCCCCGGTTATATTCGTCAGAGTGATCCAGTAGATATTTTATCAGACTTGATGACGATAATCCAGCTCCAAGAACTAATATTTTTTTCATAAGAGTGCTTTGTTGTTTTTTAAATTATAGGTGCTAATGTAAAATTATATTTGAAGAAGAAAAATGGTTTTTAGCAGTTTTTAATTTTTTTTGAAAATAAAAATAAAATCGATTTTATAAATGCAAGATAATGAGGGATTAATTATTAAAATTATATAACAAAAAAGACTGTAAAAAGTTTATGTCTTTAAACAGCCTCAAAAATTCAACATTTATTATGTGTGTTTTTAGGCCCTCGTCAAAGCAATGACTGTGTTTTATATAATCTGTTAATAAAACGATTTCTTTATTGATAAGTACATGATTAATCTTAATTTTGTTGGGATAAGTATTATTAAAATTAATTTCATTTGGCAGAAAAGAAAAAATACGCTGAAACTCCATTGATGAAACAATATTATCAAATCAAGAGACAACATCCTGATGCGATTTTAATGTTCAGAGTAGGAGATTTTTACGAAACATTCGGCGAAGATGCTATTAAAGCTGCTGAAATTCTTGGAATTACTTTAACTAAGAGAGCAAATGGTGCTGCATCTTTTGTTGAATTAGCAGGAGTTCCTTATCACGCTCTTGATACATATTTGCCAAAGTTGGTCAGGGCGGGTCAAAGAGTTGCAATTTGTGAGCAACTTGAAGATCCTAAAAAAACTAAAAAAATAGTAAAACGAGGTGTTACAGAATTAGTTACTCCAGGAGTTTCACTTAATGATAATGTGCTTGAAAACAGGGAAAATAATTTTCTGGCTTCTGTACATCTTGAAAAAAATGTAGCCGGCGTTGCATTTTTGGATATATCGACTGGTGAATTTTTAACTGCCGAGGGAAGTTTCGAATATATTGATAAACTATTAAATAGTTTTTTGCCAAAAGAAGTATTATTTGAAAGAAGTAAACAACAACAGTTTAAAGAGTTATTTGGCGAAAATTTTTATACTTATAAATTAGATGATTGGGTTTTTACTGAAGATAATGCAAGAGATAAATTGCTCAAACGATTTCAAACATCTTCATTAAAGGGATTTGGTGTTCAGAACTTGCAGTTTGGTATTATTGCTGCAGGATCAATTCTTCAGTATCTCGAGATTACTGAACATAAAGAATTACAACACATTGCAGGATTATCAAGAATAGAAGAAGATAAATACGTTTGGCTTGATAAATTTACAATGCGAAATCTTGAATTGTTCTTTTCGATAAATGAAGGTGCAAAAACACTTGTGGATGTTATCGACAGAACTATTTCTCCGATGGGCGCCAGATTATTAAAACGATGGGTAGCATTACCATTAAAAGATATACAACCAATAAAAGAGCGACACGATGTTGTTGAATTTTTGCTGAAAAATGTTGATTTTAATGATCTGCTGAAAGAACATATTAAAGCAATAGGCGATCTTGAACGTATTATATCAAAAGTTGCTACCGGAAGAGTTAATCCACGCGAAGTTGTACAGTTAAAGCATGCATTAACTGCTATTGAACCAATAAAAAATGCTTGTTTAAAATCCGGAAATGAAGCTATCCGGAAAATTGGAGATCAGTTAAATCCGTGTATTGAAATCAGAGACAGGATTAATAAGGAATTATTTCCGGAGCCTCCGGCACTATTAAGAAAAGGAAACTATATTGCTGATGGAGTTTCTGAAGAGCTGGATGAATATAGAAAGCTCGCTTTTTCGGGTAAAGATTATCTTGTTCAGATACAACAACGTGAAATTGAAAGAACAGGAATCACTTCTTTGAAAATAAGTTTTAATAATGTTTTTGGTTATTACATTGAGGTTCGAAATACCCATAAAGATAAAGTTCCGGAGGAATGGATACGTAAACAAACCTTAGTAAGTGCCGAAAGATATATTACAGAGGAATTAAAAGAGTACGAGGTTAAAATTCTGGGAGCTGAAGAAAAAGCACTGGATCTTGAGCAGAAATTATTCAGTAAATTAATTTCTGAGCTTGAGGAGTATATCTCAATTGTTCAGTTAAATGCAGCACTTATTGCAAAATTAGATTGTTTATTATCCTTTGCTATTGTTTCAGTAGAAAACAAATATGTAAGACCAGAAATTAATGATTCAGATATAATTGATATTAAGGACGGAAGACATCCGGTAATTGAAAAAATGTTGCCAATTGATGAATCCTATATTGCTAATGATGTTTATCTTGACAGCAATGAGCAGCAGATTATTGTAATCACAGGGCCAAATATGTCAGGGAAATCGGCAATGCTTCGTCAGACAGCATTAATTGTTTTATTAGCACAAACAGGATGTTTTGTTCCTGCATCAGAAGCAAAAATAGGTTTGGTTGATAAAGTTTTTACAAGAGTTGGAGCTTCAGATAATATTTCACTTGGCGAATCGACTTTTATGGTTGAAATGCATGAAGCAGCAAGTATTTTAAATAACATTTCTCCTCGTAGTCTTATCCTTCTTGATGAAATCGGACGGGGAACAAGTACTTATGATGGTATTTCGATTGCATGGGCAATGGCTGAATATATTCATGAGCATCCAAATGCAAAAGCTAAAACTCTGTTTGCAACTCATTATCATGAGTTAAATGAAATGGAAAAATCATTTAACAGGATAAAAAACTACAATGTTTCCATTAAGGAACTAAATGATAAAGTAATTTTTCTCAGGAAGTTAAAACGTGGTGGGAGCGAACATAGCTTTGGAATTCATGTGGCACAAATGGCAGGAATGCCTAAAAGTGTTGTAAACAGGGCAAATGAAATTTTAAAGGATCTGGAAAAATCTGAGAATAAAGACTCGCTTGCAAAACCTGTTGGTGAAATTGCAGAACACAGAGAAGGGTTACAAACCACAATATTTCAGTTGGATGATCCTGTCTTAAAACAAATTCGGGATGAGATTAATAATCTCGATATAAATAATTTAACTCCGGTTGAAGCATTAAATAAGCTGAACGAGATTAAAAAACATATCGGGCTTACATAAATCGTAAAAAACTTCAGGATTTTTTTATATTTATTTTTTAAGAACAAAAAAAATAAATATATTTGCAACCGCTAATGCGAGAATAGCTCAGTTGGTAGAGCACGACCTTGCCAAGGTCGGGGTCGCGGATTCGAGTTCCGTTTCTCGCTCTTCTTTTTAGAAGACGCCCAGGTGGCGGAATTGGTAGACGCGCTGGACTTAAAATCCAGTGACCATTATGGTCGTGCGGGTTCAAGTCCCGCCCTGGGTACAGAAAGAGCCGATGAGAAATCATCGGTTTTTTTTGTTATAAGTTTGGGTGTTAAAAGAATAGTATTAATTTCACAAATTAGATAATTTAAACATGTGATTATGAGAAAGTGTATCCTAACGATTTACTTATTATTTGCTTTTTTTCAATTCGAAAGTATAGCTCAAATTACGATACCTTCAAAAGCAGAAGTTGTTAATGTTACTTATGTTTTAGATCGGGATAGAGTATACATAAAATATGATATAATTAATGCTAAAAAATCTGATTTATTTGATATAAGTGTAAAGATATTTAATAGTAAAGGTGAAGAAATATTAAAGCCCAATATTAAAGGAAATGTAGAAACTGTTTCACCGGGAATAAAGAATAGTCTTGTTTGGTATCCAGGTAATTATTTAAAAGAAATTGACGATAATTTTGATATTGAAGTATATGCAGAGTTACTAAATCCTAAGATAATAAAATCGTTAAAGAAATGGGATCCTTATATTTATTCAACATTATATCCGGGTTATGGTACTTTTAGAATGTCAAATAAAAAAATTCATTTAGCTAAGGGGTTGGTATCTTATGGCTTCGTTGGTGCTTCAGTATTTAACGGATTAAAGTCAAGAAGTTATTATGACGATTATTTAAGTTCGATGGATATTAATGAAAGAAATGAGTTCTATAAAAAATCGGATGATAAAAGGAAATTGGCTAATATTTATGCAATAAGTGCTGCCACAGTATGGCTGTTGGAATATGCAAATATATACCTGGCCAAAAACAAAGTTTTAAAAAGCAAGATGGAACTAGGAATGCAGATAGATAGTTTCTCAAATTTACCTATGGTATCACTTAATTTTAAACTTTAATTATGATAAATAGTAATACTAAAAGTAAACTAATAGTTCTCCTTTTTATTGTCTTTTCTTCATGTATAACCGAAGATATAGAAAGACAAATTTTAATAACAACCGGGGATGCTATTGAAATCCAAGTAACAAAAGCACGCTTACAGGGTCAAATTATTGATTTTGGTGAAGGAATAGATCAATATGGGCATTGTTGGTCAACAAACCGGGTACCTACTATTATAAATGATAGAATTTCAATTATTGATCACAATACAAATGGAGAATTTATAAGCCGTATAGATAACTTGAATGAGAATACTCCGTATTATTATAGATCTTATGCAAAAAGAGGGAGTAATGTAAATTACGGTGCAATAGAATCATTTAAAACACGCCCTTATGGTATACCAATAGTGGAATTAGGAGTTCTTGATGTTTCCTATGAAACCGTATCCGGATTTGTTAAGTTAGCTTACTTGGGTTATTATGAGCAAATTGAAGAGATAGGAGTTTGTTGGTCTGAAATAACATTCCCAACTATAAAAGATAGCAAATTTAGTTTTGCTGAAGTTGATTCAATTGGTATTTATACTTTTGATATGACCAACCTTAAGGATGGTCAACAATATTATTTAAGAGCATATGCAAAATATGATAAAGGAATTTATTATTCCAGGGGGGCAAGGCTGATATATACAAAAGAATTACGGACTCCGGAAATATTGATTAACTCTATTAAGGATATTTCAAATAGTTCATTTACTGTAAATGTAGAAATTATTGATTTTGGTGGAGATGATTCAATAGAAAGCTATGGTGTATGTTGGGGCGAAACGCAAAACCTCACAATTGAGAGTAATGTTGTTTATCTTGGCTCGACTTCTGTTCTTGAAAATCAGGACGTAATAATAAATGATTTGAATTCTCTTAAAAAATATTATGTTAAAGCTTTTGTAATAAACGACAAAGGGATTGGATACAGCAGTAGTGTTCCGGTTCAAACCAGTGGAAATGTTTTGGTTTCGAGTGGAATAATAGCATATTATACATTTAATGGAAGTAGTTTGGATTATTCTGATAACCAGAATCATGCAACAAATTATGGAGCAGAATTAACAGCTGATAGATTTGGGAATCCAAATTCAGCTTACGATTTTGATGGTTTAGTGATTATATGCAATTAACTAACACATTAGATGCTTCTGTTGATTTGAGAGTGTATGACCGCGGATTAACCGAAGAGGAAATTCAACAATTATACCACGAAGGTGGTTGGGATGAATAATTTAATATAAAATAGTATTTAAGAAAAGAGCCGATGATTTTTCATCGGCTCTTTTTGTTTGGTAATTTTTGTTGAATTAAAGAATAATGTTAATTTCACAAAATAATTAATTGTATGATTTATGAAGAAATTGATATTTATCACATACCTTTTACTTTTCTCTATAATAATTTTTGGACAGCAAGTAATAGAAGGAAGAAGCGAACCAAAAAGATTTGATTTAGTTCCAGTTTATGAAAGGACCTTACCTCCCAATTTATATGTTGATTTAACTTTTATAGATGCTAATGAAAATGGAATTATTGAATCCGAAGAAACTGCAAATTTAATATTAAAAATTACTAATAAAGGTAAAGGTCTTGCTCAAGGCCTAATTGTTAGTATTGATGATAATATTGATGATCCTTTTTTTACAATTCAAGACAAGAATGAAATATTGTTTATTCGTCCAAATGAAACCAAAGAAGTTACCGTAAATATAAAAGCGGGATTAAATGTAAAATCTGCAGAGCATAAATTAAAAATAAATGTAAAAGAACATTTTGGATACGATATGGATCCAGCTTTTTTAGTTGTAAATACTCTTGAATATCGCAAGTCAGAAATGAGTTTTTCAGGTCTAGAAATTGTTGATATAGGCGATGGGACTGGCGCAATTCAAGAAGATGGTTTGTTGCAGGCAGGTGAACAGGTAAAAACAAAAATTGTTATTCAAAATGTGGGGCAAAACATCGCACGAAAAGCACATTATAAAGTTAATACAACAGATGAAAATATTTATATTGAGGGTGGTGTTGGTGTTTTAGGTGATATTGGAATTGGTGAGATTAAAGAAATATGGATAAAATTAAGTCCAAATAAGCGAGTAAATTATTCTGATAATTTGCCAATATATTTAAATCTATATGAGGAAAATGGTTATGGCAATTTAACGGACTTACAATTACCTTTAAAATTGAATCAAAAACCACCTGAAACAAAAACATTTGAGATTAAAGTTGATGTCGAAAAATTTAAAAATCAAGTTGCTCAATTTGAATATACGTCAAATAAGTTTAAAGCAAATATTGGGAATTTAACAAATATTAGACAGATTAACCGTTCGAAAACAAAAAGAGAAAATTCAGTCGCTGTTGTAATAGGAGTTGAAAATTATGATAATTTACCACCTGCACCGTATGCATCCAATGATGCGGAAATTATTGAATCATATTTTAAAGATAAGCTGGGTATAAGTCAAGTTGTAACATATACTAATGAAGAAGTTAATGGATTTGCATTTGATGATATTTTTAATCCAGATTACGGGGAATTACAAAAATCGATATTGAAAGGTGAGACAGATTTATTTGTGTTTTATTCCGGACACGGAATGCCGAGTAAAGATGGGAAAGATGTTTATCTATTTCCCTCAGATGGGAAGATTGAAAGGCTGCAAACTCAAGGGTATAATGTGAATAAGCTGTATGAAAGTTTGAATAAATTAGAAGCGAAAAGTGTAACAGTATTTATGGATGCATGCTTTAGTGGATCATCAAGAAGCAGTCAGAATTTGGAAATATATAATTTGGTTTCTATGAAAGGTGTAAGAATAAATCCTAAGACTGAGCAACCATGGGTAAATAATAAAAACTTTACTGTATTTACCTCTTCAAGCTTGGATGAAACTTCATTAGGATTTGATACTTCGCAAACGGGATTATTTACGTATTATTTATGTGCTGGAATGCAAGGTGAAGCAGATTATAATAAGGATAGAAAGATAACTATGGGTGAGATTCAAGAATATGTAATTAAAAACGTTGTTGAGACTTCGAAAAAAATTAGAGGATTACAAACTCCAGAGTTTCATGGTAATTTAAATCAAGTTCTAATTGAATATTAAGATGGTTAAAATAGTTTTTAGATACATATTTGTATTAATTGTTTTACTTCTATCAAAAGGTTTAATTTATTCACAATCAATTACGAATATTAATTCATCTAATGAAAATAATAGTATAGTAATAGCATATAAAATTTCGGGAGCAAAATTTAATCAAAAATTTAATGTTTCGATATATTACAGTATTAATGATGGGGAGACTTTTATTGGTCCTTTAAAAGCTGTACGTGGAAATGTTGGTGAAGGTGTTTTAGGTGGTAATAACGTAATTATTTGGGATGTATTTAGTGAAATAAATATTCCTAAAGGAGATATAATTTTTGATATTAAAGTTAATGTTATTGAAGAAGAAATTCAAAAGAAGTTTTATATTTTATATACCGGAAGTATTGATGCTCCCTTTGGTTTGTCAGTAGGGCAGTTTGGTAAAATCGGCTGGTATATTTCGGCAAGAACTAGTATGATGATTAGTGAACCAACATATAGTTATGGTGGTGCAGGATGGAGTCCTAATTTTGAAGAGCCAAGTTATTACACTTTCAACAATTTAGAGAAAATCAGAAGATTCTCTCTAACAATAGGTGCAAACAAACAAATTAGCAGAAACTTTTTTATATCTGCAGGAATTGGATATGGATTGAAAGATTTAGTTTGGCAAATGAATATTTATTCGTATTCAAATGATGATTTAATTAATTCGGAGTATGTGAAAAATCCAGATTATTCATATAAAGGAATTGAGGCAGAAACAGGACTTACTTATAGATTAAAAAATTTTTTAATAACTAGTGGTGTTTCAACTGTAAATTTTCAATATACCAATTTGTTAATTGGCTTAGGTTATAGTTTTTAATATTTTCCTTATGATTTTTAATAATAACTTCAAATCTTCTTTGTATTCAATTGTATTAATAATAGTAATATTATTAATTTCATGTGAAACAGATTTGATTGAATCTCCAATGCAACTTTCAAGTAAAATTGAGCTCTCTAATATAACTGTTAATAATATTAGCTACAGATCTGCAATAGCTGCAACAGAAATCCATGAAACTTACGGTATACAAATAGAGCAACATGGGCATTGTTGGAGTAAGAATGAAAATCCAGATGTTAATGATAGCATCTGTGAATTGGGTGTTTTATCTTCAGATTCTTTTCAGAGCAATTTACCCAATCTTGAACCGAATAGTACTTATTATATTAACGCTTATGTAAAATTTGGAGATATAATTCTCTACAGTGAGTCCCCTGTGTCAATAACAACAGTTGAGATAGGTTTGCCTGCCATTTCAACAAAGGAAGCAACAAACATAACGGCATTTACTGCAGAAATTGGAGGTGAAATTATTGAGAATAATGGAGGAGATATTATAAGCCAAGGCGTATGTTGGAATAAATCAGGTAATCCTACAACAGAAAGTAATTTCTATGTAGATGAAAGTAATACTGAAAGCTTTACGTATAATCTTACTGATTTGGAGTATGGACAGAAATATTACGTAAAAGCATATGCTATAAATGAAAAAGGTGAGTCTTATGGAAACGAAATAGTTTTTAGAACAGATACATTAGCATCTGTTAATATAATAGATATTTCAGATATTACGATTGTCTCAGCTACTGTTACCGGCAATATTGCTAATGACGGAGGAGCAAGTATAATAAGTAGAGGGATTTGTTACAATAATACAGGAATGCCTTCAATTGATGATAGTGTATTCTATAGCGGAGATGGAACAGGAAGTTTTAATATCGATATTGATAATTTGCATATTGATTCAACCTATTATGTGCGCGCTTTTGCTATTAATGAAGCAGGAATCTCTTACGGAGAAGAAACATCATTCAAAACAAAAAATGGAATCCCATCGATATCTACACAAGCAATAACTGTTACTTCAACTGTTTCAGCAACAAGTGGTGGAAGTTTTATCGACGATGGTGGATTACCTATTTTGCAAAAAGGAGTATGCTGGAGTTTATCTCCAACACCAACATTGAATGATTGGAAAACAAATGATGGAAGTGGAGCTGGTGCATTTTCAAGTCAGTTAATAAATTTGGTTGCAGAAAGTACTTATTATGTTCGAGCTTATGCCATAAATGATGTTGATACATTTTATGGAAATGAGCTTTCTTTTGTTGCAGTTTTTGACCCAGCAATAGCATATTATCCATTTAATGGAAATACAAATGATTATTCTGAGAATGAAAATCATGCTATAAACCATGGTGCAGATTTAACTTCTGATAGATTTGGGAATCCAAATTCAGCTTACGATTTTGATGGTTTAAATGATTATATGCAATTAACTAATACATTAGATGCTTCTAATGGTTTGTCCTTTTCTTTTTGGGTTAACAGTAAAGGGATTCAGGATGGTGAAAGCGGCGGTACTATAATATGTAAATATAATATGTACTATGATAATCGATGTTTTACAATTACTAGTTTTAATACAACACTTGGACCAGAATTAAGAGGCAACTTTTATGCGTCAAGATATGATACTGATTATAGGGATTGTGCCTGGTCTAATATGATGACTGTTGATGATATACCCTCTCAATGGGATGCAGAGAAATTTGATTTGCTTAATCCAATGGAATTGCCATTAAATAGTTGGGCTCATTGTGTAATTAATGTAACAGCAACTGAGATTCAGGCCTGGATTAACGGAGTTTTAACTGTAAAGAAGGAAAGAGAGTACACAACTTATTTTAATAATGATAGTGAACAGACATACATAGGAAACAATTTTGCAATTGGAGAAGGAGGTAATAACCATTTTTATGGTTCTTTGGATGAATTGAGAGTTTATAATCGCCCCCTTACGGAAAACGAAATACAGTTATTATACCACGAAGGTGGTTGGGATGAATAATTTATAATATAATAATATTTAAGAGCCCTTGATTTGGGCTCTTTTTTTATGTTCAATTTTGTTTTTCTAAATATTTAATAGATTTTCTTCCATATATTACAGGCTTAAAAATTAAATCACTTGCATTTGCTAATCCGCCAAACAAAAAAACTTTTCGTGTGCAATGAAATTTACAGTTAAAATTTGGCAGTATATTTGATTAATATTTCATAATTTTAAAGTGAATTTTAAATCCGGACATATGAAAAGAATTATTCCTTTGTTGATTTTAACATTTGTTGTTATTAGCACCTATTCACAAAAAAAAGTTAAGGAAATTAGTGTAAAAGAAGTTGCGGGTATTGCCATTGGTGCTGATAACGAATCTATTGCTCACGTAACGCAGCGTGCGATTAACGAAGCAAAAGCTGTTGCGCTTAAACAAGCCGGGATTGAAGAAAATATAGCATCTTTTACCGATTATTTCCAGAAAGAAGAGGATGGTCAGTACGAAGATTTATTTACATCTGATTTCCTATCTGATATCCGGGGAGCAGTTAAAAATGTTGAAATTGTTGATACAAAAAAATCTTTTAATGAAATTGGACATTTAAAAGTGGAAGTTGTAATAAATTGTACTGTTGTAAAGTATTTAACTGAAAAAGATATAGCTTTTAATGCTTGGGTAGATGGTGTTGGAATGTTTTATCAGAATGAAACAAACTTAATTTTTAATGTTAAACCTTCAAAAAGTTCTTTTTTAAAAATCTTTATTTTTGGAGAATCGGAAGCATTTCAGTTATTTCCTAACGAAGAAGAAGCTTCATTTATGTTGCAGGCAAATAAGGAATATAACTTTCCTTCTGAAACAATGGAATATGAGCTTTATACAGAAGAGAAATCTGAAATGCACAGAATGGTTATGGTATTTATGAAAGAAGATATTCCTTATACCGATGATGTTGAATATAAAAAGATAATTGACTGGATTTTTTCAATTCCTCCGGATATGCGTGTTATTAAATCACTAAATTTTAGTGTTGTAAACGAGGATAAAATGAAAGAAGAATAAGTTTTTATAAAGTATATCACACTTCGACAAGCTCAGTGTGACATAAAAAAGTTGTCATATTGAGCGTGTCGAAATATGAACAACTTTCTAACTTTTTAGATAATCTTATTTGTTAAGAATTATTTTCTTCTAATCAACATTAATCCGTCCCGTAAAGGTAGAATCACTTTTTCAACCCGGTTGTCATTTTTAATAAATTTGTTGAATTCGAGAATGCCTTTTGTGTATTCATCATTAGATGATTCCTGTTCTATTACCTTACCGCTCCATAATACATTATCAGCTAAAAGAAATCCTCCGGGTTTTACAAAATCAATAACTATTTTATAATATTCCAGGTATTCTCTTTTGTCGGCATCGATAAATACGAGATCGAATTGGTCATTAATTTCAGGGACAATATTTCTTGCATCACCAAAATGAAGCTTTACCTTATTTTCAAACCCTGCCTTTTTAAGATATTTAGAAATGAGATCTTCCAGTTCGTCATTTATTTCAATTGTATGAAGAATGCCATTATCTTTTAATCCTTTTGCAAGACAAATTGCAGAGTATCCTGTATAAGTTCCTAATTCCAATATTTTTTCCGGATTTATCATTTTACTGATCATTTCAAGAATTTTTCCCTGCAAATGACCTGAAAGCATTCTGGGCCGAAGAACTTTTAAATTCGTTTCGCGGTTAAGTTCAGCTAATACCGGGTCCTCTTTATCGGAGTGATTTAATATATATTCTTCAATATTAAAATAGAAATCGGACATGATGGGAATTTGTTATCATATTTCGACAAGCTCAATATGACAAAAAATTAATTAATTGTCACACTGAGCCTGTCGAAGTGCGACAATCTTTTGTTTTGAGATTCTGGGTCTTTGCCCGGAATGACATTTATTGTTATTGATAAACCAACATCGACATTTTATTAATATCCAGAACTTCATTTGCAATTTCCTGAATATCGTCAACTGTTACAGCCTCAATTTTTTCTTTTATTTTCTTTAAATCATCAACTTTGTTAAAAAGTAAAAAACTTTTACCCATGGCAAGCATCAGGCTGGCACTATTTTCTGAGTTAATAGCAATCTGACCAAATAACTGACGTTTAGCTTTTTTCAACTGTATATCTCCCAGCTTTTTGGTCCGAAGGGCTTCAAATTCTTTTTTAACCAGTTTTATGCACTTGTTTAAATTTTCCTTGTCGGCACCAAAATAGACAGAAAATATTCCGGTATCGGAATATGCAGAGTAATTTGATTCCACATGATAAGCATAACCATATTTCTCTCTAAGCAAAAGGCTTAAGCGCGAGTTTAATCCTGGGCCACCTAACATATTGTCCAGTAAAATCATGGTAACCTTTTTTTTGTCATGGGCGTTATATGCTATATTACCAATAATGCAATGTGTCTGGTGAGTGTTCTTTTTAATGGTTTTTGCTTCAGTGATATAACTGTATATACGGGCTCTCTGACTTGTCCTTATATTAGGTTCAATTTGTCCGAAATATTTATTAGCCAGCTTTTTAAATTTTGTAAATGAAATATCGCCTACGGAACAAAAAACCATTTCATTAGTATGATAATTTTTTGAAATAAACGATTCTATATCCTTTTTGGTAAAACGCCGTAAATCTTTTGGATTACCTAAAATATTATTTCCTAAAGGCTGATTCTTAAAAATAAGCTCTTCGAACTCGTCAAAGATCAGTTCGGCAGGATCATCCTTGTATGAATTTATTTCTTCAATAATAACTTCTTTTTCTCGTGTAATCTCTTTACCCGGAAAAACTGAATTAAACGTGATATCAGAAATAAGCTCCATTGCACGTTCATAATTATTTTTTAAAAATGATGTATGAATAGTAGTTTCTTCTTTACTTGTATAAGCATTTATTTCACCACCAACATCATCTAAACGGCTTAGTATATGGTAAGCTTTTCGTTTTTTAGTTCCTTTAAAAATAGCATGCTCAATAAAATGTGCCATTCCATGTTCATGGTCTTCTTCATCGCGGGATCCGGTATTAATTATTAAGCCACAATGCGCGACTGCCGATTTAGAATGTAAATGTATGATTCTTATCCCGTTCTCCAGTGTATAACTCTCGTAATTCATCTCCGTATTTGTATCTGCTGCAAAAGTATAAAAAACTAACAATCAAAACACTAAAACAGGTAAAGTTTTACTTATTTTAAGATTTTTTAAAAATTGAGAAAAAATATTTTGTAAAAGGATTTTTTCACTTATATTTGCACCGCTAACGAGCAAAAAGGTACCATAGCTCAGTTGGTAGAGCAACGGACTGAAAATCCGTGTGTCCCTGGTTCAATTCCAGGTGGTACCACAACCCTGACTTTAATGTCGGGGTTTTTTTGTATTATGATTTCTAATAAATCATTATTACCAGGAATATTTATTTTGTAATTTGATTATATTTCAACATTAAAGAACTTTTTTCCTTCGAATTGGTTAGATGTATTATGCCAAAAATTAATAAAATGACAAAAAATAATTGGAAACTTAGATTAGGAATATCTTTAATGATAGTATCAGGATTTGTTTTTGGGTCATTGCTCATAATACCTTTTCTTAATATCGATACTAAAACTAAAATAACTGCTACCACAATAATTATTGTAATTGGAGAAATTACTTTTTGGTCAGGGGGTTTATTGATTGGCAAAGAAATGGTAACTAAATACAAATCATATTTAAATCCTAAAAAATGGTTTAAAAAGAAATTAGAAGAGTTTGATGATTAAATAAACATATGGAGTTTCGAGAAATCGGAACTCTTTTTTATACTTGTTGATTGTCATTACTCGCTTTGCTCATGAGAAAAGTTCCCGCGCAGGCGGAAATCTATCTTAATTTTTAAAATCTTTCTTATTTCAACAAAAAATCCCGCCGCAGCGGGATTTTTAATTACAAACATTAAAATAAAACTATTGCTTCAAAAATTCCTCAAAACTTTTCATCGTAACAGAAGGCAGCTCATTTTTTTCTACAAATTTTTCAATTTTTGAAAACTGCTTTTTCTTTAATACATCATATTTTACTATTGCAGCTTCAAATGCCGAATTATGCATTTTGAAGTTTTTGTAATGAGTGTTAGATGGTTTACCTGAATTACCAACAACAACGCTATACAAATTACCTATTTTCTCTCTTAATTCAGGATCGGCAGCCTGAACGTAGTTATCTCCGGTTGTTATAACAAGCGTCTTTTTTAATTCGGTTAATTCGCTGGTTAATGATTTAGCTACTTTAGATGATTTGTCGTTACCAAAATCAATGTTATTAACATATTCGGTTATAACATCTATTTCGTAAACTAAGTACGCAAGATCCTGAGTAAGGTCAAACAGTTTCTTGCTTAAATCAAATTTTAATTTACGATCTTCAAGAGAAATACTTGAATTAGGATCATATATTAACTCAATATTTGATTCATATACTTCCTTACCTTTTTTCATCACAAGTTTGTAATTATCGGCTGGTAGCTGTAAAGTTGAAAAACCACCTCTGCTGTATGTTTTACCTTTGGCAACAACCGGAGGCTTCATAATATAATCCCAATGAACGATATTAATACCTTTCTTTTTTCCGGGGTCAGCTTTACCAACTAATTCGCCATTGCTATTAAAAATTTCAATAGTCATTTTTCCAAATGTATGGCGCTTTTTCAGGTAATAAATAATTTTAGCATTGCGATTTGGATTTCGCCCTACAAACTGTGTAAAAGTACTGTTTCCTCCAAATGATCCTTGTTCCCAAATAACAGTGGGAGTGGATTCGAAGAAATGTGCTTTCTTTTGAAGTATTTCCTGGTTAATTTCCCTTAAAGGACTTATATCATCAATAATAATAATTCCCCTTCCATGAGTTGCTAAAACAAGATCATGTTTTTTAGGATGCAATGCTATATAATGAACAGAAGCCGAAGGCATGTTGTTTGTAAACTTAACCCAGCTAATACCACCATCAATTGTAATGTAAAGTCCCGTTTCAGTTCCTAAGTACAGTATGTTTTCATTTACATAATCTTCTTTTATATGTCTGGCAAAATTTTCAATGTCACTTGTTGCTATTGATTTCCATGTTTTACCAAAATCTGTTGTTTTGTAAACATAAGGATTGTTATCGTTAGAATAATGACCATCAAATACTGCATAAGCTGTTCCTTTATTAAAATTACTGGCTTCGATATGGTTGCACCATGTATTTGCCGGAAGATCAGGAATGTTTGAAACTACGTTTGTCCAGTTTTTACCTGCATCCATAGTTATTTGTACATTTCCATCATCTGTACCAACCCAAATCAGATTTTCATCGAGCGGAGATTCTGTAATACAATAAATTGTTGTATTCATTTCTGCTCCTGAATTGTCAACAGAAATTCCTCCGGAATTAGTCTGACCTTGTTTGTTTAGATCATTAGTAGATAAATCAGGCGAAACCTTTTCCCAATTGTTACCCATATCTTCTGATCGAAATAAGAACTGGTTACCAACATATACTCTGTCGGGCTTATTAGGACTTAACTGTAAAGCAGTATTCCAGTTGTAACGAAATTTAGGATCTCCTTCTTCAGGGAATGGCTGTATTGTGTTAATAATATTTTTATCGAGGTCATATCTGTAAATTCCTTCGCCATTATAAATTTCAGAATAAATGATATTTTTTGTGGGATGACGGAATGCTCTGAAACCATCTCCACCACCAATAGGTTTCCAATCGCCGGCCTCAACTCCTCCCGGACTGGAAGATGGCCCGTACCATGATCCATTATCCTGTAATCCACCGTAAACGTTATAAGGCTCTTCGTTATCTACACTGACAAAATAAAACTGAGATAATGGTAAATTATCTACCATATCAAAGGTAGCTGTTCCGTTAAAAGATTGATATACACCACCATCTGTACCCGAGAAAATTATATCGGAGTTATTGATATCGAACCAAATGTCGTGAATATCAGGATGTTGTGGTCCAAGATTTTTGAATGTTTTTCCTCCGTCACGACTAATTGATCCAAAAAGTCCGCATTTTACAACTACATTTTCATCGCGGGGATCAATAACAATTCTTGAAAAATAGAATGGACGTACTGCCAGCTCAAAATCTTTGTTCAAATGTATCCATGATTCGCCCGCGTTTTCGGAACGATATAACCCACATTTACTTCTGTCTTCCGATTCAACAACACCATAAAGGATGTTTGAATTAGTTGGAGCTACTGCAAAAGCAAAACGACCTAAAACTCCTTCCGGAAAACCATTGTGAATTTTATTCCAGTTTTTACCACCATCGTTAGATTTGTATAAGGCGCTATTTTTGCCACCTGAATTGAATGACCATGCAGTCCTTCTAAATTCCCAAAATGCTGCATAAAGAATATCAGGATTATTTGGGTCCATAATCAGATCAGAGCATCCGGTTGATAAATTACCTGCTAAAAGTTGTTCCCAGATTTCACCACCATCAGTAGTTTTATAAACTCCTCTTTTATCGCTATCACCCCAAAGTGGGCCAAGAATTCCCACATAAACTTCGTTTGAGTTATTCGGGTTGATTTGTATGCTACTGATATGATCGGATTCTGCAAACCCAACCTTTTTCCAGTTTGTACCACCATCTATAGATTTATAAAGACCATCTCCGGGAGAGATGCTGTTTCTTGTCCATGTTTCTCCGGTTCCGGCCCAAATAATATGATCAGGATCTGAAGGATCGATAGCTATAGTTCCAATAGATTGATTGTAATCATCAAATATTGAATTAAACATTACACCACCATCACTTGATTTCCAGATACCACCACCAGCAGTTCCGGCGTAAATTATTTTTGAATTTGTCGGATGTCCTGCCAGATCAGTTATTCTGCCACTCATAACTGCAGGGCCAATATGTCTGGCTCTCATTGTTCCAAACAATTCTTCACCTGCCAGCCTGATTGGTTCTTGTGCTATTCCTTGTATACTAATAGTTGTAACTATTAATATAAGGATAATTTTAAATGTTTTCATAACTGCTTATTATAAATTCCAATATTAACCTTCAGGAAAAATCAGACTTGATTTATCTATTTCAGGGTTAATTTCAACCGATTTAATAGTAATTGTCTGACTTGGCTGACCTTTTAATCCCTGAGTAAATGAAAAAGAAAAATACAGGCCATCAACTTCCTGGTAATCGCTAAAAAATGTTTGAGCGATATTTCCTTTAGCAGGACCGCTTTTTATTTCAGCTTCAACAAGAATAGGAACGAAATTCTCTGTATCGAAATAATAATATGTAACATTTTCAACTTCTTCACCATCTACTAATGTTGGCATTTTTGTGAGTTTAATTTTGAAACATTCTGATCCTTCAATAGTTTCATTTTCTAAAAGTTCAACAGAAAACCCTTTTTCTTTGTAGTTTAAGAAAGGATCCGGAAATTCTTTTATTGCACGCTTAAGATTTTCAGTTATCTCGCTATCTTTCTTCTCGGCTTGCATAGACATCATATTCATTCCCCATGCAGTTTCGCCATCAAAAGCAATTTGAATAATTTCATTTCCTTGCAAAGTCATTTTTACAAAAGATGATCCATCTTTCCCATTATACATTACAAGAGGAATTTCACCAATTGGAGCGTTTACACTTGCGTTGTATCGCAGACCAGTAATATTATTCCAGGCTTCTGTTCCACCTGTGTTTTCAAAATAATTTTCAATAATTTCGTCTGCACTTTGTGCACTTACAAATAAACAGATTAATGAAAAGGCTAATAATAAAGTAATTCGTTTCATTTTTTAATTATTTAAGTTTTTATTAATATTCAATTAGTAGGACGTTTTTATAAAATATTACACAAATTATAAAAAAATAATCAGATAGGAGATTTATCAGCGTTAAACATTGTTAAATAATGAAATGGTTTTCAAAACAATAATAAAACAAATGGAGTTTGGTTTTGTTGATTTGTTGAAATAAAAAATCCCGCCGAAGCGGAATTTGAATTGTAATTTTATTTTACTTTACGAATTAAAAAGCGATCATACAAAAATAGCAAGAACGAAGCTCCAACCCCAATCCCCAAAAGTACAACCCAAATTCGCCCCGGATTATAACTTATCCACAAATAATCAGTAATTTCAGTTTGCGTCATATTTAAAAGTTCTCCGGCTTTATTAAAAAGATCAGTCTGGGAAAAAGTAACTGAAATTTCCGGAACTGATAATCCTTTCAAAGCTAAATCATTTTGTAACAAAGTAACTTTATCAGACATTTTACCATAAACTCCACCCGAAATATAGCCTGCTAAAAGATTTCCCAGGGTTACTGGTAGGAATGACATCCCCATATAAAGAGCAATTTTATCTTTAGGAGCAATCTTTCCAATATACTCCATAATTTTTGGTGATCCGGCCATTTCACCAACACCAAAAATAAAAATGGAAGCAATAATAAAGAATGGATTGTTTGTAAAAAGTGTTAGCGACATACCAATAGAACATACAAAGAAACCTGTCATCATAGACGTTAATGGTTTCCATTTCATTATTATTGTTGAAACAACAATCTGGAACATGATAATATACATGGCATCCATAGTAGTAATGTACTCAGCAGCAATTGTACCATCTTCGGAGCCGATTTTTTCAATTAACCAGGGCCATACTTTTTCAATGAAATTATATAAAGAATGAGTGTCTACCCACTGATCAATAAATACGGGTAAAGTATAAAACAACTGGAAATACATGGACCAGAATCCAGCTACTATAACAAGAAAAATTATGAATTTATAATCTTTTAATGCGACAAAAATATTTTTAAAAATTAAAATAATTGATTTTCCAAATGATAAATCAGAAGGTTTTCTTTCAGGTTCTTTGAATAAGAACAAAAAAGGAATATTTACTAAAATAAAAACAGCACTTAAATAAAATACACTTGTATATGAAATTTTACTAAACTGCAATGCAACAAGTGGTCCGATAAAAGCTCCCACATTTACCATCCAGTAATAAATTCCGAATCCTATAGAGGAGGTTGTATCGTCGGTTGTTTTCGAAATAGTTGCTGTAATAACTGGTTTGAACAAGGAGCCACCGATTGCAACAAAAAGGAAAATGGCGAAGAATGATCCAAACGAGCGGCAATATGGCATTACAATAAATCCAATAGCATAAACAATAAACGCTGAAAAAAGAATCTTTTTATATCCGTAGCGATCTGCAATTGCTCCTGTAATAATCGGAAGAAAATAAAGAACAGCAGTTCCGATACCCATTATCATCCCTTTTTCTGCCTGACTAAAACCAAGCGCTCCAATATCGGTTGATTTTGTCAGGTAATTTGCCAGCAACATATAAAATCCGTACCAGGCCCAACGTTCAAATAGTTCCATTGAATTCGCAACCCAGAATGTGCGTGGGAATTTTCTAAATACACTTACTTTATTCGACATAATTTTATGTTTTTGAATCGTTGTTCAGGATTAATTTTTCATAGCACTAATATCTGATAAAATTTCAAATTTCAAATAATAAATCTTAATTACTTGCCTGCTGCAAGCAGGAATTCAGTTTTCAAAGTTTGAATATTGTTATTTGCTATTTTGATTTATTAACAACGAATATTTGACATATCGAAAAATGGAAAGTTTAAAAGCCCTAAATCTGTATTTAATCTGCGGTTTAGAAACATGTTTTAAATCATGAAAAAAAAGTATTAAAAAGATTTGGAGATACCACTTTCTTGTTTACTTTTGCACCCCTTTTAAAGAGTTAATTTATTTATCTCCACCTTGTTGAAGGTGCTGAAAAACATAAGATTTAAAGTTTAATAAAAATACACAGGTTTAGAAATATTAGGGTTAGTTTTTTCATTAGTAAATTTTAGGGTTAGAGAAAAGAGAATGGCTTAGTTTGAGTTGTTCTCTTTTTCGTTTTAATAAACTCAATAATTTTATTTGGGCATAAAAAAGAATAATTTTGTAAGAACTTTTTTGGAAAGAACTTGTTCTAAAATAAAATGAAAAAAGGAGATAAAATGACTAATAATCAGAAAGTGATTTTGCTAATTCTTGATGGTTGGGGAATTGGAAATAAAGCGAAATCAGATGTAATATATAATGCAAATACTCCATTTATAGATAGTTTATATACAAAATATGCACACTCACAATTACAAACGTCAGGCAATAATGTAGGTTTGCCTGATGGTCAAATGGGAAATTCAGAAGTAGGACATTTAAATATAGGAGCAGGTCGTGTTGTTTATCAGGATTTAGTAAGAATTAATAAGGCAGTTGAAGATTATAGTATTGCGTCGAATGAAGCTTTGGTAACTGCATTTAATTATGCCAAAGAAAAAAACGTTGCAGTTCATTTTATTGGACTTGTTTCTGATGGCGGTGTTCATTCGTCTGATAAGCATTTATATAAATTGTGTGATTTAACAAAAGATCATGGATTGGAAAAAGTATATATTCATGCTTTAACCGATGGTCGCGATGTTGATCCGCGAAGCGGAAAAGGTTTTATTCAAGATTTAGAAAATCATTTAGAGAAATCGAATGGTGAAATAGCGACTTTAGTTGGGCGTTATTATGGAATGGATCGCGATAAGCGTTGGGAAAGAATAAAAGAAGCATACGATTTGTATGTTCATGGAAAAGGAAAGCAAACAGCCGATATAGTTAAATCAGTTCAGGAATCCTACAATGAAGGTATTACCGATGAATTTATTAAACCAATTGTAAAAATTGATGCTAATGGAAATCCTATTGGTAAAATTCAGCCAAACGATGTTGTAATTTGTTTTAATTTCCGTACAGATCGTTTACGTGAGATGACGATTGTGTTAACTCAGCAAAATATGCCAGAGCATGAAATGAAAACTATGCCATTGCATTATGTTACCTTAACTCGTTACGATGAATCATTTAAAAATATTCATATTGCTTATGATAAAGATAATTTACCAAATACATTAGGTGAGATTTTAGCTAATAATGGTAAAAAACAAATTCGTATTGCTGAAACAGAAAAGTATGCACACGTAACTTTCTTTTTCTCAGGAGGTCGCGAAGAAGAGTTCGAAAATGAAAAACGAATCTTAATTCAATCACCTAAAGTAGCGACCTATGATTTACAACCTGAGATGAGTGCCTGTTTAGTTAAGGATGCTATAGTCGAGGAATTAAAAAAGAAAGAAACAGACTTTATTTGTTTAAATTTTGCAAATGGAGATATGGTTGGTCATACAGGTATTTACGAAGCTATTACCAAAGCTGTTGAAGCGGTTGATCAGTGCGTGAGTGAAGTTATTGAAACAGCAAAAGCAAATGGATATGAGGCCATTATAATTGCTGATCATGGAAATGCTGATAATGCTGTTAATGCGGATGGATCTGAAAATACAGCACATTCCTTAAATCCAGTTCCATTTATTTTAGTTTCAGATCGATTTAAATCTGTTGAGAATGGAATTTTGGCAGATGTTGCTCCAACTATTTTAAACTTAATGGGATTTGATGTGTCAGAAGAAATGACCGGAAAAAATTTAATAAAAGAATAATGATCAGCTAATGAATTATATGATGCAGGTGGGCAATTGTATCGTGGGGGCAGAATTGCTCGAAGAAAATTTCCTTTGTAACCTTGATAGCTGTAAAGGGCATTGTTGTATTGAAGGTGAATCCGGTGCTCCTTTGGAGGAAGAAGAAATTGAGTTAATTGAAAAATACTATCCAAAGTTTGAAAAATTTCTTAGAGAAGATGCTATTAAAGAGATAAAGAAAAATGGTTATACTGTAATTGATAAAAAGGATGGTGAGCCGGTTACTCCATTATTGAAAGGAAAAGAATGTGTTTACACTATTTTTGAGCACGGAATTGCTAAATGTGGAATTGAAAAAGCATTCTTAAAAGGGAAAATTTCTTTTCGAAAACCAATCTCATGTCATTTATATCCAATCAGAATAAAAAAATTGGGAGATGATATGGATGCTCTGAATTATCATTTCTGGAATGTTTGCGATCCTGCACGAAAATATGGTTGTAAAAAAAACGTGAAAGCGTATGAGTTTTTAAAAGATGCTTTAGTTCGTAAATATGGAAATGAATGGTACAATGAGCTTCTTGAAGCAGCTGAAGTTTACAAAAAAGAAATGGAGTATTCAGAAAAATCTAAAGATTGCGAATGAGTTTGAAAAGTATTAATTTAGGCACTCGTTTTAAAAATACGTAATAATCAATAATAAAAATCAAAATAAAATGGAAAAAGTAAAACAGTACATCGATGCGAATAAGGATCGGTTTCTTGAGGAATTATTTGAGTTAATTAGAATTCCTTCAATTAGTTCAATAAAAGATCATAAGCCAGATATGGTAAAAACTGCTGAAGCTATAAAAGCGGCTTTATTAGAAGCTGGTTGCGATAAAGCAGATGTAATGCCTTCTAACGGAAATCCTGTAGTTTATGCTGAGAAATTAATTGATCCGGCAAAGCCAACCGTTTTGGTTTATGCTCATTACGATGTTATGCCTGTTGATCCAATCGACTTATGGGATACCAAACCTTTTGAGCCTGTTGTGAAAGACGGTAAGATTTGGGCTCGTGGTGCCGATGATGATAAAGGACAAGGTTTTATGCATGTCAAAGCTTTCGAGGCTATGGTAAAAACTGATTCTTTGCCATGTAATGTGAAATTCATGATTGAGGGTGAAGAAGAAATTGGTTCTCCAAGTCTTCCAAAATGGTGTGAGCAAAATAAAGAGCTTGTAAAAGCTGATATTATTTTAGTTTCTGATACAGGAATGATTGCTCCTGATATTCCATCTATTACTACCGGTTTACGTGGATTATCTTATTGGGAAGTTGAAATGACAGGGTCAAGCAGAGATCTTCACTCAGGTTTGTTTGGTGGTGCTGTTGCTAACCCGATTAATATATTGGCGAAAATGATCACCGATATGGTCGATGAGAATGGCCGTATTACCATTCCGGGATTCTACGATGATGTTTTGGAAGTTTCTGATGCTGAAAGAGCAAAAATGGCTGAAGCACCATTTGATGTGGAAGAATATAAAAAAGCAATTGATGTAAAAGAACTTTATGGAGAGAAAGGATTCTCAACTAATGAGCGTACAGGTATTCGTCCATCATTTGATGTTAACGGTATTTGGGGCGGATATACCGGAGAGGGAGCTAAAACAGTTCTTCCTTCAAAAGCATTTGCGAAAATTTCTTCCCGCTTAGTTCCAAATCAAAATAATGAGAAAATAGCTAAATTGTTTAAAGAGCATTTCGAGAAAATTGCACCTGATTATGTAAAAGTAAATGTTGAATTTTTACATGGAGGACAAGCTTATGTTTGCCCGATAGATATACCTGCTTACAAAGCTGCTGAAAAAGCTTACGAAGAAATATATAACAGAACACCCGTACCTGTTCGTAGTGGAGGTAGTATTCCTATTATTTCTGAGTTCGAGAAAATTTTAGGAATTAAATCTGTTTTAATGGGATTTGGCTTAGAGGCTGATGCAATTCACTCTCCAAATGAAAATTATCCTTTAGAGCAATTCTATAATGGTATTAATACAATTCCTTATTTCTATAAATATTATGCCGAAATAATGAAATAGGATAATTAGAATAATATTTAAAATCCCGGTCTTTTAGGCCGGGATTTTTTTGTTTTGAATATTTGTTATTCCCGCGGAGGCGGGAATCTATTTTATGAATGTTTTTGTAAAAATGCAAAAAAATATGTAGTAGTATATCAAAATAAGGGGGAGTAATTTAAAAAAGATATAAATAATCAAATTATGGTATTAAAATTAAGGGGTAAGGATAAAAATATTGTATTATTGTATTTGAATTTACAATTATTATCTCGTAATATTTAATTACCTATGTCTACAATCAGATTTAAAGCAATTGAGGAAGTACTAAACAGGAAACCTGTTGATGTTACACTACCATCCGTGAAAACTTCCGAATATTTTGGAGAGAATGTTTTTGATAAGTACAAAATGCAGGAGTATTTATCGCACGAAGCATATAAAAACGTTGTTGAATCAATAAATCAGGGAATACGTATCGACCGAAAGATTGCTAATCAGGTAGCAATAGGAATGAAAGCATGGGCGGTTGAACGTGGAGCTACTCACTATACGCACTGGTTTCATCCTTTAAACGGATCAACAGCTGAAAAGCATGATGCATTTTTCGAACCTGCTGATGGTGGTGGTGTAATTGAAAATTTTCAGGGAGAAATGTTGGTTCAGCAAGAACCCGATGCTTCAAGTTTTCCTAGTGGTGGAATTCGAAACACCTTCGAAGCGCGTGGATACACGGCATGGGACCCTTCATCACCTGCATTTGTGTATGGTAATACTCTTTGTATTCCTACAATCTTTGTTGCATATACAGGTGAAGCACTCGATTATAAAACGCCCTTAATTAAGTCACTAAACTTTTTGGATAAAGCTGCAGTTGATGTTTGTCAGTATTTCGATAAAGATGTCGAAAAAGTAAATGTTACTTTAGGTTGGGAGCAAGAATATTTTTTAATTGATAGCGCTCTGTATAATGCCCGTCCTGATCTTTATTTGACGGGAAGAACTTTAATAGGTCATGCATCTGCAAAAGATCAGCAGTTAAGTGATCATTATTTTGGTTCAATTTCTGATCGTGTAAAAAATTATATGGTTGAT
Organism: Bacteroidales bacterium; assembly: GCA_019038645.1. GTDB lineage: Bacteria > Bacteroidota > Bacteroidia > Bacteroidales > UBA12077 > UBA12077. The sequence goes on from JAHOYT010000005.1 coordinate 82,270, forward strand.
TTTGAAATAGAAGCGTATAAGTTAGGTATTCCTGTTAAAACGCGGCATAATGAAGTTGCGCCGAATCAGTTTGAGTGTGCACCTATATTTGAAGAAGCAAATCTGGCAGTCGATCATAATCAGATTTTAATGACATTAATGGATAAGGTTGCACGTAAGCATAATTTTAGAGTTCTTTTTCATGAAAAACCATTTAAAGGAATTAATGGTTCTGGTAAACATAATAACTGGTCTTTGTTGACCAATAATGGCAAAAACTTGTTATCGCCCGGTAAAACCCCAAAGAACAATATGCAGTTTTTAACTTTTTTAATAAATACAGTTAAGGCTGTTCATGATTATGCTGATATTTTGAGGGCTAGTGTTGCTATAGCTGGAAATGAACATAGATTGGGTGCGCATGAAGCACCTCCGGCTATTATGTCAGTTTTTATTGGTTCGCAACTTTCAGGCATGCTCGATCAGTTAGAGAAAAGAGTTACCAACAGAAAAATGACTCCTGACGAAAAAACGGAATTAAAACTGGATATTGGTAAAATACCGGAAATTCTGTTGGATAATACTGATCGTAACAGAACTTCACCATTTGCGTTTACTGGAAATCGATTTGAATTCCGTGCTGTCGGTTCATCGGCAAATGTAGCATCCCCAATGATTACTTTAAACACTGTTGTTGCAAATCAGCTCGTTCAGTTTAAAAAAGAAGTTGATGCATTAATTGAAAAAGATATTAAAAAAGATGAGGCAATTTTTCAGATATTAAAGAAATATATTATCGCATCAAAAAAAATAAGATTTGAGGGTAATGGTTATGGCGAAGATTGGATAAAAGAAGCAGTTAAACGGGGATTATCAAATATAGCTGATGTCCCGGAGGTATTAAAAACTTTTATCACAAAGCATACTAAGGATGTTTTTGAAAAATCGCAGGTTCTAACAGATCGTGAACTGGAAGCCAGATACGATATTCGTTTAGAAATCTATACCAAAAAGATTCAGATCGAAGCCCGTGTGTTGGGAGATTTAATTCGTAATCATATTATTCCAAAGGTTATTAAGTATCAGAGCTTTTTAATTGAAAATGCACTTGGTATAAAAGAGTTATTTCCTAAAACAGAATATGATAAAATGTCAATAACACAGTTGACTACAATAAGCGAGATTTCAGAACGTATAGCAATTGTTAAAGAGGCTGTTGATGAGATGATTGATGCCAGAAAGAAAGCAAATGCCATAGATGATATACGTATTAAAGCTTCTGAATATTCAAAAGTTGTTGTTCCATATTTCGAGAAAATCAGGTATCACGTTGATAAGCTCGAATTAATTGTAGACGACGAAATTTGGCCATTTCCTAAATATAGAGAAATGCTTTTTACACGATAACCTACAGTTTTTCTAAATTTTAAAAGCTTGATTGTGTATATGATAATCGGATTTTTTTGCAATAAAGCATATATTATTACGTATTAATAAAATGGTGATAACTCAATAATTAACGTCTTTTTATTTAATTTAAAAAATCTTACTTTTACATTTTACACTAAGTAATCTTTACAGATATGAAAATTAGAATAGTATTTCTTTTTAGCATTTTTATATTATTTGTGCAGAGTATTTCCGTAGCACAGATAAGTGTTTACAACAAAGCTAACGAGTATTATAAAAATGGCCAGTATTATCAGGCTGTTGATTTGCTTAGAGATGCATATAGTAGAGTAACCGATAATAATACAAAAAGTGATATTACTTTTCAGGTTGCTGAGTGTTACAGGAAAACAAATCAACCACGTAAGGCTGAAATGTGGTATAAAAAAGCAATACAGAAGAAATATAATAATCCTTCAATTTATTTGCATTATGCTGATGCTCTTAAAATGAATGAAAAATTTGAAACTGCTGTTGAGAACTACAGGGAGTATAAAAAGCTGGTTCCGGAAGATCCGCGTGGAGAAATAGGGATTAAATCCTGTGAACTTGCTGTAAAATGGATTGAAAACCCCAGTGGATATAAAGTAGCAAGCATGAAGTTTTTCAACTCACGTGAAAGCGAGTATAGTCCGGCATTTGCGAAAGCAGAATACGATGAAGTTTATTTTACTTCATCAAGAGATGGTGCAACCGGGGATGATACTCATGGAGGTACAGGCTTAAATTTCTCAGATATTTTTACATCTAAAAAGGATAAAAAAGGAAACTGGAGTACACCAGTTCCATTAGGAGAAAATATTAATACAGAATTTGAAGAAGGAGCAGTTTCAATGAGTAAGGATTTTAATTCAATGTTTTTTACTCGTTGTGAGCGTCATAAAAAAGATGCAATTGGTTGTATGGTTTTTATGTCTGAAAGAAGAAATGATGAGTGGGGAAAAGCAGAACCAATTCTTATGTTGGATGATAGTATTGTTGTAGCACATCCGTCTTTATCGGAAGATGAGTTAACCCTGTATTTTGTTTCTGACATGAAAGCAGGAATGGGCAGTAAGGATATTTGGAAAGTAACACGTTCAGCTGCAGATGGTAATTGGGGCGTTCCTGAAAATTTGGGAGCTGCAATAAATACTCCCGGCAATGAAATGTTTCCGTTTATTCATGACGATGGAACCTTATATTTTTCATCAGATTATCATCAGGGAATGGGTGGACTTGACATATTCAGAGCTTCAAAAGAAAACGGATCCTGGAATGTAGAAAATATGAGATATCCGGTTAACTCAACAAAAGATGATTTTAGTATTGTTATAGAAAAGGATATGGAAAGAGGCTATTTTAGTTCATCCCGCGACGGAGATGATGAAATCTTTTCATTTGTTCTTCCTCCGTTAAAATTTGATGTAGAGGGTGTTGTACTTAACGATAAAACAGAAGCTCCTTTAACAAATGCAACAATTAAACTTGTTGGAAGTGATGGAATGACATTAACAAACGAAACAGATAAAGAAGGTGCGTTCAAATTTATGCTTCGTCCAAATACTGATTATGTGTTTGTTGCATCTCAAAAAGGATTTTTAACGGGAAAAGAAAAAGAAACAACAAAAGGAATAACAGAAAGTCAGACTTTTTCCGCAGAAATCAGATTATCATCAATTGCAGAACCAATTGAACTGCCAAACATTTTCTACGATTTTGCTAAATGGGATCTTCGTCCTGAATCAATGGTGGCATTGGATAAACTCGTTGAAACATTGAATGATAATCCAAATGTGGTTATTGAGCTGCGTTCACATACCGATGCAAGAGGGAGCGCATTCTCAAATGTTGAATTGTCACAAAAGCGAGCTCAGTCTGTAGTTAATTATTTAATTGAAAAGGGTATTCAACCTGCAAGATTAAGAGCAAAAGGATATGCAGCTACAATGCCAAAAGTTGTTGACAGAAAATTAGGTGATATTCATTCTTTCTTGTTTGAAGGGGCTGAGTTAACACCTGAATTTATTGATAAACTGGAATCGGAAGAACAGCAGGAAGTTTCACATCAGATTAACAGAAGAACTGAATTTCAGGTTATTTCAACTGATTTTCAACCACAGAAGTAACTTTATTTAAATATTATTCAAGAATTCCTGTATAATCGGGGATTCTTTTTTATTTTATATTTTATAAGGAATTATTAATTTTGCATTTCAAAATATTTCCAAAACATGTCACAGGATTCACGATATAATTTACGGGGAGTTTCAGCATCAAAAGAAGATGTTCATAACGCTATAAAAAATATTGATAAGGGGCTTTATCCAAAAGCTTTTTGTAAAATAATTCCTGATATTATCGGGGGAGACGACGAGTATTGCAATATAATGCATGCAGATGGCGCCGGAACAAAATCTTCGCTTGCTTATTTGTATTGGAAAGAAACAGGCGATTTGTCTGTTTGGAAAGGGATTGCACAAGATGCAATTGTCATGAATCTTGATGATTTGTTGTGTGTTGGAGCAACAGATAATATTTTATTATCGTCTACAATCGGAAGAAATAAAAACCTGATTCCGGGAGAAGTGATTGCGGCTATTATTAATGGAACAGAAGAATTTTTAGCTGATTTAAGGGAAATGGGTGTTTCAATTTATTCAACTGGTGGTGAAACGGCTGATGTAGGAGATCTGGTTCGTACAATTATAGTAGATTCAACGGTAACTGCCCGTATGAAACGTTCTGATATTATCGATAATAGTAATATTCAGGATGGCGATGTAATAATAGGATTATCATCGTTTGGAAAAGCAAGTTACGAGAAAGAATATAATGGTGGAATGGGAAGTAACGGATTAACTTCAGCACGTCATGATGTATTTAATAAGTATTTAGCCGAAAAATATCCGGAGAGCTTTGATCCGTCAGTACCATCGGAAGTTGTTTATTCCGGAAGTTATAAATTAACTGATCATATAGAGAAATCGGGTGTTGATGCTGGTAAAATTGTGCTTTCACCAACACGTACGTATGCTCCAATTATGATGGAAATTTTTAAAAAGTTCAAATCTAAAATTCACGGATTGATTCATTGTTCTGGCGGTGCTCAGACAAAAGTCATGAACTTTGTCGATGATTTACATGTTATAAAAGATAATCTTTTTGAATTACCGGAATTGTTCAGGATAATTCAGAAAGAATCCGGTACATCGTGGGAGGAAATGTATAAGGTTTTCAATATGGGTCATAGAATGGAAATATATGTTTCATCCGAATTTGCAGATGAAATAATCAACATTTCAAAAAGCCTTAATGTTGATGCGAAAATTGTTGGTCGGTGCAAAAAAACAAAGGGAAATAAACTTACTATCAAAAGTGAGTTTGGAGAATTTAATTATTAATTTTGCAGCGATTTTAATTAGGAGGAAATAAAATGATATTAGATAAACTCGAAGGAGTTAGGTTAAGATTCGAAGAGGTTGGTCAATTAATAACAGATCCGGATGTTATTAATGATATGAAAAAGTATATAAAATTAAATAAAGAGTATAAAGATCTTGAACCTCTTGTTGAGACTTATAATATTTATAAAAATATATTGAGTAACATTCAATCTGCAAAGGATATTTTAGCAACGGAAAAGGATGAGGAGATGAGAGAAATGGCTAAAATGGAGCTTGATGAATTAGAAGAGAAATTAGGTCCTTTAGAAGAAGAAATAAAAGTATTGCTTCTTCCAAAAGATCCTGAAGATGATAAAAATGCTATTCTGGAAATTCGCGCTGGTACAGGAGGTGATGAGGCAAGTATTTTTGCAGGCGATTTATATAGAATGTACACGCATTATTGTGAGAGTAAAAAGTGGAAAATCGAAGTTACTAATTTAAGTGAAGGCACCGTTGGCGGATATAAGGAAATAGTGATGAAGGTAAGTGGTGCCGGAGTTTATGGTATAATGAAATATGAATCAGGTGTTCATCGCGTTCAAAGGGTTCCTCAAACCGAAACACAGGGTCGTGTTCATACTTCAGCTGCAACTGTTGCAGTTTTACCGGAGGCCGAAGAGTTTGATATTGAACTTAGACCAGAAGATATTAGAAAAGATACGTATTGTTCATCAGGGCCGGGAGGACAATCTGTAAATACAACTTATTCGGCAGTTCGTTTAGTACATAATCCTTCCGGAATTGTAGTTACTTGTCAGGATCAAAAATCACAGCTGAAGAATCTTGATAAAGCAATGGCTGAATTAAGAACACGTTTGTATAATCTGGAGTATCAAAAATATATTGATGAAATTTCATCGAAACGTAAGACGATGGTTTCCACCGGTGATCGTTCTGCAAAAATCAGAACATATAATTATCCGCAAGGTCGTGTCACTGATCACAGAATAAATCTCACACTTTATAATTTGCCGGCAATTATTGGCGGAGATATTAAAGAGATAATTGAACAATTGCAAATGGCCGAAAATGCTGAAAGATTAAAAGAAGCCGGAGTTGAGTAATATATAAAATTATGGATTACAATCAATTATTTGAGCAGATTCAGAAAAAGAGAAGTTTTCTTTGTGTTGGTTTAGATACAGATATAACTAAAATTCCCGGTTTTTTATTAAATGGTGAAGATCCGGTTTTTGAGTTCAATAAACGAATGATTGATGCCACTGCACAATGCGCCATAGCCTATAAGCTTAATATTGCATTTTACGAAGCCCAGGGAGTTTCAGGATGGAAAAGCCTTGAAAAGACAATTAATTACATTAATCTTATCTATGAAGATATTTTTGTAATAGCCGATGCAAAGCGTGGTGATATAGGAAACACATCGAAAATGTATGCCCGTGCATTTTTTGAACAGTTTAGTTGCGATGCAGTAACAGTTGCACCTTATATGGGAAAAGACTCTGTTTCTCCATTTTTAGAGTTTAATAATAAATGGGTCATATTACTTGCTTTAACTTCGAACGAAAGTGCTAATGATTTTCAGTTATTAAATATTAAGAATTCGGATAAGAATTTATATGAAACCGTTTTGCAAAAGTCTTCGGAGTGGGGGAATAAAAATAATTTAATGTATGTAGTAGGTGCTACACAAGCAGTATATCTTAAAAAAATACGCGAAATAGTTCCTGATCATTTTTTGTTAATTCCGGGAGTTGGTGTACAGGGTGGTAGCTTAAAAGAAGTTGCAGAAAACGGAATGAACGAGACCTGTGGTTTGATTGTAAATGCTGCCCGGTCAATAATTTATGCTGATAGTTCTTCTGATTTTGACAGAATAGCAGGAAGAAAGGCGAAGGAACTACAATCCGAAATGGCCGATTTGCTTAAAGAAAAAGGATTAATCTAAATTACTTCAAATATTCTTTCTGGTTAAAACTAATTTATTAATTTTATGAGTAAGCATTATATTCATTTTATTAATGATTGATGAAAGAAGAATTTTTACACTATATCTGGAAGTATAAACTTTTCATAAACGATAATTTAAAAAATCAAAATCAGGAAAAAATTGAAATATTAAATCAGGGAACTCATAATTTTGATTCCGGACCTGATTTCTTCAATTCCAGGATTAAAATAAATGGAACAATTTGGGCTGGTAATGTTGAAATTCATGTAAACTCATCAGATTGGTATACACATAAGCATAATAATGATAAAGCATATGATAATGTCATTCTGCAGGTAGTTTATAATCATAATAAAGATGTTTTTAGAACAAATGGTCAGCTAATTCCAACTTTGGAAATAAAATTCGATCAGGATCTATTAAATAATTATGAATCACTTTTAAAGAGTGAATCCTGGATTCCTTGTCAAAACAATATAAATAAGGTTGATTTATTTACCACACAAAATTGGTTGGAGAAATTAACTATTGAGCGTTTGGAGGAAAAGTCAGAAAGAATAAATAAATTATTAAAACAAAAGAATAATAGCTGGGAAACAGCTTTTTATATACATCTGGCACGTAATTTTGGTTTTAAATTAAACTCAGACCCATTTGAGCTGTTGGCAAAGTCATTGCCATTAGCTTATTTGGCAAAACAGAAAGATAATCTTTTTCAAATAGAAGCTCTTCTATTTGGTCAGGCAGGTTTTTTAATTGATGATTCCGGCGATGATTATTATTTGAAACTTCAAAAGGAGTTTAAGTATTTACAAAAGAAATATAAATTAAAGCCAATTGAGAAACATTTGTGGAAATTCCTTAGATCAAGACCTGTAAATTTCCCAACAATCCGAATTGCCCAATTTGCTATGTTGGTTTACAAATCATCGGCGTTATTCTCAAAAATTCTGGAAACAAAAACGATCAATGATTTCTATAAATTATTTATTGTAAAACCGTCAGATTATTGGGAAAATCATTATGTGTTTAACAAGGAGTCAGTTAAAAAACCAAAAACAATTGGGAAATCTGCTGTTGATATTCTATTAATCAATACTATTATTCCATTTTTGTTTATTTATGGGAAAGCTAAAGGAGAACAAAATCTACAGGATCGATCAATTAATTTGTTAGAAAGTTTAAAACCTGAAAAAAATTCTATTATTACGAAATGGAATAATTTAAGCATAAAAGCATCAAGTGCATTTGACACACAAGCTTTAATTCATCTAAAAAATAATTATTGTAATCATAAAAAATGTTTAAATTGCCAGATCGGGAATTATATAATTAGAAAAAGTATATGAAAGCGATTGGACTTGGTAAGGAGAATTTTAAATCAATGTACGTTGCAATTGGCTTATTAATGTTGATTGTTTTTACAGGAACTATAGGTTTTATGTTTATCGAGAGATTTACGTTTACAGAAGCTTTCTTTATGACAATAATTACAATCTCTACAGTGGGTTTTAGAGAAGTCCACCCGCTTTCTGAGTTCGGGCAATTTTTTACCGCATTTTTAATTGTTATTAGCTTTGGTATTTTTGCTTATGCAGTTACAACCCTTACCAGATACATTGTTGATGGTGTTTTAAGAAATTATTTAAAAGATAATAAAGTGAAAACCAAAATCGAAAAATTAAGTAATCATGTTATTGTTGTTGGTTATGGCCGCAATGGAGCACAAGCTGTTAAAGAATTAGTAACGCATAAAATTCCGGTAGTTGTAATAGATAATAATGATGCAATTATTGAGAATATACGTAAGGATGCTAGTTTGCTTTACATTCAGGGTGATGCGACACAAGATGAAACCTTATTAAATGCGAGAATCGATAAGGCCAGGGCTTTAATTACTGCATTACCAAATGATGCAGATAATTTATTTGTGGTTTTAACAGCAAAAACTATGAATCCTGAAATTACCATTATAAGCAGGGCGTCAAATTTTAATTCCGACAGGAAATTGCGAAGTGCGGGGGCAACAAATGTTATAATGCCAGATAAAATTGGCGGACAACGAATGGCAAAACTAGTTGCCCAACCCGATATTGTAGATTTTTTGGAATATATAATGCATCGCGAAAGCGAAGAAGTTTATATAGAAGAAATTTCGTGCAAAAACATGTCTCCTAAATTTACTGAAAAAACAATTGGAGAATGGTCAATTAGAAGTACAACAGGAGCTAATATTATAGGCTTAAAAACTGCTGACAATAATTATATAGTTAATCCATCACCGGATGTAAAAATTACAGATAACGATCAAATTTTTGTTTTAGGCAATCCTGAGCAGATCGAAAAGTTGAAAAAAGTACTTTTCGGGAGTAAATAAATTTACTGTTAATCTTTATATTTTTTATGCGGATTAAGGAGTTTGTCTTTATTTGTAAGAACTTGCCAAATTAAAATAATGCAATTTTTTTCTTAAATGTGTTGTTATATGAAAAAAAATAAATACTTTTGCACGTCTTAAAGTGTATGTATTGGATTAATTAAATAAATCGTATAGTATGAGCTATTTAACAGCAGAGAAAAAGCAGGAAATATTTAAGGAATTTGGGAAGTCAGAAACTAATACCGGTTCAACGGAAGGGCAAATAGCTCTTTTTACACATCGTATTAGTCACTTAACAGGGCATCTTAAAACAAACAGAAAAGATTATGGTACACAAAGAGCTCTTTTAAGATTAGTTGGTAAAAGAAGAAGATTGCTTGACTACCTGAAAGACAATGATATTGAAAAATATCGGGTACTGATTAAAGAATTGAAAATACGTAAATAATTAAAAAAAGGGCAATTTGAAAATTGCCTTTTTTAATACTACCTTAAAGGAATATTATAAACTAAAGAATATATCATGTATAATTTAATTAAAAAAACAATTGATCTTGGTGAAGGAAGAGAAATTACCATAGAAACAGGAAAGTTGGCAAAGCAAGCCGATGGGTCAGTTGTTGTAAAAATGGGGCGAACTATGCTTTTAGCTACAGTAGTATCAGCTAAAGAAGCAAGAGAAGATGTTGATTTTATGCCCTTGTCAGTAGAATATAAAGAAAAATACGCATCATTTGGACGTTATCCGGGTGGATTTTTAAAACGCGAAGGAAGACCAAATGATTATGAAATATTAGTATCACGTTTAGTTGATAGAGCTTTACGTCCATTATTTCCGGAGGATTTTCACGCAGAAACATTTGTTAATGTACAATTAATTTCTGCAGATAAAGATGTTATGCCTGATGCATTAGCTGGTTTGGCTGCTTCTGCTGCATTAAGTGTTTCAGATATTCCTTTTCACGGGCCAATTTCTGAAGCGCGTGTTGCACGTGTTGATGGTCATTATATTGTTAACCCAACATTTGAGCAGTTAGAAAATGCTGACATTGATATTATGGTTGCTGCAACTATCGATAATGTTATGATGGTTGAAGGTGAAATGGATGAAGTTTCCGAACAAGAGATGTTACAAGCCATTAAGTTTGCACATGAGGCAATAAAGATGCAGTGTATAGCTCAAAACGAATTAGCTGAAGAGCTAAAAATTGTAAAACGCGAGTATTCGCATGAAACGAACGATGAGGAATTAAGCAAAAGAATTAACGATGACTTGTACAAACAGGTTTACGATATAGCTAAATCTCAAAAAGCGAAACACGAAAGATCTGAAGCGTTTAAAAAGGCAGAAGAAGATTATGTTGAAAAACTACAGGCAGAAAATGAAGATGAGGAAGTTAATACTAAACTGGTAGCAAAATATTTTCACGACGTAGAGAAAAAAGCGGTTCGTAATCTGATATTAGACGAAGGTATGCGCCTGGATGGTCGTAAAACGAATGAAATTCGCCCTATATGGAGTGAAGTTGATTATTTGCCGGCTGCTCATGGCTCTGCTATATTTACTCGTGGTGAAACACAATCATTAACAACTGTAACATTAGGAACAAAACTGGACGAGAAAGTTGTAGATCAGGTATTAGTACAGGGAAAAGAAAAATTCGTGTTGCATTATAATTTTCTGCCATTCTCAACTGGCGATGCCCGTCCTTATCGTGGTGTAGGCCGGCGTGAAGTAGGACATGGAAATCTGGCATACAGAGCATTAAAAGGAATGGTGCCTAATGGAGAAGAAAATCCATATGCAGTGCGTATTGTTTCTGATATTCTGGAGTCAAATGGTTCATCATCAATGGCAACGGTTTGTGCCGGCACTCTTGCATTAATGGATGCTGGTGTTAAAATTAAAAAGCCTGTTTCAGGTATTGCAATGGGTTTAATTACTGATAGCGATTCCGGTAATTATGCCGTACTTTCTGATATTCTTGGTGATGAAGATCACTTAGGAGATATGGATTTTAAAGTAACAGGAACTGTTGATGGTATTACTGCTTGCCAAATGGATATTAAGGTTGAAGGATTATCTTACGAAATACTTGATAAAGCATTAGATCAAGCTAAGCAAGGTAGAATGCACATTTTGGGCGAAATGCTTAAAACAATATCTGAACCAAGAGCCGAATACAAACCACATACTCCAAGAATAGTTCAATTAACAATTCCTAAAGAAATGATTGGCGCTGTTATTGGTCCTGGTGGAAAAGTAATTCAGGATATTCAGGAAAAAACCGGAGCAACAATTACAATAACTCAGGAAGGAGAAATTGGAATAGTAGATATCTTTGCTGAAGATAAAGATGCAATTGATGCAGCACTTAAACGTGTAAATGGTATTACTGAGGTTCCTGAAGTTGGTAAAGTTTACCAGGGAACAGTTAAATCGATTGTTGCATTTGGTGCTTTTGTTGAAATACTACCTGGTAAAGACGGCCTGCTTCATATATCAGAGATTGAATGGAAAAGACTTGAAAAAGTTGAAGAGGTATTAAAAGAGGGTGATGAAGTGGAAGTTAAGGTAATTGAAATTGACCAGCGAAACGGAAAATTGAAGTTATCCAGAAAGGTGTTGTTGCCCAGACCGGAGAAAAAAAACAAACCTGACCAACCAACTGGCGGGGAAGAAAAAAAATAAATTTAAAGCAGAGATTATTCTCTGCTTTTTTTATATAGCTACAGCTTCTTTATTAATTTTGATAACACTATTTTCTTTTATAAATTTACTGGATTGATAATGTTAAATTTTAATTCAGCATTTTATAAACTGGCTAAAACAGATATGTATTTAAATTAAGTCTTATGAAACAAATAAAAATCCTCATTCTTACAGTATTTGTAATATGGTTCTGGTCCTGTGATAATATTAAAAGTGATTATCCGGAAACAACTAAGGTTGATCATGTTGATGAATACTTTGGAGTTAAGGTGGAAGATCCATACAGATGGCTGGAAAACTACAGATCTGAAGAAACGGAAAGTTGGATAAAAGCTCAAAATGAAGTTACATTTAATTATTTAGCTGAAATTCCTTACAGAGAAAAAATTAAAAACCGGTTGCAGGCATTATGGAATTTTGAGACGATGAAATCACCACTTAAAAATGGAGATAAGTATTTCTTTTTCAAAAATGATGGTTTGCAGGATCAATCTGTTCTTTATGTTAAAGAATCATACGAGGCTGAACCTGAAATATTAATTGACCCGAATACATTATCTGAAGATGGCACAGTTGCTATGGACGAAAATTATGCAATTTCAGGAGATGGCAAATTTATTGCTTACCAGATTTCAATAGGAGGCTCAGACTGGCACGAAATATTTATTCGTAATATCGAAACAGGTCAGGACATGAAGGATCATATTAAGTGGGTTAAATTTTCGAAAATTTCATGGTATAAAGATGGCTTTTTTTATTGCAGGTATCCGAAAACTATGGAAGGAGAGGAGTTTTCTGGAATGAACAAGTTTCATAAAGTATATTACCATAAATTAGGTACACCATCTGATGAGGATGAAATAATTTTTGAAAATAAAGAGTTTCCTTTAAGAAATTATTCAGCTAGTGTATCAGGAGACGAAAAGTATTTATTTATATACGAAAAAGAATCATCAAGCGGAAATAACCTGTATGTTAAAAATCTGCAAAAAAGAGATGGTTTTGTGAAATTAACAACCGGCTTTAATTACGATTATGAAGTTCTTGATCAGGTTGGTGACAATATTGTTGTATTAACAAACTTTCGCGCTCCAAAGTATAAGTTAGTGCGTATTAATGTAAATACTCTGAACGTTGGGAATTGGATTGATGTTTTGCCGGAAAAAAAGGAAGTTTTGAAGGAATGTGTACTGGCAGGCGATAAGATTATTGCATCGTATATGCAGGATGCTAAAACAAAACTGGAAGTTTTTAATATAAAAGGTGATTATTTATATGATATTGAACTACCAACATTAGGAAGTGTGAGTGATATAAATGGTTCAGTTAAAAATAATGAAACTTTTTTTACTTTTAAATCATTTACTGTTGCACCAACTATTTTTAAGTACAATGTTGATAATAATACCAATGAAGTTTATTTTGAGCCTTCTGTAGACTTTGATGCATCAGAATACGAAACAAAGCAAGTATTCTATGAAGGTAAAGATGGAATTAAAGTTCCGATGTTCATAGTTCATAAAAAAGGTTTAAAACTAACTGGCAAGAATCCTACTCTGCTATATGCATATGGTGGATTTAATGTTAGTAAACTACCTTCGTTTAAAGCTGAACGAATTATCTGGCTCGAAAATAATGGTGTTTTTGCTCTCGCTAATATTCGTGGCGGAGGTGAGTATGGCGAAAACTGGCATAAAGCTGGAGTTGGCTTAAATAAACAAATTGTTTTTGATGATTTTATTGCTGCATCCGAATATTTAATAAACGAACAATATACCTCTTCCGATAAATTAACTATTCAGGGAGGTTCAAATGGTGGCTTATTAATTGGTGCGGTTATAAATCAACGACCTGACTTATATAAGGTAGCATTCCCCGAAGTAGGAGTTATGGATATGCTACGTTTTCATAAGTTTACAATTGGCTGGGCATGGGTAAGTGAATATGGTTCAAGCGATGATTCAATCCAGTTTGAAAATCTTTATAATTATTCGCCATTACATAATATTCAAAAGGATCTGGATTATCCGGCGGTTATGGTAATTACTGCTGAGCATGACGACAGAGTAGTGCCGGCGCATTCGTTTAAGTATATTGCAACTTTACAGGCAAAATATAAAGGCAGCAATCCTGTGTTAATCAGAATTCAGACTAAAGCAGGTCATAGCGCAGGAAAATCTGTTGGTATGAGAATTAATGAAGCTGCCGATAAATGGTCATTTGCATTTTATAATATGAGAGTAACTCCGGTTTATTAAAATCGATTGTTTATAAAAAATCATAAGAATATTTAATAAAAACTGCTTTGAAGTTTATCTTTGAGGCAGTTTTTTTCAATATCTTGTTTCGGTGAATTTAAATTATATTGTTATAGAAGGAAATATTGGCGCAGGGAAAACAACCCTGTCGAAAATGATTGCTAAAGAGTTTAATGCAAAACTTATTTTAGAACAATTTGCCGATAACCCTTTTTTACCTAAATTCTATAAAGAACCCGATAAATATTCATTTCAGCTTGAGTTATCTTTTCTCGCCGAACGTTATCAGCAGTTAAATCAGGAATTAACTTCCAGGGATTTGTTCAGACCATTTACGGTGGCAGATTACTACTTTATGAAATCCCTTACTTTTGCGCGGGCAACCTTAAAAGAAGATGAGTATAATCTTTACCGTCAGATATTTAATATAATTTATAAGACAATACCAAAGCCGGATTTATATGTTTATTTGCACGTAGACGTTCAAAACCTTATGGAAAATATCAACCAGCGTGGAAGAGACTATGAAAAAGGTATCAGTAAAGAGTACCTGTCAAAATTACAGGAAGGTTATTTCGACTTCTTTAGGCAGCAAAACGATATCTCATATTTAATAATTGATACAAATAACATGGATTTTGTTGAGAATCAGAAAGATTACGCTAAAATGAAGGAGCTAATTTTTAACAATGAATATAAACCCGGAATAACACGAATAACTCTTTAAGTCCTTATATAATAAATATTTTACGGCTTTTTTATTTTTTATTTGATAAAACATTATTAAGTTTGTAATTCAACAAAGATAAGAACTAGCTATTTTTAAAAACAAATAATTAATCAAACTATGAAAAGAATCAACTATTTAGCGTCTTTCTTATTCGTTGCTGTTATATTAAGTAGCTGCGGCGGATTAGATAAAATGAAAGAAGAAGCTTCTAACCTTCAGTACAATGTAACACCTAAAGTACTTGAAATGCATGCTGGCATTGTAAAGTACGAAATAACTGGTGATATTCCTGCTGAATGGTTTAACAAAAAAGCTATCGTTGAATTTACTCCTGTTTATAAGTATGAAGGCGGTGAGGAAGTTCTTGAATCAAAAACATTACAAGGAGAAAGTGTTGAAGCAAATAATAACGTAATTGGTTTCGAAACTGGTGGTTCTATTGAATTCGCTGGTGAATTTGAGTATCAGGAAGCAATGAGAGTTGGTGAGCTTGAAATCAGAGGTTTAGCTACAATTAAGGACAAATCTTTAGATTTAGTTGCTTACAAATTAGCCGATGGTATTATTTCTACTCCATTATTAGTAAAGGTAGACCCAATGCCAATTGCTGCAAAAGACAACTTCCAAAGAGTTATTTCTGAAACCAAAGAGGCTGATATTCATTATGTAATACAGCAGTCTGGTATTCGTAAGTCTGAATTAAAGGCAGATGATATTGCAGCTCTTGAAGAGTTTGTAAAAGCTTCTAATGAGGCCGCTAATGAAGAATTTAAAGGAATTGAAATTTCTGCTTATGCTTCACCTGACGGACCAGAAAAATTAAACGAAAGATTATCAGAACAAAGACAGAAATCTGCTGATAAGTATTTAGCGAAAGTTATTGATAAAGCTAAAATTAACGAAGAAGATGCAGAAACATTGTATAATCTTAAGTCTACTGCTGAAGACTGGGACGGATTCAAAGGTTTAGTTGAAGCTTCAACAATAGAAGATAAAGATTTAATCTTACGTGTTCTTTCTATGTATTCAGATCCTGTTGTTCGTGAAAAAGAAATCAAAAATATTGCTGCTACTTACAAAGTATTAGCTGATGATATCTTACCACAATTGAGAAGATCTGAGATTACGGTTAAAGTTGACAGAACTGGTTATTCTGACTCGACAATTCTTGACTTCGCAGTTAACAATCCTGATACTTTAGACATTGAAGAATTATTATATGCTGGTAAATTAGCTGAAGATCTTGAAGTAAAAGCTGGTATTTTCAAAGCTGCAACTGTAAAAGATGCTGGTTGTTTCAGAGCTTTCAATAACTTAGGTTATGTAAATATTTTACAAGGAAACTTGGCAGATGCTAAAGTTGCTCTTGAAAAAGCTATCGAACTTAAAGAAGGTGATGCTATTATTACTAACAACTTAGGAGTTATTGCTCTTAAAGAAGGTGATAAAGAAACAGCTAAAACACATTTCTTAAATGCAACTGATGCAGGTAATGCTGTTGACTATAACTTAGGTATTATTAATATTATGGATGGTGAGTACGAAGCTGCTGTTAACTACTTCCAGAACCATAAATCTTTCAACACAGCATTAGCAATGTTATTAGCTGGTAAAAACGATACTGCTAACAAAACTATTGATGTTGTTGAAAAAGAATGTCCTTTGAATTTTTACTTAAAAGCTGTTATCAATGCAAGAATTGGTGACGAAGGTGCTGTAATGAATAATTTAAGAACTGCTGTTGAGAAAATGGCTGATCTTAAACAAATGGCAAAAACTGACTTAGAATTCAGAAATTATTTTGAGAACGAAACTTTCAAAACTATCGTTGAATAAATAATTAGATATAATATACTGAAAAGCGGTTCAGAAATGAACCGCTTTTTTTATTTAATTAGATTTTAATTTCCTGAAAAATTCCCACAGTACAATACCAGCACTAACAGAAATGTTTAAAGAATGTTTCGTTCCAAACTGAGGTATTTCAATACAGTTATCACTTAAATCAACAACTTCCTGCTGGACACCTTTAACTTCATTTCCAAAAATAACTGCATATTTCTGGTTTTGTTTGATATTAAAATCCTGAAGCATTGAAGCATTTTCTGTTTGCTCAACAGATATTATAACATATCCTTCATTTTTCAATCTGTTTACTGCTTCTATTGTGCTTTTGGCATATTCCCAGGTAACTGAATCTGTAGCTCCTAAGGCAGTCTTATGAATATCTTTATGTGGTGGTTTGGCAGTAATTCCACACAGTATTATTTGCTCAATTAAAAAGGCATCTGATGTTCTGAAAACACTGCCAATATTATTTAAACTTCTTATATTATCAAGCACCACAACAAGTGGTGTTTTTGGCGAATTTTTAAATTCCGTAATATTAATTCTGTTTAATTCACTGTTCTTTAGTTTTCGCATTTTTTAACAAATTAATTTATAAACGAAAAATTGGTTAAATGTATAAAAAATCGATAATTTCGTGGTATTAATTTTCAACGTAAAAATATTTCATATGAAATATTCATGCACTAGTGTTCACAACTAGGACATAAATAAACATGAATATTCCATGGTAATAGAAAGATAAATTTCAAATTTGTAATTTTAATTGATTGAAATCCATAATATTAACTAATATTTATACTAATGAATATTCATGAATATCAGGCAAAAAGTATATTAAAACAATTTGGTGTTGCAGTTCCTGAAGGGGTTGTTATTGAAGATGCTGAAAAGGCAATTGATGCTGCAAAACAAATACAGAAAAAAACCGGAATGAATACGTGGGCGGTTAAAGCTCAGATTCATGCTGGCGGACGTGGTAAAGGAGGCGGAGTAAAAATTGCAAAATCATTAGATGAAGTAAAAAAATATGCTTCTGATATTATAGGAATGAATTTGGTGACACACCAAACAGGACCTGAAGGGAAAAATGTGAGCAAGGTTCTTGTTGAGCAGGGAATTTATTATCCCGGAGAAAGTGAAGTTGAGGAATTTTATTTGAGTGTTTTGTTAAACAGGGGAACCGGAAGAAATATTATTATGTATTCTACCGAAGGAGGTATGGATATTGAAACTGTTGCCGAAAAAACACCTCATTTAATTTATAAAGAGGAAATAGATCCTAAGGTGGGAATTCAGGCGTATCAGGCACGAAAGGTTGCATTTAATTTGGGATTAAGCGGTAATGCTTTTAAACAAATGGTAAAGTTTGTAATAGATTTATATACTGCCTACGAAAAAAGTGATGCATCTTTATTTGAAATTAACCCTGTATTTAAAACATCAGATAATAAAATATTTGCAGCGGATGCTAAAGTTAATTTAGATGATAATGCCTTATATCGTCATCCGGATTATGCTGAAATGAGAGATATTTCTGAGGAAGATCCTGCTGAATTAGAAGCTGGTAAATACAACTTAAATTTTGTTAAACTAGACGGAAATGTTGGTTGCATGGTTAATGGCGCTGGTTTAGCAATGGCAACTATGGATATTATTAAATTAGCCGGTGGCGATCCTGCAAATTTTCTTGATGTTGGAGGTTCTGCTAATGCTGAAACGGTAGAAGCCGGGTTCAGAATTATTTTAAAAGATCCAAATGTGAAAGCAATACTAATAAATATATTTGGAGGGATCGTTCGCTGCGATCGTGTTGCTCAGGGTGTTGTAGATGCTTATAAAACTATTGGTACAATAAAGATACCTGTAATAGTTAGATTGCAGGGAACAAATGCTGAAGAAGGTAAAAAGCTAATTGATGAATCAGGATTAAAAGTATATTCGGCTATTACACTACAGGAAGCTGCAGATTTGGTTAAGAAATTGGTATAATATTTTTAAGAACAATATGAAAGAGGATATCTCCTGATAATTATTGGGAAATATCCTTTTATTATATAATACTTACCATTTAACAGATTTTCTTCGTATTGGCATTGTCATACATCGTGCACCACCACCACCGCGTGGTAATTCTGAACCATCAAGCGCAATAACATATTTTTTATAATCCTTTGGATCAATTTTTCCTTTAATTATATCTTTTGCTTTTAAAATATCAAACCCATTCTTGCTCATTTCCTCCATGGTATAAACATTACGTTCATATCCAATCACTTTCCCCGGACCAACCGCAAAAAAGTTTGCTCCGCTATGCCACTGTTCGCGTTCCTGTATCCAGGGGTCTTTAGTTCCTCCACATAAAACAGGTTTTAAATCCATTCCTAAATCTTTAAGTGATTTAAAAAGGTTTTCTTCTTCTTTTATTGATATTACCTTCCCATTTTCAATAGTAATATGAATAGTCTGGTATTTATTAGTTTGCAAGATTAATGGCTCGTATACCATACAGGTATCAACATCAAGAAAAGTAAATACCATATCGAGGTGAATAAACGATTCTGGTTTGTAAGGTAATTCCTGAATCAGAATATGACGGGTTTTTCCTTTTTGAGCTAACAGTTTGTCTAATATAAAGTCAATTCCTTGCGGTGTTGTTCGGGTACCTGTACCAATACATAAAATATCGTCACGAGCAACTAAAACATCACCTCCTTCAATGGATGCAGTTGAAGTGTAATTCGGGCTGTTTAGCGGATTAATAGTTTTAGTAACAAATAATTCATGATAATCGAAAATAGCTTCCATAATCAGGGATTCACGTTCGCGAACATTACTGGCCATTCGCCCGATTAATACATCATCCAGAACAGACATGGCTGCATCACGCGTAAAAAAGAAGTTATGTAACGGTCTCAATGAATACCTTTCTTTGTTTAGATATTTTGTCAGTGTGTTTTTTTCTTCAATTACTCCTTCGATAAGCTGTCTGGCAAGTTCTTCTGAATCCAGTGATTTAAGGTGTTTATTCAAATTACACTTTTCTTCGTACTGGCATATTTTATGCAAAAGAGTATCTTTTACTTTTTCATTGGAAATAATGTCGGCTAACAATTCCTTTACCTGGAAAGTCTTTGTAAGTTTATCAAGAACTCCGCTTAACTGAGAATATTCTTTTTTCGCAACAGCAAGGTTTAAAATATCGCTATAAAGAGCTCGTTCTGCATTTTTAGGAGTCATGTTTTCTACTTCACTTCCTGGAGTATGAAGTATAACAGCTTCTAATTCACCAATCTCAGATCTTACGTTAATATCAATTTTTGCTGCCATATTATATGTTTTTTTATGAAATTTTTGAATAGCCTGTAAAATTATGAATTGTTATTCAGATAATTAAATAAATTTAAGTTAATAATTTCTTAAATGTTATTTAGCATTCGATGTTGTTCAGTTCAGAATTATATATAGTAAAAGATCCCTGCATTACTCGCTTTGCTCATGAGAAAAGTTCGTAGGAACGTTTACCTTCATGACTGAAAGGAATAATGACATTAGAGTTTGGGTATCTGCCTCTTTTATTACGAAATCTTCTTAACTAAATGATATTGATTAAGTATTTATAAGATAATTGCAATTAGAAATGGAATTAGAATTGTTAAAACTACTCCGCTAAAAACAGATATTATTGCATAATCTGAACCAATGTATTTGGTTATTACCGGAAGCGTTGTATCCATAGATGTTGCACCACCAGAAGAAATAGGAGCGAGTTTTCCAAAATATCTTGCAAATAATGGTGTAAATAATAGGGTAATTATTTCGCGGGAAATATTTGAAAGTAACGCAATTACACCAAGAGTTTCACCTGAAATCTCAGTAATTAAAACACTTGATAAACTATAATAGCCAAATCCTGAGCCTACAGCAATTAATTCTATAAGGCTAAGATTATCCTGAATTAATGCAAAAATTGATACTCCAATGTAAGTGCCGGTTATTACGGAAAGCGGAACTAGTATTATTTTTAAGTTAACAGATTTAATTACTTCTAAGGACTTTTTATTACTGCCTATTCCGATACCTACCAGAAACATAAGCATATAAAGTGCATATAAGCTATAATCATTTTCAAGTAACTGATCTGGAAGCAAATCATACATTCCAAGTAGCAGTCCTACTACAAAAAAAGCTAATATTATTAAGCTACCTTTCATTTTTCCTGAAAAATATTATATATGTTAACCACGAAACCAGAATGCTTCCTGATACTGCAAAAATTGTTATTAAAATTGCCTGATATCCGATCTGACCAAAATTGTTTAGTATTTTTTCATTTGTTCCTACCGATAATCCTAATAAAAACAGAAGTAAATAAATTGCCCAATTCGTTAATTCTGATGATACTTTTAAGAACCGCTCTTTTTTATGTAAAAGCCATCCTAATATTATTCCGGCAGTCATTAGAATTAATACTGTTATCATTCTTTTGTGATTGATTTAAAAGATAAAATATGAATTGTTACAGCAATTGCTATCACCAAAAGTAATATTTTGATAATTAATTTATCAATAATTATAATTATTGTAGCTAAGATAGCTAACCATAATAATGATAAAGCGGAAATTTTAGATTTTTTTGATATTGTTTTATGAAGCAAATAGTTTTTCAGGTGTTTCCCCAGATATTTGTGATTCATTAGCCAGTTGTACAGTCGTGTTGAGCTTTTCATAAATAAAGCTGCTGATAAAAGAAGAAAAGGAGTAGTTGGCAACAATGGTAAAAAAACTCCAATAATTCCCAAAAATAAAGAAATCAGACCAAGTGTAGCCAGAACGTATTTTATTAACCTGTTTGTAGGTTGTTTTATTACTTTATTCACTTATTATCTGGTTTCCTGAAACCCTGTTTTGTTATGCGTGCCATCGCAAAAAGGCATTGTTGATGATTTTCCACATCTGCAAAGTGCAACATTATTAGCTTGTGCTAATTTGCTGCCATTAATATCTGAAATTGTAAAGTTCCCCGAAATTAAGGCTGGGCCATTTTTTAATATTTGAATTTTTGCCGGTGGAACTATATCTTCTTTAATCTCAATTTTTTCTTCTTTGTTCTTTATATTTTTATTCGGATTTTTTTCTCTTGTAAAAGTTAATGCATCAGTAGGGCATTGTTCAACAATTTCAATTATTTTTTCTGTGCTTGCACCTTTCATATTGACCCATGGGCGTCTTGCCGGATCAAAAACTTTTCTGAGCTCTGAATAACAAATAGTTGAGTGAATGCATGCGTCCGGACGCCAGTGAACAGTTATTTCACCATTGCTATAATCTCTGTCATTTTTATCCATGTAAGTATAATTTTATTCGAAAATAAATAACTATTTGTTATTTACAATGAAAGAGGAAGAAATGTTTAATCATTTGTTAAGGTAAAAATCTAACTTTCCCATTAATTTGTCTTTTTTAATAGGCTTGGCAATAAAGTTTGTGCAACCAGCTTTTCTTGCTTTTTCCTGATCGGCAGGCATTGCATATGCAGTAAATACTATTATCGGAATTTTTTTATTGAATTTACGTATTTCTCTGGTTGCATCTAAACCATTCACTTTGGGCATTTTAATATCTAACAACACTAAGTCGATCTCTTTCAGTTCTTTGCATTTATCAATAGCTTTTTGGCCATTTTGCACATGAATAATATTCACGTTTGTTTTTTGCAATACCAGCTTAATCATTTTTATGTTATTCTTTTCATCTTCAGCGATTAAAATAGTTTTATTTTCCCAATTATAATTTGTATTTATGGGTTCATATTGTTTGTACTTTTTGTCTGTTTCTACATAAGGAAGTGTGAAATAAAAAGTTGATCCAATTCCGGATTCAGATTCAATCCATATTTTACCACCCAATTCCTTAATCAGGTTTTCCGATATTGCCAATCCTAACCCAGCTCCCCGATATAATTTATCTTTTTCTTCTGAATCAACCTTTCTGAATTGCTCAAATATTTCTTTTTGTTCTTTCTTGTTTAATCCTATGCCCGTATCCTGAACAAAAAAACGGATGAAATCTTCATAACCTTCGGGTGAAATATGATATCCAAACTTTATATAGCCCTGATCAGTAAATTTTATTGCGTTACCTATCAAATTATTCATTACCTGCCTGAATCGATACGGATCAGTATAAACCGATAAATTTTCGTCAGTATTTTCAACTTCAACTATCAACTCTACATTGTTATTTTCTTTTAATTCCGTTTCGCTAAATAATTCGTATAGTTCTATAAAAGACTGATTAATAAAACAATCCTGCTTATAAATACGTAGCTGTCCAGCCTCAATTCTGGCTATATCTATAATATCATCTATTAAATGAAGCAATGAGTTACAATTACTATTTAAATGAGTTATCAGTTCTTTTCGTTGATTTTGATCCATGTCCGAATCAGATATTAACTCGGAAAAACCTATTATGGCATTCATCGGAGTTCTGATTTCGTGTGACATATTTGCAAGGAATGAAGATTTTAAACGATCAGACTCTTCAGCTCTGTCCTTAGCAATTTTTAATTGTAATGTTCTTTGCTCTACAAGTTTTTCAAGCTGGGTTTGATGTTTCTCAAGTTCAATATTTTGTTTTTGAATTTGGCTGTTTTGCTCGTTGGCCAAATCTCTCTGAGCTTCTATTTCTTCTTTTTGTCTAAGTATTTCTTCTTCGGCTTCTTTGAGTTTTGTAATATCAGAATCTATAGCTACCAGTTTAATTATTTTTCCGGAATCTCCAATAATAGGTGTTATAGTTGTATGTACCCATATTTTTTTGCTTGATCTATTATTACTGTAGGCAGCATAATTAACAGTATTTTTTCTTTCGATACAGTCTTTAATTATTTCATTTATTTTGGGATAATCGCTTGTAGTTACTAGTGTAGACCCTCTTTCTATTTTAAACTCAGGAAGAGTATAACCATACAATCTAATAAACCCTTCGTTTACCCATTCAATTTCACCATTTTCATCAGCTATTAAAATGGCGTTGTCGGTTTTTTGTGCTGCAAGTGTAAGCTTTTGAAGTTCATTATTTTTATGCTCTAAATGTCTTTTTTGTTCCTGAATTTCTTTTTTCTGTTGATTTATCTTCGCGTTCTTTTCTTCTAAATCCCTGTTTATTAGTTTTAAGTGTTCCGTTTGTACTGTATTTTCTTCTATTTGTTGTTCATTTTCATAAATTTTTCCGTATAGCTTTTGTTCGAAATCAGATAAAATCAAAGATTTTTTTATTGAAATTGAAATATGATTTGAAAGAAGATGGAAAACCTCCAGTTTTTCAGTCGGAAAAGCATTTGTAGTTTTAGTATTTTCAAAATAAAGTATTCCGGCTAATTTATTATGATATAAAATAGGATGACATAGCAGTGATTTAATTTGAAATTCGCCCGCATTAGTTTGAATTTTATATAATTTATCTTCTGCTACATTATTTATTACTATTAATTTTCTTGATTTTTCTACATCCTTTATTATGCTGTGTGAGAGATCTTTGGAGTTCTCATAAGACATTGAGTCAACAATAATTGGCTCCTGTAGAATTTCGCTTTTTATTGCTTTAATATTTAGTGAATCAAACTCATAAAGCAATAAAATTCCTTTGGTGGCGCCTAATAAATCAAGGCTTGTATTTAAAATTTTTTTAAAAAGATTTTCCTTAAAAATTTCATCAGATATTTCTACTGAAGTGTTAAAGACCGAAATCAGATCTGAGTTCTTAGTTTTAAATTCAGTAACTGAATCGTTTGTTTGGTTTTCCATTTAATTATGTAGAAAAAAATCTTATAAAGCCCTACAATGTATAAATGGTTGATGAACATTGCTAAAATTAAAAGGATAACTTATTAACATTTGCTTAACAATCATTATTAAGATTTTATAATTTAAAATGATTACAACAAATTACATTTTCGTTCGTATTATTGTTGAAAATTTATTTTAATGAAATTATCAGGTGCATATATCATATTAATTTTTCTTCTGTTTGCCGGAATAACTCAGGCTCAGGAAAAGAAAGACGTTGATACTCTTATTGTTACACGAACAGTTATAGTTGAAGGTGATACTATACCTAATGTAAGTATTGAAGAGGTTATTATATTTCCCCGGTTAATTTTCAAATCCCGGTATCGGGAGAGAAAATATAGAAAATTGATTAGAGATGTTAAAAAAGCTTATCCTTATGCAATACTTGCAAAAGAGAAGCTTGACATGATGGAAAGTGAGTTTAAAAATCTTGAAACAGAAAAGGAAAAGAAAAAGTACGTTAAAACTGTTGAAAAGCAATTAACTGATGAGTTTGGAAATAAATTAAAAAAACTTACTATCACACAAGGACGTATTTTATTAAAGCTAATTGACAGAGAGACAGGTAATACTTCGTATGAGCTGTTGAAAGAATTACGCGGAACCCTATCTGCTCTATTCTGGCAAACAATTGCCCGTATTTTTGGATCTGACCTTAAAGTACAATACGATCCTACTGGTAAAGACGTATTGATAGAAAGAATTGTGAAGTTGATTGAGTACGGGCAAATCGTTCCTGATAAAAAGGAATATATGAAACCAAAAATGTCACACGAATAAAAATTCGTATGATATCTCTTATATCGAAATATAATTAAATCATTTCCAGAATAGTTTTCACAACATTTAATGCACCTTCACCAATCTGACTAATATTAGCATCAAGCATATAACAAGGAGTTGTTACAATTTTGTGTTTATTGTCAATTATTACTTCACTATGAGTAGTTTCTTTATGTTTAGCTCCCATATTTGTAACTGCCTCAGCAGTGCTTTTGTCCTGTCCGATAGTAATCTCAATACCATCCAGAATTTTTGCTAAAAGCACAGGTGCAATGCATAAAGCTCCAATTGGCTTCTCTTGCTCAATCATGCT
This sequence comes from Bacteroidales bacterium, assembly GCA_019038645.1. Taxonomy (GTDB): domain Bacteria; phylum Bacteroidota; class Bacteroidia; order Bacteroidales; family UBA12077; genus UBA12077. The sequence continues at coordinate 107,919 of JAHOYT010000005.1, forward strand.
TTTTATTGCATTTTCAACATCGTGATTAACACTACAATCAACACCATCAAAAGCAAAAGTGCACAGGTTTTTAGCAACACCAAAACCGCCTGGAAAAATAAGTGCATCATAATCAGCGGCGTTAAACTTAGCCAGATCGTTGATTTTTCCACGAGCAATTCTCGATGCTTCAATCAGCACATTTCTTGTTTCAGGCATTTCTTCACCGGTAATATGATTAATAACGTGATGCTGATTGATATTAGGTGCAAAAATTTCGTAAGAAGCATTATTTTTTGCTATTGCAAAAAGAGTTAGTGTAGCTTCATGAATTTCAGATCCATCGAAAACTCCGTTTCCTGCCAATACGACTGCTATCTTTTTCATTATATTATTATTTAAGAATATATTCGAACCTTTTATTGATATATTGTAAATATAAATTTAATTTGCTTTGAAGTCAAGATATTACTATTATGAAAAGAACCTTTATTGCAATTAAAATATCTAATACAAAAAGTATTTCAGAAGTTTATCAGAACATTAGACTTGAATTAAAAGATGAAAGAGTTAAATGGGTAGAAGAACAAAATTTACATATTACTTTAGCCTTTTTGGGTGATACTGATGAAAAGGACATTGATAATGTTTGTAACATGCTCTCAGAATATACAGAAGGTTTAAATCCATTTTTAATAAAGATTACCGGACTGGGCGTTTTTAGAAATGTGAATAATCCAAAAGCTTTGTGGTTGGGAATAAAAAAATCAGAAGATCTTAACCAGATCTACAATAAAATTAACGTTGCAATTAGCTTATTCGGATTCACTATTCAGAGCAAAGATTTTAGGCCTCATCTTACAATAGGAAGAACAAAGTTCTTAAAAAATAGAAGTAAGCTTAAAAATTTAATAGAGAAATATAAAGAAACCCAAATAGAACAATTAAAAATCAGTGAGGTTTATTTTTATGAAAGTATTTTAACTTCGGAAGGGCCGGTTTATAAAGTAATAAAAAAATATAATCTGAATTAAATATGCCTTCCTTTTAGAATAATTAATATAGTGTAGATCATAATTTTGAAATCAACATAAACCGACATATTTTCAATATAAAGAATGTCATATTTTAAACGTTCTGTCATTTCATTAACATTTTCTGCATATCCGTATTTTACCTGACCCCACGATGTAATTCCTGGTTTTACTTTTTGTAAATGAAGGTAATGAGGAGCTTTCCCTATTATTTGATCAATATAAAATTTTCTCTCCGGTCTTGGCCCTACTAGAGACATATCACCTTTTAGAACATTATAAAAATTAGGTAATTCGTCCAGTTTAGCTTTACGCATAAATTTCCCAAACGGGGTTATTCTGGAATCATCTTTAAAAGATAATGAAGGTCCGTTTTTCTCAGCATCTACATACATTGACCTGAATTTATACAATGTAAATGGTTTCCCGAATTGTCCTATTCTCTCATGGCTATACAACACAGGTCCTTTTGATGTTAATTTTATTCCAACAGAAAGAAATATTAATACCGGCGAGAAAATTATAAGTGCTAACAATGATAAACTAATATCAATTAACTGTTTAGTTTGCTGTTGCCAGGTAGGCATCAGACTATGCGATATTTGAATGAGAGGTGTACTATATATATGTGCCATTTTTACCTTGCCAATCAATATATCATACATGCTGGCAATAACCTTAATAACAACATTCTTATCATCCAGATAATTGATTATTTTCCCAATGTCTTTGTGTTCGGTAGATTCCAGTGCAATTATAACTTCTTCAATTTTATAATCATCGATAACTTTTCTAATATTATTCAGGTTTCCCAGATTATCCAGATGTTTTTCCAGTAAATGTTTCTCTTTTTCAACAATACAAATAAATCCAACAAATTTGTTTCCTACTGATTTCTGCTGATTTTCAATTTTTTGATAAATGTCAGCTGCTTTTCTGTTTCCTCCAATAATTATTGTATTAAAGCCAATTTTTCTGTTGTGAATTTTATTATTAGTGACAGATGTAAGGGTTATTCTTGGTATGTAAGTAACAGTGAATTGAATTAATATAAGAGATATAAATAAATTGTAATAATGTGTATAAACCAAAATCTGATCATCGAGTAAAGATGTAAAAAAGATTATTATGGATCCAATAAGTATTGTAAAAAAAGTCTGGGCAAGTTCCTTTAAGCGTGATTTGCGATAAATATCTCTATAATAGCCGCTTAAATAATAAAGAAAAATCCAGAATATCGGAATAAAAATGATTCCATAATAGTATTTCTCAGCTAATTCTAAAGGTACTTTATAACCATATTTTAATGGCTCAATAAAGGTTTTTCGGTAAATATAAAATAAGCTCCAGCTTATAACCGCAGTAAAGTAATCAAATAACAGATATTTTAGAGTATGTAATTTTTTATTCATTCAGGATTCTTGATTCGGGAAACCAAATAAATACTTCTTTAGATGTAAAAGAAATTAAATTGTTGATAAAATAAAACTATTTATCAGCAAAAAGAATAAAACAGTATTTTACTTCTATTAATTACTTGTACTAAATAAATGATCCATTATTTCCTTTGATGTCTGAATAGTTCTAATAATAGGAGGGGCTTCTGAAGTATTTTGCAGATCAAAGTTTTGACAGGAATTAATGAAACCCAACATTTCGGCTTTTAATGTATCTTCAGTTTTCCCGGTAAATTCACTTCTTATTATTTGTCCATTGTCAAATTTGTATTTTACAGCAAAATTTCGAATGAAATCAACATCTACTGTTGTTTCTGCCTGATAAAACAATATTTTATTAGTCTCATTTGTTGAAATATTATTAAACTTCATATTTAATACTGCCCCGTTATCGTAATCAACCCGAACATGAATAAGACTAAAATGATTTATTTCAACAGGTAATGTTACAACTGACACTTTTTTAATTCCGGAATTGATATGTTGACTTGCAATGTTTAAATTATTTAAAATCTCCTCAAAATAATCTGTATTTCTAATAAGAGAACTATAACATTTATTTATTTCAATTAATTTGGGATTTGTTAGATAGTCTCCGACTTCAAGATATACAGAAGAAAATGATTTGGATAACTTTAACTGAATTCTGGTTCGCGCTTCAAATGCTACTTTATAAAGATGTTTTATTTCCTGAATTGTTAATCCGGAAATATCTTCAATAAAGATATGGCATGATTTTTTTAATGCATCCAGAGCAAAATCATAGTTCGGTTTTAAGGTGCCGGCAAAATAAATAGCTCCAACTTTTTCAATAAGTTCGTTTGCAGAATTATAAAGATTTTTATTAAAACTCCTGCTTATAGGCATTATTTCTTCAGTGTGTGGTGAAAATAACCCATGCAGATTTTTTTTCAGAGCGTTATTTATTAAAGAAAAATGATCATTGTCCTTAACTGAATTGATGCCAATAATACCTATTTTCATAATTATAGTTTAATATTTATACAAACTTAATTTATTTAAGAATTTAGAATAAAGTTAGATACGCTTATTTATTAACTAAATTATGTTGATAACCTGAAAAACAAGTTTGTGATTTACTTCTAATAGTTAAATTATCAGTTAAAAATTATGTTTTAAAGATTTTCCATTTAATAATTATATATGATTTAATATTAAATTATCTTCTTTTGATTATTGATAATTGTTCTGTTATCTTTACGAGTACCATTTAGATTGGAATATTGTGTAAATGACAGATACATACAGACATAAAGGACTGCGAAAAAAGCTGGTTGATACCATAAAAGAAAAAGGCATTAAAGATACAAGAATACTGGAGGCTGTAGGAAAGATTCCACGGCATCATTTTATGGACAGTAGTTTTATTGAGTTTGCATATCGTGATCAGGCATTTCCCATTGGATCCGGACAAACTATATCACAACCATATACCGTTGCTTTTCAAACTGAATTATTGCAGATTGAAAAACATAATAAAATACTGGAGGTTGGCACCGGCTCCGGATATCAATGTGCAATATTACTTGAGTTAGGTACAAAAGTTTTTACTATTGAGCGATATCGTGAGCTTTATTTAAAATCCAGAGCATTATTATCTGATATGGGTTATAAACCATATTTCTTTTATGGCGATGGATATGCTGGTCTGCCAAATCATGGACCGTTCGATAGAATTTTAATAACAGCAGGAGCTCCTGAAATTCCTGAAGAATTGTTAAAACAATTAAAAATAGGTGGACGCATGGTGATTCCGGTTGGTGGGTCTGGTGGTCAGGTTATGATGCTGATAGAACGTATTGGCGAAAATGAATACAAAGAGTCAAAACATGGATATTTCGCTTTTGTTCCAATGCTAAAAGGGAAACAATAATTTAATATATTAAATATGATAAAAATTAAAATATTTGTATTTAATCCTTTTCAGGAAAATACTTTTTTGTTGTACGACGAATCAAATGAATGTATAATAATTGATGCAGGTTGTAATGAAGAGAAAGAGTTTAAAGAAATTGACAGTTTTATTTCGGAGAATAATCTGTCGGTAAAAAAGATTATTAATACACATTGTCATATCGATCATATAATGGGGAATGCCTATTTAGTTAATAAATATAAAGTTCCTTCAATTGCTCATCAGGAAGATATGCCATTACTTGAACGTTCAAATGATATGGCTATGGCATTTGGATTTAACGTTCAACAGCCTCCGGTTCCGGATAAATTTGTGGATGATGGCGACGAGATCAAATTCGGTAATACAACATTGCAGGTTAAGCATGTTCCCGGTCATTCCCCTGGCAGCATTGCCCTTTATAATGAACAGGAGCAATTCGTTATTGTAGGAGATGTTTTATTTAAAAGAGGTATTGGAAGAACGGATCTTCCTGGTGGCGATTACGACACTCTAATTGCAAGTATTAAGAATAAACTATTCACCTTGAACAATGATGTGGTAGTGTATTCAGGTCATGGGGAAAATACTACAATTGCACAGGAAAAAAGCGAAAATCCATATTTTTAATGGGTCTGGTTAAGGCCTGAACAATAGCTTTTTAACGTTGTTTTATAAAATTCTGATCCTGTAAATACCATTCAATTTTTAATATTGAATCTTTAATGTTATTTTTAACTCTGAAAAAAAATAAACATATATATCATACAATTTAATAACTTAATAACATGGCACTAGATAATTTTATTAAACGTCACAATGGTCCACGAGATCACGAGATTGTTAAAATGGCTGAAAAAATTGGTGTTTCCGGTTTAGATGAATTAATTGATAAAACAGTTCCTTCGTCAATCAGACTTGAAAACCCAATGAATTTAAAAAAAGGTATTAGCGAGTTCGAATATTCAAAAAAGTTAAGAGCAATTGCAGCTAAAAACAAGTTGTATAAAACTTATATCGGATTAGGATATTATGATACAATAACCCCGGCAGTTATTTTACGAAATATTTTGGAAAACCCAAGTTGGTATACTTCTTATACACCATATCAGGCAGAGATTTCGCAAGGTCGTTTAGAAGCCTTATTAAATTTCCAGACTGTAGTTATGAATCTTACCGGAATGGAGCTTGCAAATGCTTCCTTGTTAGACGAAGGAACTTCAGCTTCTGAAGCAATGATCATGCTTTTTAATGGACGACCCAGAGCACAGGCTAAGGCTGGTGCAAATGTTTTCTTTATTGATAAAAATGTGTTTCCACAAACTATCGATGTAATTGAAACAAGAGCAATTCCTTTAGGCATTGAAATAGTAAAAGGCGATTACAAAAATATTGAATTGAACGATAAGGTATTTGGTGCTATAGTTCAGTATCCTACTGCTGACGGAAAAATTGAAGATTATAAAGATTTTGTAGCGAAAGCTCATGAGAATAATACTGCAGTTGCAGTTGCTGCCGATTTAATGAGCTTAGTTCTTTTAACACCTCCTGGTGAATGGGGCGCTGATGTTGTTGTAGGTTCAACTCAGCGATTTGGTATTCCTATGGGTTATGGAGGACCGCATGCAGGTTATTTTGCAACATCAGAAAAGTATAAGAGAAGTATTCCTGGTCGTATAATAGGTATTTCAAAAGATTCTCAGGATAAACTTGCTTTGCGTATGGCACTTCAAACACGCGAGCAACATATTAAGCGCGAGCGAGCTACTTCAAACATTTGTACTGCTCAGGCATTATTAGCTACAATGGCTGGTATGTATGCAGTGTATCACGGAGCAGATGGCTTAAAGCGTATAGCAATGCATATTCATAACATGGCTGTAATACTTAATGAAAAGATACTGGGGTTAGGCTATAAACAAGAGAATAAAGACTTTTTCGATACTTTAAAGATAAATTTAGGTAATGTAAAATCTGCTGATATTAAAAAATTAGCCCTTGAAAGAGAAATTAATTTCCATTATATCGATGATAATACTATAGGAATTAGTACTGATGAAACAACATTAATCGAAGATGTAAATAATGTTATTGAAATATTTGCAATTGCTTCAGGTAAACAGGTTGATAAATTAACGCAGGTTCCAAATCAAATAACTTTTGATAATAAATTTAAACGTAGCAGCGAATTTCTGACAGTTGATACTTTTAATCGCTATCGTTCAGAAACTGAAATGATGCGTTACATCAAAAAACTGGAAAGAAAAGATTTTTCATTAACTCATTCAATGATTTCTTTAGGTTCATGTACTATGAAACTGAATGCATCAACCGAAATGTTTGCAATGAGCTGGCCTGAATTCGGAGGAATACATCCTTTTGTTCCTGTTAATCAGGCTGAAGGTTATCATCAGTTATTTAAAGAATTAGAAGATGATTTAAAAATCATAACAGGTTTCGATGCTATATCATTCCAGCCTAATTCCGGAGCGGCGGGAGAGTATGCAGGTTTAATGGTTATACGTGAGTATCATCTTGAGCATGGACAAGGACACCGGAATGTAGCTCTTATTCCTTCATCTGCACATGGAACAAATCCTGCAAGTGCTGTTATGGCGGGAATGGAAGTTGTAGTTGTTGATTGTGACGAAAACGGAAATATCGATATCGAAGATTTGCGAAAGAAAGCAGAAGAACATAAAGAAAATCTTTCATCATGGATGGTTACATATCCGTCTACTCATGGTGTTTTCGAAAGCAAAATAAAAGAGATGAACGAAATTGTTCATCAAAATGGTGGATTAGTATATATGGATGGCGCAAATATGAATGCACAACTTGGATTAACAAATCCAGCTAGTATTGGTGCTGATGTTTGCCATCTGAATTTACATAAAACTTTTGCAATACCGCACGGTGGAGGAGGACCTGGAGTTGGACCTATAGGTGTTGCCAAACATCTGGTTCCTTATTTACCATCTAATCCGATTGTAAAGATTGGTGGCGAAAAGGCCATTAAAGCTATTTCAGCTGCTCCCTGGGGAAGCGCCAGTGTTTTAACTATTTCACATGCATTTATTAAAATGATGGGTGGCGAAGGATTAACCAGTGTAAGTAAAATTGCAATCCTTAATGCAAATTATCTTGCAGCATCATTAAAGAAATATTACGATATTCTTTATACCGGAGAAACAGGTTTCGTTGCTCACGAAATGATCGTGGACTGCCGTAACTTTAAAGCAATGGCAAATATAACAGAAGCTGATATTGCTAAACGTTTAATGGATTATGGATTTCATGCTCCTACTTTATCATTTCCTGTTCATGGAACTTTAATGGTTGAACCAACCGAAAGTGAATCACTTCAGGAGCTTGATCGATTTGTTGATTCATTGATCTCTATTTACAAGGAGATTATTGATGTTAAAGAAGGAAAAGCTGATGCGGAAAATAATGTTTTAAGAAATGCTCCGCATACTCAGGAAGTTGTTGTTTCTAATAATTGGGAAAGACCTTACGAAAGAGAGCAAGCTGCGTTCCCATTGGATTGGGTTCGGGAAAATAAATTCTGGCCTGCTGTGGGTCGTATTAATGATGGCTATGGAGACCGAAACTTAATGTGTACTTGTGCTCCAATTGAAGAGTATCGGGAAGGTAAATTTACTTTTGAATCAGTGAAATAAATTATAGAAGAAAAAATTAGTACCGGTAAAGAAATTATCTTTGCCGGTATTTTTTTGATCCCGAAAATTATTACATAAATAGAAATACAAAAACTTAATTAAAAAGCTATCTTTAAAATTCAAAATTTATTTTTTGAAAATTGATTCTTTAAAAACTTGTTATGAGCATTTTAACTAGAATTTTTATAACTTTAGTATTAGTATCCTATTCAATTTGTTTAGTTGCTCAAACTCCAGATGCAGAATTAGTTTATCATGAGACTAAAATTCAAGTAAAAAGGGATAATCTTCATAAGACAGTCCTTTTTGAAATTAAGATTAATAACAGGGCTGGAGATAAGTATACGGATGTTGTCATTCAATATTCATCGATGCGTAAGGTCTCAAACATAAATGCAATTGTAAAAGACAGCAATGGTAAAATAGTAAAAAAACTAAAAAAGGGTGATATAGAAGATAGAAGTGCATTTTCGGATTATTTTTATGAAGATGAATTTGTAAAAGAATTTACATTAAGGCATAATATATATCCATATACACTCTCTTATTCATATGAAATTGAGCAAAATGAATTTATTTTTATTGATTATTGGCTACCTGTATTAGATTATGATATACCTACTTTGAAAGCTAAACTATTTTTGAAAATACCCGTTGGATATAATATTGAATATACTGAGCAATTTGTAAATAAACCTAAGGTAGATTCTTTAGATTTCAATAATCAATATACATGGGAAACAGATTATACAGATTTGATGGAGCCTGAAATTGCTTCACCTCCGAGTAGTAATTTCTTACCAAAAGTTGTTATTGTGCCAAAGGAATTTAATTATTCTGTTGATGGGTCTTTTGATAGTTGGGTTAGTTTTGGAAATTGGCAAAATAAGTTAAATAAGAATTTGTCAGATTTAACTGAAAGTGATTCACGACATATATTAAGTTTGGTAGAAGGCATAAGTGATGAAAAGGAAAAGGTTAAAATATTGTATCATTATTTACAGGATAATACAAGATATATTAATGTTTCAATAGAAACAGGTGGTCTCAAACCATACCCGGCTTCTTATGTTGCCGAAAACAAGTATGGAGATTGTAAAGCCTTATCAAATTATTTTATTGCAGTACTAAATGTTATAGGAATTGATGCTTATTACACAAAAGTATTCGCAGGAGATAAAATTGAAAAAGTTAATAAAGAGTTTCCCTCGCATCAATCTAACCATATAATTTTAAACATTCCACTCTTAAATGATACTATTTGGTTGGATTGTACAAGTGATGGACCATTTGGTTATCAGGGTACTTTTACGCAAAATAGAGACGCATTTGTTATTTGTGATAATAATAGCCATTTTCAAAGAACTCCATCGTTAAATAATAATGATGTTCTGGAAACCAGGAATATTAAAGTTTATACCTATCAAAATGAAAAAGCAAGAGCTCATTTTTACAATGCATATAAAGGAGAAGATTATGAATTTATACACTATTTGAATAATTCAATTAATGAGACCAGAAGAAATCAAATCATAAAAAAATATTACGTGGAATCAGATTTCGAAGCTGATGAAATTGTCGTAAAAGAATTATTTAGAGATTCCGCAGAAATTCAGTTATCGTATACCGCTGAGTCAAATAATATTTATAAAAGGTATGGCAACGAAATAATAGTAGAAGTATTAGCTATTAATACACCAAATTTTGAAAAACCTGGCAAAAGGAAACTTCCGGTTCAACTAAATTATCCTGTTTATAAAATCGATACTCTTGAATATGAAATTATTGATGGTTATCAAATTACAAATACGTTAGTGAATAGATGCATCGAAACTAAATACGGTAAGTATAATATAGAATTTCATCAAAAAAGTAATATAGTGCTAATAATAAAAGAGTTCTTGCTTAATTCAGGTAACTATACTATAAGTGAATATAAAGGCCTTTACGATTTTATTCAAGAAGTAAATACAATTGAAAAAAACAATTATATTGTCACTGAAAAAAAGAATTGATTATGAGATTAATAAAAACATTGTTACTGTTCGTACTAATTATGCAACAAGCAATACTTTTGGCGCAGAATTTACCAAAAAAGTTTGGAAATATTACTGCTGCTGAAATTAAAATGACGGAATATGTCAATGATAAATCTGCAGAAGCAGTTGTTTTATTTGATGCCGGGAAATCACATTTTGTTTTAAATAATTCATTTGAAGTTCTTTTTGAAAAAACTAAGAGAATTAAAATCTTGTCTGAAGCTGGATTAGAATGGGCCGAGGTAGAAATTCCATATTATCATGAAGGAGGAGCATTTGAAACTATTTATGATCTCGAAGCTTATACATATAATTTTGTAAACGGGAAGATTACTAAAACAAAACTCAATACTAAAAATTGCTATGATGAAAAAATAAATAGATATTGGATGGTAAAGAAATTTGCTTTTCCAAATGTTAAAGAGGGCTCAATATTAGAATACAGATATAAGATAAAATCGCAATATGTTTCGCAGATGCGTGATTGGGAATTTCAATCTCAAATACCGGTATTGAGAAGTGAATATGAGGTAAGAATGATTCCGTTTTGCAATTATACCTGGCTTTTACAGGGTGCTAACAAATTTGATATGCAGAAATCTTATGAAGATAGAAGCAGAAAAAGGTATTTTGGACCTCCGGATGGACGTGGAGGTAATATATATCACGATATGGTTTATATATTTGGAATGAAGAACATTCCGGCATTTAAAGATGAAGAATATATAACATCTAAAAATGATTATATAATTAAACTTGATTTTCAGCTATCTAACTTATATTATTTAAGTGGTGCGAAAATAGATTATTTAACCACATGGCCGGATTTAATTGAAGAACTAAGTAAGAAAGACGATTTTGGAAAGTATTTAAAAAAGAGTACTAAATTAGCTCCAAAACTAATTGATTTAGATGCGATTGAGAATAAAACTTCTGAAGAAAAATTTGAATTTATTCTTAATTATGTTAAAGCAAACTATAATTGGGATCAGAAAAATGCAAGATACACAAACAAATCTGTTGGTGATTTTATTAAAGATAAGCATGGTAATAGTGCTGAAATAAATTTATTTACTGTAGGTCTACTTAACGCAGGCGGGGTGAAAGCATTTCCAATATGGTCCAGTACACGTTCGCACGGTAAAATTAGATATAACTATCCGTACAGGCATTTCTTTAACTACGTATTAATTGGTGCGCAAATTAACGGGGAAATAATACTTTCAGATGCAACGGAAGTATTATGCTTAAACAATAGAATACCAACCAGGTGTATTAACGATCGGGGACTTCCGGTGACAACTGAAATTGAAGGTTGGACAGGACTTCAGTGCGATTTTACATCCGAAATAGAAACAAATTTATTTATTAATCTAATAGATTCTGATATACATGTAAAAGTAGAAAAGAGTGCAACTGAATATAGTGCGTATTCTTTCAGAAAAAGTTATGGAGATGATAAAGAGGGAATTTTAGAAAGCCTTGGAGAAAAAGGTTATAGTGTTAGTGATTCATCTTTAATTGTTGAAAATCAATATGATGTTAAAAAACCATATGTTTTGAAATACCATGTTAACAATATAGCAGAAAATATAAACAATAAAGTTTATATTTCTCCATTTTTAAATGAGCCCTTTTCAGATAATCCTTTAAAGCAAAAGACCCGCACATATCCAATTGATATGACATATCCTAAGAAAAGAGTTTACAATTCAAATATTAAAATCCCAAATGGATACCAGGTTGATTATTTACCGGAAGATTACATAATTAAAAATGATTTATTTGAACTTACTTATAAAGTAAATAAAAGTGATATAGATGTTAATATATCCTTTGTTTATAATTTCAAAAAATCTGTTTATTCATCCAGGGATTATTCTAAAATAAAGTTCTATTTTAATGAAATTGTTAAAAAGGGAAATGAAAAGATAGTGTTATTAAAAATTTGATTGGTATTGTCCCAAAGTTTTCGCCCTTCGTAATTTTTTTTGAGTGGAAGGTAACCGAAATAATATTTCATTGAAGAGGAATAGATTGATAAGCTTAGGTCTTCTTTTTTATTTGTTTGGATCAAATTGAATTCTTTCCATTGAATCCTCAATAACTAATGTTAATACATCTTTCATATTTAATCCGGCAGCTTCTATTTGTTTTGGAACAAGGCTGGCCAGGCTCATCCCGGGAACCGTGTTTACTTCCATAAAAAAGAGTTTGTTTTTAGAATATATGTAATCAATACGTACAATTCCGTTTAAATTGAAAATATCATATATCTGAGATGAAAGATTTTGAACTTCTTTTGTTAATTCATCTGAAATTTGGGCCGGAGTAATTTCATCAGCCATTCCTTCTGTGTATTTAGCTTCGTAATCGAAAAATTCATTTTTACTTATAATTTCAGTTGGAGGGAAAATAAGTATTTCTTTTTTTGTTTTTAACAGCCCGCATGTAAGTTCTTTTCCTTCAAGGAATTCTTCAATAATTACTTCGGTGTCTTCTTTATACGCTTCCTCAATGGCTTCAAAAAGCTTTTCTTTTTCTTTAACTTTTGTTATTCCAAAACTTGATCCACCACAATTTGGTTTAACAAAGCATGGTAATCCGGTAATTTCAATTATCTGATCAGCATTAACTATATCTCCTTTTTTTATGGAAACAGATTTTGCAATTGGAATATTAAAGTGTTTTAAATAGTTTTTACTAAAATTTTTATTGAAAGTAATTGCAGATGCCAGTGTATTTGCAGAGGTATATGGGATTTTAAGTGTGTCGAAATATCCCTGCATTTTACCATCTTCTCCTGGAGTGCCATGAATAATAATCATAGCACAGTCAAAATTTGTTTTTTGATTATTTAACGAAAAGCTAAAATCATCTTTGTTTACAATTAAATCACAAAAATTTTCACTGTTTACAACCCATTCGGTTCCTTTTACAATAACTGTATACACATTGAATTTGTCTTTATCGAGTACTTTTGCAATCTGATTCGCACTGTTAATTGAAATTATATATTCGGATGAATCACCTCCTGCAACAATAGCAATATCCTTTTTCATGTTTATTTCGGCATTAATATTTATCAAAAATAAGATTTATACTGTAATAGTTGAAATAAAGAATCTAATTTATGAAAATAAAAAAAGGAGCTTTTTCAAGCTCCGGTTACATTTTAGTTCATTATGTATTTCAGGATTTCCATTTCCGACTGAAGATTAGATTTAAATGGATACTTTTTTAGGACTTATTTAGACTTATTTTACATGAAAACCCGGTGGCTGAAACATCAAATCTATAATTTCTGTTACTTATGGCTTTTTTAATCTTTTGGTTTTGTT
>JAHOYT010000002.1 GCA_019038645.1 Bacteroidales bacterium
TAATAGTATATTTTTTTGATTTATTACACTTAAATATACTAAATAACCTGCTAATATGCAAATACTTAGCAGGTTATTCTCTTAACTTATTGACATTGGTCTGCTGACAGGCAGGAAAGGGAATCTCGTACTTAATCTGATACAATGTTTATTAGATTTTCAATCAAGTTAGAGATGACAAAAAAGGACTTTTGAGACAGCCTCTTTTATTTAAGTGTATTTAGCAGTCTAATAACAAAGGGCAACAATTAATCCTCACTTTTTGCAGATTTTGCGAAACTTGATAATCCCTCAACGATAATTACTATTTCTCCTTTTAAAGTTGATTTAGTATAATATTCGATTAATTCTTTTAAAGTACCACGAATATTCTCTTCATGAATTTTAGTTAATTCACGGGAAACAGATGCTTTTCTATCATCACCAAAGGTTTCTGCAAATTGTGCCAGCGTTTTCAAAAGCCTGTATGGCGATTCATAAAAAACCATGGTTTTTTGTTCTTCAGCAAGTTCCATAAGCCTTTTCTGACGTCCTTTTTTTTGAGGTAAAAATCCTTCAAATGAAAAACGATCGTTAGGTAAACCTGAATTTACAAGTGCAGGAACAAAAGCAGTGGCTCCTGGTAAACATTCAACTTCAATTTCTTTTTCAATGCAGGCTCTGGCAAGTAAAAATCCTGGATCTGAAATTCCAGGTGTTCCAGCATCTGAGACCATTGCAAAGGTTTCACCTAATAATATCCGATCAATAATTCCAGGTATTGCTTTGTGCTCATTAAATTTATGATGAGCAAAAACAGTTTTTTCAATGGAATAGTGTTTTAATAAAATACTGGTTTTACGTGTGTCTTCTGCAAGAATAATATCAACTTCTTTTAATATGCGTATTGCTCTTAAAGTAATATCCTCAAGATTTCCAATAGGGGTGGGAACTAAATAAAGTTTACTCATTTTTACATGTTTGTATTGCTATTGAAAGAAAACGCTGGTCTTTGTATATTCTCAATTAAATCAATTTAAGTATTTACCAGGTATTCAGTAATAATATCTACGTACTAATTAAGAATATTTTCTTTTTACTAATTCTTTTAATCGTTCAAAATTTGAATCCTCAGAATCCCAGTCAAAATTTTCACCAAGAAATTCTAAAGCATTTTCAAAAGTGTCGAAATTATTTAAAACCTGAATAGTTTCATGATAATGCTCCTTGTCATTTTCAAATAACTCCTTTATAAAAATAAATTTGTCGTTTATTCCAATCGCAGAATTAATATCTTTTATTGGCTTTGATTGCATTTTGGCAGAAACGTCTTTCTTAATATTTTTCCTGGAAATATTATCATGCACAAACTTTCTGGAATGAAATTTATCAGCAATAATTTCAGCATTATTACCATTTTCTATTATTTCTACAGATTCATCTTTAGCTTCTTCTTCAACTGGAATATCTCCGCCTGGTTTTTCAATTACAAGCTCAGGTTCCGGAACAGTATTTTCTTCTGCTTCAGGCTCAGCGATTTCAGGTTTTATAATTATTTCTGTAACTTTTTTTACATTGTCATATTTAGCCTGTTCAGGTTTTGTTAATAATTCTTTAGCCTGATCCTGAGTAGTATGTGATGTCTTTGTATTAATGTTTAATAATAAATCATAAAGATTTCTTACTTTTGAAAGAGCAAGATCAATATCTATCTGATGCAGTTCGTCAGGGTTTTCAAATTTACCCGAGATAGTATAAATATCTTGTATATTTTTTAGGATGGTTTTAACCAGTTCGTGTTTATTCATAGGGCAATGGTTATTATATTATGCAAAAATAACGATAATAGTTTAGAATTTAGTATAAGATGTATTTCGAAGGTACAAATAAAAAAAGCAAAAACAGAGGCTGGGTTGAAGTTATATGTGGATCGATGTTTTCTGGTAAAACGGAGGAATTAATCAGGAGATTAAGAAGGGCCGAATACGCAAAATTGAAAGTTGAAATCTTTAAACCTTTAATTGATGTAAGATATTCCGAAGAAGAAGTAGTCTCTCACGATGAGAATACAATTCGCTCTACACCGGTAGAGTCTTCAGGTAATATATTGCTGCTTGCCGGAAATGTGGATGTTATAGGAATTGATGAGGCTCAGTTTTTCGACAAAAATCTTGTTGATGTTTGCAATAAATTGGCAAATAGTGGGATTCGTGTTATCGTGGCTGGTCTCGATATGGATTATCTCGGAAAACCTTTTGGACCAATTCCTGCTTTAATGGCTGAAGCTGAATATGTAACGAAAGTACATGCAATTTGTATGCATTGTGGAAATTTGGCTCAGTACTCACATCGTATAGCTGAAAGCGATAAACTTGTACTTCTTGGAGAGACTAACGAATACGAACCTCTTTGCAGAGTTTGTTTTAATAAAGTTATGAACGAAAAAAATTCATGATATATACAATTTCAAAAATATCAAATATTATAGATGCCTGGTTAATTGGTGAAGATAATAGCGAAATTGAAAACTTATTAATTGATAGCCGGAATATAGTATCGTCCGTTAAATCATTATTTTTTGCAATTAAAGGAGAGCGGCACGATGGCCATAAATTCATTAGCGAACTTTATGAAAAGGGAGTAAGGAATTTCGTTGTGGAATCATTACCACAGAATCATTTAAGTTACTCTGAAGCAAATTTTCTGGAAGTTAAAAATACACTGAATGCATTGCAAAAGATTTCCGCTTATCATAGAAAAAACTTTTCTTATCCTGTTATAGGAGTTACCGGAAGTAACGGAAAAACTATTGTGAAAGAATGGTTATTTCATGTATTGCAGGGTAAAAATCAAATAGTAAGAAGCCCTAAAAGTTATAATTCACAGGTTGGTGTTCCGTTGTCGGTTTGGTTAATGAATGAATCTTATAATCTGGCAATTATTGAGGCAGGAATTTCTCTTCCTGGCGAAATGGAAAAGCTGGCAGATATAGTACAACCAAATATTGGATTAATAACTAATATTGGTGATCCGCATCAGGAAAACTTTACAGATTATCATAAAAAGGCTGAGGAAAAACTAAAATTATTTAAAAATTCTGATATTATTATTTATTCAGCTGATCATAAAATCATTGATCAGATAATTAGAAGTGATAAAAATTTATCAAAGAAAAAACTATTTAGCTGGTCGGAAGAATCTAATGCTGATCTAAGAATTATTTCCAAAACAATCATCAACAACAAAACTAAGATAGAATTCAGGTTTAATAATTATAACAGTGAAATAACTATCCCTTTTATTGATAACGCATCGATTGAAGATGCTATTCATGTTATGGCTGCATTATGTGCAATGGAGTTAAATCCGGGCGAGTTCAGGTATAAATTTGAATCATTACCACCTGTTGCCATGCGTATGGAGCTAAAAAAAGGAATTAATAATTGCACTATTATTAATGATAGCTACAACTCAGATCTTAATTCATTTGCAATAGCCTTAAACTATCTCAGCCAGCAAAATCAACACGATAAAAAAACAGTAATTTTATCAGACATTCTGCAAACGGGAAAAGATGGCAACGAATTGTACGAAGAAGTTGCTTCGCTTATTAGCAAATTTCAAATTGACCAGATAATTGGAATAGGAGAATCTATTTCGGCACATTCAGGCCATTTTAATATTGAAAAGTACTTTTATAAAACAACTGAAGCATTTCTTAAAGATTCAGTAAAAAAGAGATTCAACGATGAAGCAATCTTACTAAAAGGATCAAGAAATTTTCGTTTTGAAAAGATATCTGCATTTTTTGAAGAAAAGGCACACAGCACAATATTGGAAATTAACCTGGGTGCAATTGTGCAAAATTTGAATTATTTTAAATCAAAGCTCAGACCAGAAACTAAAATAATGGCTATGGTTAAAGCTTTATCCTATGGCAGCGGTACTTATGAAATAGCCAGTGTTTTGCAGTATCAACGTGCAGATTATCTGGGTGTAGCTTTTGCTGATGAAGGAGTTGCATTACGTCATGCAGGAATAGTAATTCCTGTAATAGTAATGAATCCCGGACAAAGTAGTTTTGAATTAATGCTTGAGCATAATCTTGAACCTGAGATTTATAATTTTAATATTCTGAATCAGTTTAAATCGGCGGTTAAAAAGGCCAATATAAATAACTATCCTATTCATATTAAACTCGATACGGGCATGAACCGTTTAGGATTTGTAAAAAGTGAGATTGGGAAACTGATAAAGGAATTAAATAATTCAGATACGGTGAAGGTTGCTTCTGTATTTTCGCATCTTGCGGCCAGCGATGAAGATGTTCACGATCAGTACACTTTTGATCAGGTGTCTTTATTTAGTGAACTAAGTGACAGCATAGCTCAGAAAATAGGATATCCCGTAATCAGACATATTTCAAATTCAGCAGGTATTGAGCGTTTCCCCGATGCGCAATTTGATATGGTACGTCTTGGAATAGGCTTATACGGAGTTTCTGCAACAAATCAGAATAAACTCGCAACTGTTAGTACTTTGAAAAGTACAGTTATTCAGGTAAAACAAGTTCCAAAAGATGAAACTATCGGGTACAATCGTATGGGCAAGGCGCAGAAAGATATGACAATCGCTATTGTTCCGGTGGGTTATGCGGATGGTTTGAATCGAAAACTAAGCAATGGAAAAGGAAAACTATTTATAAACGGGTTTTTTGTGCCGGTTGTTGGTAACGTTTGTATGGATATGTGTATGGTTGATATTACTGATTGTAATATACATGAGGGAGATGAAGTAATTATTTTTGGAAAAGAACAACCTGTCACTGTACTGGCAAATTTACTGGATACAATACCTTACGAAATATTTACAAGTGTTTCTTCACGGGTTAAACGAGTGTACTTTCAGGAGTAAGAAATAGATATTGAGGGTGCTTTGCAATTTTATTTATTTTGTTAGATGCTTAGCACTTTTAAAGTGCTTAGCATCTAATAACTAACACTTTTATTTAATGCATTTCGAAAAAGATAAAACATACCATATTTATAATCGAAGTAATCAAACAATATTTTATAACGAAAGAAATTATCTTTACTTTTTATCGAAAGTAAAAATTTTAATTAAACCATTTGCAGAAATTATTGCATGGTGTTTAATGCCTAATCATTTTCACTTTTTAATTGTTGCAAACGAAAAAAGTTGCGAATTGATTAATGAAAAACACAGATCTAATGTGCAATTGTTATCAAAAAATATTGGAACTGTATTAAGCTCATATACAAAAGCTATAAATAAAGATTTTAATCGAAGAGGAACCCTTTTTTCACATAATACTAAAGCTAAATGCCTTAATGATGAAGTGAATAACCACAATTATGCAATAACTTGTTTTCATTATATCTACCAAAATCCGTTGATATCAAAATTATGTAATAATTTAAATGACTGGAAATTTAGCTCTTATCCTGATTATGCAGGCTTACGAAATGGCACTCTGGTAAATAAAGAATTGGCCTTTGAAATAATATATTATGATAAGGATAATTTTTCGGATCATAGTTATGCAATTATTGATGATAAAAAATTAAAAGGTATTTGGTAAGTTAGTTGCTAAGCATTTTATAAATGCTAAGCAACGGTTCAGTACAGATGTCAGATGCTGAGCAATAGTTCACAGATGCTAAGCACCTTTTCTATTAACCATAGAGGCGCTAAGCATCTAGGAGTGATTTTTCCACAATTAACTAATTACAAGCTTATTTAGAAAGTTATTGTGTTGATAACTGCTTAATCGTCACATATACAGATGTTAATAGACTGTTTCATGTGAAGTGTTTGATTGATTTATTATCACTATGTCCATGTAAATACGCTAATCCTGCTGATACGGCTTTGATTACGGTAAAAAAATGTTTTATTTTGACGCTTTATTAAAAAAGAACAATAACAAGTTCCTGAATGATTTATGGATTATAAGTATTTGAAAATATATACATTTCTTTCTTTGTTTTTTGTTGTAGCTGTAATATCAGCTGGTATTCACTACAATTCACCGGGAGCAACGCGAAATAAAGAAGAAATAGTCACTAATTCTGCAAAAATAGAAATAGAGAAGATTTTTTATCAGGAAAAGGCAAATAAGATAGATTCTTTAATGCAGATAAGGGCAAAAAAGAACTACTTCAATGGAAATATACTTGTAGCATACAAAGGTCAATGCATTTATAATCAGTCGTTTGGTTATAGTGATTTATTGAGAAGAAAAGAACTGGAAAATGATGATATTTTTCAGCTGGCTTCGGTAAGCAAACAGTTTACAGCAATGGCCGTAATGATTCTGAAAGAAAGGAATTTACTTAACTATGATGATTCTGTTACCAAATTTATTCCTGAGTTTCCATATCCACGGATTACTGTAAGAATGCTTTTAAACCACACTTCGGGTTTGCCAAATTATTACTGGTTAGTAGAACATCACTGGCATGGCAAGAAACCGCCACATAATGAGGAAATTATTAAATTGCTGGCTGAGCATAAACTAAATCTATACTACACACCTGGTAGAAGATGGGATTACTCGAATACTGGTTATGTGATTTTAGCTTCGCTTGTTGAGCGAATTTCAGATCAAAAGTTCGCAGACTTTATGCATAAAAATGTATTTGAACCATTAAAAATGGACAATTCGTTTGTATACAGCAGTTCATTTAGTAATTCAAAAAAAGACAGATTAAGCGGTTATTATTATCGGGGACGCAGATACAGAATAATTCCGGAAACGGTAAACGACGGAGCGGTTGGAGATAAGGGTGTTTATTCAACTACCAGTGATCTTTTTAAATGGGATCAGGCTCTTTACAATAATGTGCTTGTTTCACAGGAAACACTCAGTGAGGCTATTTCCACTTTTAAACTTCGAAATAAATATGAAATTCCATATGGCTTTGGATTCAGAATAAGAACAAGGAATGATAAAAAAATAGCTTATCACCACGGGAAATGGAATGGCTTCAGAACAAGTTTGCTACGATATGTGGAAGATACTAATACAGTAATAGTATTAAATCACACTTCAACTTCACTCAATAATGCGATTATAAGGGATATTCAGCAGGTTCTGGATGATTCCATAAAATTTGATATGACACATGAAGTTGTTTCATCTATTCTGGATGAAGGACTGGAAAGTGCTGTGGAATTATATTTTGAACACACATCCGATAATAATATTAAACTTGACACATCCAAAATTTCAAAAATCACTCAGATATTATATGATACTAATAATCCGGTTACTGCAGAAAAGTTGATTTTATTTAAAAATATGTATGCGAGGGGAGAGCTGGACACCAATTTTATGAATGACAGAAACTTTCTGGAAGCTTTATCAATAAAAAAATAGAAATCTAATCAGGCATTTAATCTAGCCTAATTCGCTGATTCTTTCCAGCCCTTTCAAATCAAGAATTTTAATTTTTCTTCCGTCAAGAGCAATGATTTTTTCACTGGCAAATGTTGAAAGAGTTCTGATTGCATTTGAGGTAGTCATATTTGAGAGATTGGCAATATCTTCACGCGACAGATATACTTTAATTGTTGCTATGTCTTCTTCAATACCATAGGTATCTTTGAGGAAAAGAAGAGATTCTGCTAAACGGCCTCTTATATGTTTCTGTGTAAGAGTAACAGTTCTGTTATTTGAAAATCCAAGCTCAGATGCCAGGGAGCGAATTATACTAAATGATAAATCTGAATTTGTGCTTAAGAGTTTATATAAAGTTTCTTTTTCAATTGTACAAATTACACTGTCTTCAATAGCCTCTGCCGAAGCAAGATAATTTTGTTCTGCGAATAACGCTCTGTAACCGATAAAACCAACAGGTTTTGCCATTCTTACAATTTGTTCACGACCACCAACACCTTCCTTAAAAATTTTCACTTTACCTTTCGAAAGACATATTAGCCCGCTGGGTTTATCACCTTCTTTATAAATAATGTCATTTTTTTTGTAATAAGTACAGGTACTGTTTCTTTTTAGTAATTCCTTTTCATCCTGATTAAGAACACTAAAAACGGACATTTGGTTATCGATAATATTATGGCATTCAACGTTCATTGATCTATTTTTTATAAAATTATGTTAAAAAACATACAAATGTATCATTTTAGTCTAAAACTATAAAATATTTTTCTGAAAATCGGACTTTACTTTTATTATCTGATTAAAATATACGAGGAAGGTTTAAACAAGAATCCAATTGTAAAATATTAATGATATTTTGCTACCAGAGGCATCCTTCTTCCAGCGCCGAAAGCTTTGGTAGAAATTCTTAAAATAGGAGGTGCCTGATAACGTTTATATTCATTACTATCGACAAGTTTTATTATCCTTTCAACCAATATTTTATCCCACCCTTCTTCAATAATATCTTCCTGAGTTTTTTGTAATTCAATGTACTCAAAAAGAATTTTATCCAGCGTTTCATAATCAGGCAAAGAGTCTGAGTCTTTTTGCTCCGGGCGAAGCTCCGCAGAAGGAGGTTTAATAATAGTATTTTCCGGGATTATTTCGGAATTACGATTAATATATCGTGCTAATTTATATACATCAGCTTTATAAACATCTCCAAGAACTGAAAGCCCACCGTTCATATCTCCGTATAGCGTTCCATAACCAACGGCCGCTTCGCTTTTATTCGAAGTGTTTAATAATATATGGCCGAATTTATTCGACAAAGCCATTAGAATTGTTCCTCTTGCTCTGGCCTGAATATTCTCTTCGGTAATATCTTCCTCTAATCCCTTGAAAATATTTTGAAAAGATTTATTAAAACTGTCCACAACATCCTGAATATTTATTATATCATGCTTAACACCAAGATTTTTTGCAAGAATTTCGGCATCAGTTATTGAATGATCAGATGAATATTTTGATGGCAACAATAATACCCGCACATTTTCAGCTCCCAGCGCTTGCACAGCTATTACCAGAGCAACTGCTGAGTCAATTCCTCCTGACAAGCCCAAAGTTGCTTTTGTAAAATTCATTTTTTCAAAATAGTCATGAATTCCCAAAACCAGCGCATCATGAATTTTTGCTATAACATCAGGATCTTCATCTATAGTTTTTTTAACAGAACATTTTTTAATATCCTCCAGATTATAAATTTTATAATCTTCGGCAAAAAGTTTCATTTCATCTGCAATTGTACCATCAGGGTTTACTACTAATGAACCTCCGTCAAAAATTAATTCTGTTTGTGCACCAACCTGATTTAAAGTAAAAACGGGAAGATTGTATTTTTTTGCATTTCGTATAAATACATTTTTCCGACCCCATATTTTTGTATAGGAAAATGGGGAAGCAGCTATATTCAGGATTAAATCAGGTTTGTATTCAATGAGTTTATCCATCGGAGTAACATTATACAACTGATTCCTGGCAAAAGTGTTTTCTGTAGGTCGAAAATCCCATAAATCTTCGCAAATTGTAATTGCAATTTTTACACCTTTATATTCAACTATATTGAATTTGTCATTTGGCTCAAAATAGCGATACTCGTCAAAAATATCATAAGTTGGCAGCAAAGTTTTGTTCTGAATAAATTTAACCTCACCGTTCTCAATAAAAATTGCAGAGTTATATAATTTTTTCCCTTTCTTGTGGTAATTTAATGTCGGCGATCCAATAATAACAGCTATATCATTACTATTAGCTGCAATTTCTTCAACTGCAATTCCGCATAGTTCAATAAACGATTTTTTCTCCAATAAATCCTGTGGAGGATAACCACAAACCGATAATTCAGAAAAAACGATTAAATCAACCTGATCATTTTTGGCTTTTTCAATATGATCAATGATTACTGAGGTGTTTTTTTCAAAATTACCTATATGATAATTTAATTGAGCCAGAGCAATTTTCATACAAGTAAAAGTTTATATTATGATTAATTAGAATAATATTCCAACACGAATTGCTAAATTACCTAAGGTAACTTTACTATCATTTCCATCGGTAATATCAACAAATCCGTTTGTGTATGTTAATCCAAGTACTACTGCAGCATTGCCACCTATAGAATATTCTACACCCGCTCCAATAAAATATCCTAAATTAAATAAGCGAACTTCCTCACTAATGTTTTCATTTTCTAATTCATAATCATCAACTTCTGCTGTAGCTTTTATATTAACTCCTCCACTTAATCCTAAGTGAGTGAAAAAAGTCCAATATCCTATTTCGTTGGTTTTTAATTTTAAGCCTAAAGGAATATTTATGTATTGAAGTTTGTACTGAATTGTACTCCCTGGATCAAGAGATTCTATTCCACTCCCGGTTTTAAGGTCTTTTTGGTTTTCAAAATTTAAATTTCCACCCGTATTATCAATGGAAATTCCTGTCATCAGGGCATAATTTGGCGCAAAAAATTTATCAACATTTAAACCAATGTTAACTCCGAACTTGGAACCATCATTGTTTGCAGATTTCCAATCAGACGACATCCATGAAAATTTAGGATCAACAAAAACTGCAAAACGGGTGCTGGTTTGAGAAAATACCTTAATGCTTGTCAGAGTTAATATTACAATAAATAAATACTTTTTCATACTTTTAGGCTTTATTTTTAGTTAATACAAAAATATAAAAAATCAAATCAAAGTAGGCGATTTTTATTGATTGTATTCAAAAATCAGACCTTAATCAGGAAATATAAATATTTATTTAAAGAAAGCATTATATGATTAAAAGAGATTTGTTATATCTGGCATTAATTATTTTGTTTTTAAGTGCTTGTGATAAAGGCAATAAGCCAAGTGTTGATGTTTCTGAAATACAATTAAATATAGAGATTAAAAGGCTTGACAAAGATATTTTTGAGATTGATCCTGGAAATACAGAAAATGAAATAACAGAAATCATTGAAAAATATAATGAGTTTTTTGAGTTATATAATTTAAGGGTTATTAATCTTGGAAGTCCTTATGATAAAAACTATTCTGAATATCTGAATGGATTTATTACCGATTATGACATGAATAGTATTTATAATAAAACCAGGGAAGTTTTTCCTGATGTAATAGATTTATCAGAGGATTTAACAAAGGCATTTAAATATTATAAATATTATTTTCCGGAGAAAGATGTACCTGAAGTTTATACATATATCGGAGGATTTAATCAATCAATTGTTATTTCAGACAGTATTCTTGCTATCGGAGTTGATAAGTATTTTGGTGCAGACTGTGAATTTTACGACAGATTAGGAATTGCAAACTACCTTCAGGTAAATATGAATCCCCGAAATATAGCAACGGATGCTTTAAAAGCCTGGGCTACAACCGAATTTGTATTCAATGATTCGATTGATAATCTTGTAAATAATATGGTTTACCAGGGAAAAATACTGTATTTCCTTGATGCTGTATTTCCCGAAGCTCCGGATTCCCTAAAAATAGGATTTTCTGAAGATCAAATCAATTGGTGCATTAAAAATGAAAAGCAGATGTGGAATTATCTAATAGAACAAAAATTGCTTTTTTCGACGGATTATATGGTAATTAACAAACACATTAATCCTGCTCCATTTACAGCAGGTTTTCCATCAGATTCACCGGGCAGGGCAACAGTCTGGTTGGGATGGAAAATTGTAAAAGCTTATATGAAACGTAATCCTGAAGTTTTGGTAAGTGATTTAATGCTTAATGATAATTATCAAAAAATTCTGTCAGAATCACGTTATGAACCATAGTAAAGAGCTGGATTTTTAATTAGATTGTTTGTTTCACTTTTTTATATTGCTGATTAATAATAAGTATCTGAAAATGTTGAACAAAGGTTTTTGTTTAATGTTGCTATATAAAAAAATGACACATGGAATGATATAATTATGTAAATTTGTTAATTCAATTTGTGATTTATAATATTAATTAATCATCATAAAATACTTTAAACTATGAAATCTGATATTGAAATTGCTCAAAGTGCAAACATTCAGCCAGTAGTTAATATGGCTAAACAACTAAACATTCCTGAGGATGAACTTGAATTGTATGGAAAATATAAAGCCAAGCTTCCTTTGAAGCTGATAGATGAGGAAAAAATTAAAAAAGCGAAACTTATTTTAGTTACTGCAATTACTCCAACACCGGCAGGTGAAGGAAAAACAACTACGTCGATTGGATTAACTATGGCTCTAAATAAAATTGGCAAAAAAACTACTGTTGTATTAAGAGAGCCATCTTTGGGTCCTGTTTTTGGGATAAAAGGTGGTGCTGCCGGAGGAGGACATTCACAGGTTATTCCAATGGAAGATATTAATCTGCATTTTACCGGGGATCTTTCAGCAGTTGAAAAAGCACATAATTTACTCGCTGCATTAATTGACAATAATTTACAATTAAAAAAAGGAAATCTGGGAATTGATCCCAGAACTGTAGAGTGGAAGCGTGTAATGGATATGAATGAACGTGCTTTACGTGACATAGTTATTGGTTTAGGTGGCACAAAAGAAGGAGTTCCAAGAGAAACTGGTTTTTATATTACTGCCGCTTCAGAAGTTATGGCTACTTTATGTATGTCTAAAGATTTAAACGATTTAAAGACAAGATTAGGTAATATTTTTGTTGGTTATACTTATGATGATAAACCAATTTTTGCGCGTGATCTTAAGGCTGAAGGTGCTATGACTGTGTTGCTTAAAGATGCAATCAAGCCTAATTTGGTTCAAACACTTGAAGGAAATCCTGCAATTATTCACGGTGGTCCGTTTGCGAATATAGCACAGGGAACTAATACCATTATTGCAACAAAAATGGGATTGTCCTTAAGCGATTATGTTGTTACCGAAGCTGGGTTTGCAAGTGATCTGGGAGCAGAAAAGTTCTTTAATATTAAATCGCAGTTAGGCGGATTAAATCCAAATGCTTGTGTTATAGTGGCTACAATAAGAGCTTTAAAATATCATGGTGGTGCTAAACTAGCCGATTTACAAAATGAAGATTTAGCTGCTTTAGAAAAGGGGTTTGAAAATATGGATAAGCACATTGAAAATATGAGCTATTTTGGTTTTAAACCTGTTGTTGGAATAAATAAATTTTCATCAGATACTGATGCTGAAGTAGCATTATTAAAAAAGCATTGCGAAAAGCATGGTGTTACCGTAGCGTTAAATGATTCATGGGCGAAAGGTGGTGATGGAGCTATAGAATTAGCGGAAACGGTTGTTAAAGCGGTTTCTGAATGCGATAATTGTTTTAAACCACTTTATGAACTTGACTGGAGTCTCGAGGATAAAATTAACACCATTGCAACAAAAATGTATGGAGCAAAAGATGTTGAATATTCTGTTAAGGCAAAAAAGAAACTCCAGAAAATAACAGAACTTGGATTTGGAAATCTTGCTGTTTGTATAGCAAAAACACAGAAATCTTTATCTGATGTTGCAAGTAAGAAAGGTCGGCCAACAGGATTTACGGTTAAAATCAGAGATATTGAATTATCATCAGGAGCCGGATTTATTGTTCCAATTGCTGGTTCAATTATGCGTATGCCAGGCCTACCAGGTAAGCCATCAGCCGAAATAATTGATATCGATGAAAATGGTAACATCACAGGTTTATTCTAAATACAAATAATTTATTTTAATAATTAGGTCCGTGCGTTTTTGTGCGGACTTTTTTTGTAATATTATACCATTGTAATAATAAAAAATTGAATTATGAGAAGTATATTTTTTTCGATTCTGTTCATAGGCTTAATTATTTGTGCAAGCTGTAATCAAAATCAACAAAACTCAGTTTTAAAAAATAGAAGTGTTGTAGATACCTTCGGATTTGCTCATCTGGATTGGCAAATGGATAGCATAATTTCTCGTATAAATACTACTAATAAATCAGATAAAGTATGGAGAGTTGCTATAACACCACACGACGATTATACTTATGTTGGCGATTTATATCCTAAAATATTAAACGGAATAAAAGCAAAAACAGTTATACTTTTTGGAGTAGCTCATAAGGCACGAAATTACAATCTGGAGAATAAAATTATTTTCGATTCTTTCGATGAATGGTCGGCTCCGTATGGAAATGTAAAAGTTTCCGAAATGCGGGAAGATCTGATCTCAAAGTTGCCCGATAGTTTATTTGTTATACATGACGAAATGCAAAGTGTTGAGCATTCACTGGAAGCGCTTATACCTTTTTTACAATATAATAATCGTGATATAGAAATAATTCCTGTTTTGGTTCCATATATGTCTTATGAAAAGATGCTGCAAATTGCTGATTATTTTTCAAAAACTTTATCTGAAATAATGTTAGATAAAAATTTAGAATGGGGAAGTGATGTTGCTGTCCTTATTTCAAGCGATGCAGTACATTATGGAGATGAAGACTGGGGTGGTAAAGACTATGCTCCATATGGAACGGATAGTATAGGTTTAGCTCAGACACGAAATCACGAAATGGAAATTATAGATAATTGTCTGGTAAATAATATAACTCCTGAAAAAATACAAAAGTTTATTCATTACACAGTTCAGGAATCGGATTACAAAGAGTATAAATGGATTTGGTGTGGTCGCTATTCCGTACCGTTTGGATTGATAACCGCAAATAATTTAGATAAACTTATTGATAATAAAGGATTATCAGGGACTTTTGTTGGTTACTCAAACAGTATTGATCATGCTGTTTTAAAAGTTGATGATCTGAAAATGGGAACAACCGCTCCGGCAAATAATCACCATTGGGTTGGATATGTTGCTGTGGGATATGAATAAAAAAAGGTGCTGATTTAGCACCTTTCTTCATTTTGAATCTAAGTAATCTTACACACTTAGGTCGCTATTTTCTTTCTTTGCTATAACAATAGCATATATTGCTGCAAAAGCAAGATTAGCCCATATAATTGAAAAGATAATCCCAATCCCAAGAGCAGCCAATCCGGCAATTCCGATTGGAATTGTCATTAAGGCCATTAGAAATATTGTCCAGCCATGACCACGGGTCATTCTCCAGCTTTCTTCAACGGCTTTAACAGCTTCCATTTTCTTATCAACCACTAAATAGGGTACAAATGCTAATCGGCATGCGAAAATTATACCAGGAACAATCAGGAAGACAATGCCAATACCTATTATAGCTGTTAGTAATAAATTAGCTAACACGATATTAATATAGTCTTTAAAACCATAGAATAGTTCATTCATTTTAATTTCACCACCGCGAATGATATTGAGAAAAACCTTGTACGCACCATACCTTAGCGGTGCTACTAAAAATATATAGAACGCTATAGTAAAGATGTTAAAAAAACTAAACATTACAGGGAAATGAATGTCACGCATCTCCCAAGTCCATCCAACAGGTGTTTGAATAACTCCTAAAAATACAATAACTAAGAATGCATATAGAAAATATTTAAACATTTGTCTCCAGCCAAGACTGTACGCAGAGCCTGCTGTTGATTTTAAATTGTGTATCGATTCAATTGTTTCCATAATATCTGATTTTAATGAATATTTTATTTTAATGTAAATGTATGCTGTATGTGGAACAGATTTCAGAGACTTTAGTAGGAATTAAAAAATATCCTACCAAAGTAGGGGTGGTATGTTTCAGGAAAAGAGGTGATTAGTAATCTTTTGGATTAACAAAAAAGAGACGTAAAATGTGAAAGATGTACTTCCTGTCTTAAAAATTCCAACTTAGGTAGGAGATACAATCATTCTCTTTAATGGATTTCGATAATTAATTTGTGTATTTTTATTTCTTATTAAGAATAAAATATAATAATGAGTCTAATTTTAGTAATTACAACCATTCTATTTTCCATATTGTTTGGTTGTGCTGCTTTGGCAATTTCTTTTTTTATGCAGCGCAGGTATGAATTGGACTATGTTAAAAGCTATTTCTATCATCAAATATTGATATTTCTTTTTGGATTTTACGGTTTACTAGGAACTATAATAACACATTATCTATTAATTGATATTGAAATTAAAGGGGAAATACTGAAACACCTTTTTTCCTTTCTTCCTTTTATTGGAGTTCCATTTATGATTGCAGCCTGGTACATGTTTATTAAAATATCATTCGAACTGATTGAAAAAAATCTCAGCTTAAAATTTACAATATGGTTTTTCATTATTCTTTTATTAGTGTTTCTGGTATTTGGCTTTCTGGTTCCGTTTATTAATTATTTTATGGTTGACCAGAAACAAATCAACACACATGTATTTTTGTTTTTTATTGTAATTGAGTTGGTTACGCTTATAATAGTTTTTGCAAATTATTTTATTTTTAGTAAAAATTTAAAGGATAAACATAAATTAAGATTTATAAAGTTTTTTGCTTTGGTTAATGTATTGCTCTATGCAATTTCTGTTGTATTTCTATTGAAAGGGGAGAAGGATTTTCTGTTTATTAGCGGATATACAATGCTTTATTTCTTTAAAGATATTATTCCTCTATTGATACTTAACCGATATTTAAATAAAAATTATGTTCATCCCGTTAATATCGTTTCAGGGGATACCCGTGAATCGTTTATCGAAAAATTTAGTATTTCAAAAAGAGAAACTGAAATTGTTAATGAAATAATTTTAGGAAGATCCAATAAGGAAATTAGTGATCGTCTTTTTATCTCACTGCAAACAGTTAAAGATCACATTCACAACATTTATCTGAAAACCGGAATTAAAAACCGCGTTCAGTTAACAAACCTGATCCGACAGTTCGAAGCAAAATAGCAAATGCCAGTCTTTTTTTGATCTTGTTATTATAGGTTTTGTAATAGTTTACCTGACATAATAATAATTTAACTGTCATTTTTTCATATTTATCTGCTAAAATAAAAATGGCATAAAAAATGATATCAGGAGATACATATATAGATAAATAAAATAGAGATGAATTTTAAGAGTGTTATTTCATTTAAGGATTTACAGACTGAACTAAAAAAATCTGAAAAATTGTTTCTGTTGCTTTACAAATCAGGTTCTGAACAAAGTGATTGTGCGTATCAAAATTTAAATGAATTAAAAACTGATAATAAAGAGATTAATTTGTTAATTGCTGATGTATCTAAAGTAAAGGATATTCATGAAAAGTTTCAGATAAATTCGGTTCCGGCCTTTTTAGAATTTGAAAATACAAAGCATACAAAAACCACGAAAGGATGTCATAAACCGGAATTTTTTAAGTTATTGCTTGACAATAATTTGTATACAGCGACGAATAAAGAGGATGATAAAAAAGCAAAAAGAGTTATTGTTTATTCAACACAAACATGCCCGCATTGTACAACGCTTAAAAACTATTTAAAGGATAACAGAATTGCATTCAGAGACATAGATGTATCAAAAGATCAGAAAATGGCAGAACAAATGGTTAAGCGAACTGGTCAGCAGGGAGTGCCTCAGATTGATATTAATGGCAGGCAAGTTGTTGGATTCGACAAACCAAAAATTGATGAATTGTTAGAAATTAGATAATGTTAAATCTGTCTGCCGACAGGCAGGCATTAAAATTGAAAAAAATGAAAGAATTACAACCGTTAAACGAACATGTTTTATTAGATATTACTGACGATAAAGAAGAGCAAAAAACTGCATCCGGAATTATTATCCCTGATTCAGCAAAAGAGAAAAAGAAAATTGCAAAAGTTGTTGCAATAAGTAGTATCGAAAATTCAGCTATTAGCGTTGGCGATAGTGTTTTATATAAAGAATTTTCAGGAACAGAAGCAGAAATTGAAGGGAAGAAATATCTATTAATTCTTTATGACGATATTTTAGCTAAAATTGTTGAAACAGAAGCAATTTAGTCAAACATAATGAATAAATTAAGGGTGCTCTGAATAATAACACCCTTTTATTTTTTACCTGCCATCAACATTTAGTATGCGGGTTTTCTTTTTCAGGGTTCTAAGAATAACGAAAGCAAGAAAAGTTATTATTAGTGTGTAAAGCCAGAAATCTGTAATCAGAAATGTTTTAGTCTCAAGATAATTTCTTAAAACATTTAAATAAGCGAATGAAATTCCTACTGCAAAAAGGCCATTATATTCTCTTTTTAACACGTTCCTGGTTGAAAATTCCATTTCAGACTTGTTCCATCCTTTAAGTTTTGGGAAAAACGGAGGAGCCGTCATCGACCATTTTAGATACTTATCACCAAATTTATTTTTAAGAAATTGTTCTTCGGCAAACATTATTCTTTCGTAATAAAGCCAGAATAAAAGAATACATGTTATAGCAAACCATATATTATTAACATAAAGAATAATTCCGAACCACATTAGAAAATTTCCAAGATAAAGCGGATGTCTTACAACAGAATAAATCCCTTTGGTATTTACAGTTTCTGCAACCTGCTGTTCTGTATTCCTTCCCGAAGTTCCTTTTGGCGTGAATCCAATTACCATTATTCTAACAGCAAGTCCAAGAATTGAAACAGCCAGACAAATAATCGACCATGTTAATTCCGGAAGCTGAAAATCGTTTTTAAACTCTAAAATTAAAACCAGAGTGGCCAGGGGATATAAAATAACCGGTAAAAAACTACGGTATTTAAAAAACCAGTTTCCTCTTTTGTCAAATTCTTCTACTAAAGACATAATGTGCTTTTTTTATTTTAAAACTTCTGGCGGTGAATTTAATAATATTTTAGCGATTTCAGATATGTATATATCAGACTAAAATATTAGGAATAAAAAAACCCGCTAAAAAAGCGGGTGTATTTTTTAAGCTTCTGATTTATTCCGGATGAATTGCTTCAACAGGACAAACATCAGCACATGCACCACAATCAGTACAGGTTTCAGGATCAATTGTATAGATATCACCTTCAGCGATTGATTCAACCGGACATTCATCTATACAAGATCCACAAGCTGTGCAATCATCAGTTATAACGTAAGCCATGATTTTTATTTTTAAGTTTTAAAATTATTTAATTAATATGCAAAATTATTTCCTTAATTTAATTTGAGAAATAAAATGGCTAATAAATATCTTTTTTGGACAAATTTAGAATGATTCTAAATAAGTTGTTTGAGTTTACCAAAAAGTCTTATAACAATTAACTATCATTTAAGAAACGTATTGAAATATATGCCATTGTTCCCACTCCTGTTTTCAGAGATTTTTCCTGAATATTAAAAGTAGGTGAATGTAAGGGATCCTTGAAATCATTACCATCTGATGTGCCAAGACGATAAAAAGTAGCGGGAATTTCTTGCGAGTAATATGCAAAATCTTCAGCTGTCATTCTGATATCCAAATCAACTACATTTTCATCTCCTAAAAATTCCTTTGCATATTTTATTGATTTTTCAGTTGTATTCTCATTATTAATTAATACAGGATAACCTTTTTTAATATTTATATCCACTTTTGCTCCTTGCTTTTCTGCAATAGCCTGTGCAATTTCATTTATTTTCTGATGAATATTTTTTCTGTTCTTTTCATCCATAGTTCTGAACGTGCCTTCCAGATAAACTTCATTTGGAATAACATTTGTTGCTCCGTTGGCAATAATTTTCCCGATCGTAAGCACTGTAGGAATATCTTCTGGAGCTATCTCGTCAGGTATTTTTTGTAATGCAATAATGATCTGTGAAGCAATTAAAACAGTATTTGTTATTTTTTCAGGCATTGCACCATGTCCACCTTTTCCTCTAATAGTTAAATATAGTTCATCCGTTGAGGCCATATAAATACCTTTTTTAAAGCCTGTTTTTCCGTATGGTAATTCCGGATATACATGCTGACCAAGAATAAATTCAGGAACAGGATCTTCCAGAACACCTTCTTCAATCATCTGTTTTGCTCCGCCAGGTATTTTCTCTTCGGCTGGTTGAAAAATAAATTTTATACTACCCTCGAAATGCTCTTTTAAATCGTTTAAAATTAGCAGAGTTCCAAGTAATGAGGCGGTATGTGCATCGTGTCCGCAAGCGTGCATTACGCCTTGATTAACAGACTTGTAAGATAAATTATTTTTTTCATTTACAGGTAATGCATCCATATCAGCCCTTAAGGCAAGAGTTCTTTTTTTAGGATTTTCACCTTCAATATATGCTACAATACCTGTATTTGCCACTCCTGCATCGTATCTAATATTCCATGTATCAAGTAGTGACAGAATATATTTTGAGGTTTCTGTTTCGTTAAATGACAGTTCAGGACACTGATGGATATGCCTCCTGATTTCAATAACCTGATTATAGTATTTTTCTGTAAGCTGAGTTATAATATTTTTTAGATCCATTATTTATCAATTATCATTTTTAAGGAAATTAATAACAGAAATATGCCAAAAACTTTTTTCAGAGTTTTTGCAGGTAAATTAACAGAAATTATTGATCCGAGATAGCTTCCAAGCACAAATGCTATAATAAGTATTATTGCAAATTTGAAATTAACGTAACCGTTTTTATTATAATTTAGTACACCCAGAATACCCACGGGGAACAGGAGTACAGCAAGGCTGGTTCCCTGTGCCTGATGCTGAGTAAATCCAAGTATAAATATAAGTGCTGGTACAATAATTATTCCTCCACCAAGCCCAAGAGTTCCTCCCGCAATTCCTGCAATAAACCCTATTATAATTAGTATAATAATTTCATTTACGCTCATGATGTATTATTTAAAAATCCAAACTTAATGAAAAATAGAAAATTCGTGGAGTAATTTGCTGATTTTCTATTCCCCATGCCCAGTCAAAACGTGCAAAATATCCAAAGAGCATAGCTCTCAACCCAAATCCATAACCAGCAACCACAGGGCTTCGTTCGGTATCTAATGTTATAATTATTGATCCACGGTCAATAATATCCTGATCGTATGCATTTTCATCTGAGTATGGGTTCCACCCGCTCCATGCTGAGCCGGCATCAAAAAATCCAACCAGTTGCATATTTGACCAGAATGACGAATTTACGGGGTAATTTGAAAAATACTTAACAAAAGGCCATCGTAATTCTGTATTTATAAGAGCAAAGTTATTACCGTTTCTTATATTCTGAGGGAATCCTCTGAGATTTGTTGCAACAGCCTGGTATGCATATTCCTCATTTTCATCAATCGGTATTTCATTTAGTGGAATAAATGTTGGGGTGCTTTGCGAAAAATTTGTCCAGTTGTCAACACCACCCAGGTAATAAATTAATTTATTGTTACCAAACGATGTGCTTCCTGCAATCCGGGCTGCTAAAATCAGATCGCGGTGAATTTTCTGATAATGTCTGAAATCAGCTCCCAGAACGAATAAATCTGTTTTTGTTTTATTTATTTGTTTGTAATATTCTCCGAAAATTTTATAACGGCTTCCATTATACAGGTTTGTACCTTTGCTTATTGTATTATCAAAAATATAATCAAATTTTATTCCGGCCCACAATTTATGAACATCAGGCAAATTGAGACTGTTACGATCTATTGACATATAAATTTGCCTGTCATGTCGGAGTGTTAATGTACCTTTTATGGCTGTAATCTGACTAAAGGGTATTGTTCTCAGGTACATTAATTTGTTGGTTTGTGTTTTAGAAATAAAACTTGCAGTAGTATTTTCAAAACTCTGACGATGATAAATAATTTGTTCGTCAATTTTTTTCTTCAGGTTTTCTAAACTCACTAAATATTCATTACTATTAAAATCGGCTGAAAATCTTACTCCGGCAATTATTTTGTAATCTTCAAGAAGGTCGTATGCCCCAATTTTGAATAAAGCATTGAAGCCAGGATTAAAATATACTGCTCCTCCTGTAAAGGCCTGATATGTTGAATTTAGGAAGCTGAAATCAACCTGACTGATAACATGATCGGTGTAAAATGTACGCTGGTAAATCTGAATTTTTGGTGTTGATAAGGCAAACTGCGAAGTATCATATTTTATGCTATCGTATTTTACATGAAACAAGGGCTTTTCAAACTCGAATACATAATGATTTACATCAACATAACTATCTTCTACAGAAAGCATTTTCGTTGTATCGGCAATATCATGTAAATTATTTTTGGTTTTCAGACTGTCCTCCTTCTGAACTTCTGAGTTTAGAAAATCACGAAAAACTGTATTGTTTAATTTTAAATCTGTTTTTGAAATTTCATAATCATTAATATTTCTTTTATAAATCTGATATATTCCGTTATCATAATTAGTATAAACAATTCCTGTGTTACTCCGGTTTAAATCGAACTCAGTAATGTCTTTTGAAAAATTTGTTACAGGCTTTTGATTAAGAAAATACCTATAATGTAATGCAGTATCAATGTAGCTAATAGTACTGTCATATTTTCCCAGAAAAATATTTTTTATACCATTCTGATCGTTCAGATAAAAGTATTCCTGTTCTCTGTACTGAACTGGGGAGAATTCGTTTTCAGTATAAGTGTCTGTTAATTTTGCTAAAACAATATTTCTGTTTTTATAATCGTATTTATAGAGATCAAATTGATTAGCATAATCATAATTATCCGATGTGAGAGTATCGCTTATGCGGTTTGATGAAAAAACTATTTCGGTTGAATTATTTAAAAACCGGGGATTGAAATCATCAGCCACATCATCTGTAATTTGCTCACTTGATGATGATGCAATATCGAATACAAATATATCTGTTTTGCTGTTTTTAACAGCAGAAAACACCATTTTAGTACCGTCTTCGGAGTAAGAAAAGCTTAGAACTTTATCAAAATACAGAAGGTTCCGTTCAGTAAATTCATCCTTATCACTTATATAATGGATTAATTTTAATCCTCCTTTTTTTTCTGTAATAATCGTAAGGATGTTTCCTGAAGGATGCCAGTTTATTACCGGATAAGTGTAATCATTTACTTGTTTTATTTTGTGGCCCTGTTTTAATATTTTTTCCGATTTTTCCAATTGTGAATTGTAAATCCAAATCTTATATTGTCCTAATTCATTACTTACATATGCTATTTGTTCTCCGTCCTGACTTAATTTTGCATTGTTATAGAAAACATCAGGTTTATTTTTTTGTATAATTCTTTTATCGCTTATTGAATCAATTGTTGAAAGAGATTCGTTTTCGAAATAATCATTATAATAATTCAGCCACTGATGTGTGATTTCTTTAAAGGGTAGTCCCAGCACATTAAGTAAAGCACTATTCGCTCCTTTATTAACCCTTGTTAAATATATTATATCAGTGATTACATTACTACCATAATAATCATTAATATATTTCCAAAAAGAATGTCCTGCACAAACAGCATCTTCGCCTGTTAGTCTGTTAAATTTTTTATACCTCTTGTTAACAATCCCGTCTTTAACCCTGTTTTCAGTTTCAGTGCTCCATTCCTCAGCCAGATACGATGTTAATCCTTTGATATACCATTCCGGTAAATTTAGCATTGTTGAATTGGCAAAGTTGTCAGATAGTTTATTCCCATAAAGCATTTCCATTACAACAACCTCAGAGATAGCAGATCGCATTTGATTTAGATATTCCTGATGATCGCCCTGAAAATAAAGGCTTACTTTGTTATTTCTGATTCTGGTTATACCTCCTGTATTATATTCTTCTTTTCCCGTTATTAATCCAACGTTACTTTGTCTGAAATCTGAATATTTATTATGAACCAGAAATATTAAACGCTTATTAAGCTTGTGATTTAAAAGTTCTTCCAGTCTTAATATTTCTTTAGTTGCATTTTCTCCTGTAAAACGCGCTATTGTTTCACCATCCTGATTAAAGTATGTGTCAAACTTATCAAATCTGTAAAACGACCAGTAAAAATCATTATACTGAACTCTGTTTTTTCCAAAGTTCATCTGATGACCATTATAAAATTGAGCATTTGAATTTTGCGAAATCAAAAGAGCAGAAAGAAAGACAATTATTACTAATACTTTTTTCAAAATAAATTGCAAGTTTATCAAATATGAAAAGTAAAAAATAATTTTGGTTGAATTTACCACAATAATGTTAAAAGTTAAAGTTTGTTAACGATATTAACATACATTCATTATTTATTATTTTTGTTAAACGTTTCGATTTTTAAAGTAGAATATAAAAATAATTCTTATGAAAAAATTAATAATTAGCCTGATCTCTGTTCTTGTTTTTGTTAGTTATGTTAATGCACAGCAAAAAGGCGCAAATATATCATTTGAAAAAGAGATACATGATTTTGGTAAAATTAAGGAAGATGGTGGTAAAGTAGAGTATAAATTCGCCTTCACAAATACGGGCAACTCTCCGTTAATTATAACTAAAGTCAAAGCTTCATGTGGTTGCACTTCGCCCACATGGACAGAAAAGCCTGTTATGCCAGGGCAAAAAGGATTTGTTAAAGCAGTCTTTGATCCGGTAAGACGTCCCGGAAATTTTAATAAAAGCATTTCTGTAGAAAGTAATTCAGAAAAAGGTAGGAATATTTTAAGAATAACAGGTGAAGTCTCAGCCCGTGAAAAAACAATTGTGGATTTCTATCCAAAAACGATGGGTGAGTTAAGACTTGAAACAAATCATATGGCATTTGTCAGAGTATACAGTACTGAAATTAAAACTGATACTTTGAAAATTATTAATACGTCGGATTCAAATATGAAAATAACTTTGACTAATGTTCCTGATTATTTGAAACTGACTACTGTGCCTGCGGTGCTTAAGCCCGGGAAAAAAGGCTATATAATTGGAGAGTACAATGGTGCAACTGTAAATGACTGGGGTTTTGTTACCGATAGAGTCAAAGTATATTTAAATAACAAACAAGCAGCCGAAGGTGCTATTACAATTAGTGCAAAGATAGAAGAGGATTTTTCTCATTTATCTGAGACAGAAATTTTAAATGCTCCAAAAATAGTTTTTGAGGAAAAGACATTTAATTTTGGAGAAAGTGATTATAATGAAAAAGTTGAATATTTATTTAAATTCAAGAATGAAGGTAAAAGTGATTTAATAATTCGTAAAATCAGAACAACCTGTGGATGCACAACCGTAGCTCCCGAAAATAAAACAATTAAACCTGGTGCAAGCAGTTCGTTTAAAACAATTTTTAATCCGGGATCAAGAACCGGTACTCAACGAAAGTCTATTTACGTTGTAACAAATGATCCAAAAAGTTCAAATGTACGATTAATGATTACAGGTAAAATAAAAGAAAAATAGTTTTACAGAACAAAATATTGAAAAAAGGGAGGTAAATAAAAAACCTCCCTTTTTATTTAATTGTATTGGGATAAATCCTAATTTAGTAAAAAAGATTTTTATTATGCCGGACAAGGATAAAAATAAAAAACGGGAATATAAATCAGCACTGAATGTTCAGGATGGAATAGAACAACCCGAGTCTATTAACCCTGAGATAATTAAGAAATTCAGATCCAGAAAAAAAACACAATATTCTGTTGATGAATACGTAAAAGGTATTCTTAAAGGTAACAGAACAATACTGGGGCAGGCAATTACATTAGTAGAAAGTTCTTTGCCTGAGCACAATCATTTCGCAACAGAAATTGTTGAAAAATGTCTCCCATATGCAAGAAAATCTATAAGAATTGGGGTTACAGGAGTTCCTGGTGTTGGAAAAAGCACTTTTATTGAAGCGCTTGGTAAATATGTAACAAATCAAGGTAGAAAAATTGCCGTTTTAGCTGTTGATCCGAGTAGCGAAATAACAAAGGGAAGTATACTTGGCGATAAAACCAGGATGGAAGAGTTAGCAAATGATCCGAAAGCATTTATAAGACCATCACCGTCGGCAGGATCGCTGGGAGGTGTTGCAAAAAAAACCCGTCATATAATTATTCTTTGCGAAGCTGCTGGTTTTGATACAATTTTTATTGAAACGGTTGGTGTTGGTCAATCAGAAACGGCAGTACACAAAATGGTAGATTTCTTTTTGTTGCTTATGCTCGCAGGAGCAGGAGACGAACTACAGGGAATTAAACGTGGTATCATGGAAATGGCAGATGCAATTGCAATAACAAAAGCCGATGGAGATAATATTCAAAAAGCGGAAATAGCCCGTGTAGCATATCATAATGCCCTGCACTTATTTCCACCTCCGGAATGTGGATGGAGTCCAAGAGTTATGACATGTTCATCGTTAGATTTATCTGGTATAGATAATGTTTGGGGAAGTATAATGGATTTTGTTAAATATATTAAGGAAACAGGATTTTTCAGAAAGCAACGAATGAGACAGGCAAAATACTGGATGTATGAATCCATTAACGAAGAACTACGCGATCATTTTTATGCTCGGGAAGGTATTCAGGAAAAGTTAAAAACATTTGAGAAAAAAGTAGTTGAACGAAAGATGAATTCGTTTTTGGCATCCCGTATTTTAACTGAAGACTATTTCAAAAATTCAAAATAGTAAATTGATATCTTAAATTCTGTTTGTCTGGATTTTTTTGTATGTTTATTCCCTTAAAATAATTTATAAAAATTAAAATGATGAAAAAATTAATTTATGGTTTTGTTGCTATTGCACTAATGATTTCGTGTACAATGCAACCAAAATATAAGATTGAAGGAAATATTGCCGGTTTAGATTCAGGCTCAGCAGTTCTGAAAAAAATAGTGGACAATAAAATGGTAACTGTAGATTCAGTAATTATCGAAAAAGGAGATTTTACTTTTAGTGGTACGGTTGAGCAAGCTGAATATTTTGTAATAACATTTGCTGATACCCTGGATGGAATTCAGTTATTTTTAGATAATGTTAAAATAACCATCGAAGGAGAAGTTGATAGTATCCGTGATGTAGTAGTAAGTGGTTCGGAATTGACAGGTTTATTTAATACGTTTAATTCAGAAATGTTTAATTTTAGTATGCAAATGCGTGCATTATATAATGAGTATATTCAGATAAATATGGGAGGTGGTGATCCCGAAAGACTAAAAGCTATTGAAGGCGAATATACAGGCATTGAAGAGCAACAGAATGAATTTATTACTTCGTTTATGTCAGAAAATTCAAATAGTTTGCTTTCTCCGTTTATTGCTTTAAATTATGGTAATGCTAAATACAAAAATCTCGAAGAATTAGAGGAATTAGTAAATGTCTTTGGCGAAGAAGTTTCAGAATCAAAATACCTGGGCGAAATAAAAGAGAGAATTACAACTTTAAAAAATGTTGCAGTTGGTATGAAATACACTGATTTCACAATGAATGATCCTGAAGGAAACCCGGTTTCTCTTTCTTCAGTTGCAGAAGATAAATATGTTCTTATTGATTTTTGGGCCGGTTGGTGTAATCCTTGTCGTGTGGAAAATCCTGTATTAGTTGAAAATTACGCTAAGTATAAAGAAAAAGGATTTGAAATTTTTGGTGTTTCTTTAGACAAAACACGTGAATCGTGGGTTAAAGCT
Source organism: Bacteroidales bacterium (assembly GCA_019038645.1). Classification (GTDB taxonomy): domain Bacteria; phylum Bacteroidota; class Bacteroidia; order Bacteroidales; family UBA12077; genus UBA12077. The sequence continues at coordinate 27,341 of JAHOYT010000002.1, forward strand.
ATAAGCGACGATGGATTAACATGGACTCAGGTTTCGGAATTAACCTACTGGGATTGCTCAGTAAGAGAAGTTTATGCTTTTAATTCAATTCCACATAATATTCTACTGGATAAAGAAGGAATTATTATAGCAAAGAATTTACGTGGTGAAGCACTTGGTGCTAAATTAGCTGAGTTATTAGATTAATAATAATCTTACTATATATTTAAAGGAGTGGTTAATTTATTTAACCACTCTTTTTTTATGAAATAAATTTTACAATTCATTACAATATAATTACAGTTCATTTCATTTAGTTTTTTTTAAGGTTTGTTTATTCTGATAATTGTATCATGAAAATAAACTGAAATATTAATTAAAATAAATACTTATGAAATCACGTGTAATATTATTAATGAGTTTTATCTTTTTAGCATCGTTTTATGTTGAAGCAAAAGAAGCAACACGAGCCAGAAAAGATGATTGGGATAACAGAGAACATTTTTATAAATCAAAAGATTCATTTTCGGCATTCGAAATAGAATATAAAGGTAAAATTACAGTTACTGCTAATGATAAAGATGTTAAAAGTATTAGTCCCGATGGATATCTAAAAATTACTAAATCTTCGTTTGGGAACAGTAGAACTGTTGAAATTACAAGCGATAGCAAAGGAAATTTATCTAAAAAATATTTAGATGGTAGAAAAGAAGTTGCTTTTAGTCCGGAAGGACAAGAATGGTTAGAAGATATTTTAATCGATGTAATAAGAAAAACCGGAATTGGTGGTAGAGATCGGATAATGAGAATTTATAATAAGGGAGGTGTTAAAGCAATCCTGGATGAAATTGAAGATTTCGACAGAACAAGCGGGTATTCTTATTATAAGTCAACTAGTCATGCCTTATTTTTGTTCGAATCAATTGAGTATAGTGGGTTTAATGTAAAATACTTATACTACAAAACTTTAGTTGATGAAATCAAATTAAGCAAAGAGGAATTAGTTAAAGTAATCAAAGCAACTGAAGATATTTCTTCAAATAGTACAAAGGGTACATTGCTAAGAGAAATCCTGAATAAATATGAATTAGATTCTTACTCAATGGAGAAATTTCTTGATGCAACGGAATCATTAAGTTATAATACTGAACGTGGAAATGTATTGAGAGCATTCCAAAATAAATATGAAATTACAAGGGAAATTGCAGGTGAGTATTTTGATGTAATTGATGGAATGTCAATAAATTCTGAAAAAGGAAATGTAATTAAACCTTTGCTCGAAACTCAAAAATTAGATAAATCTGTATTGTCAGATCTGATTAATACGGTTGACGATTTTAGCTCAAATAGCGAAAGATCAGCTATTTACAGGTTGTTGATTCCTCATGTTGCTGGTGATGAAGATTTGACCAATCAGCTTATCAATGCGGCAAATCATTTAAGCAGTAGCTACAGATATTTTAGAGAAGAGATACTTGAGTTTATGGCAAAGGGGAAGATTGTAACAGACAACTCATTAAGTAAATCTGCTGTGTTAAATCTGCTTGACATTGCAATCACTTACGATGCAAATACACGCAAATCAACAAATCTTAGAAAATTACATGGGTCTATGACAAATGATAAAGAGGTGGTTGAAGCGTACTTTGATGTAATTGAAAGCATGGATATTGAAAGGATACAGTATAATTTATTACTTGATTTAATAAGAGTACATAAACTTGATGATTACGGATTAAAATTATTATTCGAAGCAGTTGAGGATATCGCAGAAGATGATGAGAAACATGGAGCTTCAGCAATATTACGTACTATGATTAAAGATTTACCAAGTGATCCTGATGTATTGGAAGCATTTTTTGAAGCTCTGGAAGAAATAGATCATAACTCAGGTAAAGAAGAAATTATAAGAATGTTTTGTGAAAAAGGAAATCTTGATAAAAGAACAATAGTTTATTTATTGAAAACTGTTGAAGATATTGATGTTGATATTGAAAAAGCCACTTCATTAATGAAATTAAAAAAGGTTATGCCTAAAGGTGACGATGAGTTAACCTACATATTCAATAGTGTTGCTGATGAAATTAAATCAGATTATGAATACGAACGTGCAATGAAATAAAATATAAGGTTTGTAGATTTATAAAACCCGAATAGTTATTTTTTGAATAAGCCTTGAGATTTCAATCGAAAATTGATTAATTTAGAAATCTCAAGGCTTTTAGTTTTTATTTATGCGAATTCGAAAAATCATATCACTTTTTTTCCTGAATGTAGTTTTAAGCCTAATTCTATATTCATATTTGCATTATAGCCAGTTAGGCGAACTTCCAAAATTTTCTAAAGATTGGTTTTTATTTATTTATTTGATATTGGGTGCAAATATTATTGGGTTTTCAATGACTTTTTTAAGCTCTTTATTAAATAAGATTCCTGTGTGGCAAAAGAAAATTGGACTGAGATTTATTTTAGGATTAATTATTAATTATCTGTTGATACTTGCAATCGTTTATGTGAGTGTTTTACTCTACATAAAGCTTACGCAGCTAAATTACACTATTAGTGATTTGTTGGTTGAATATCAGGAAATTGCGGCCAGAGTATATATCTTAATCCTGATTTTAGATATTTTATTGGTGGTTTCCGACTTTTTGATTTATTCGTATAAATATTATTCACAGGGACAATTGAAAACGGCACGATTAAGTCGGGAGCAAATGGAACTTCAGTTTGAAGCATTGCGCACCCAATTAAGTCCGCATTATTTGTTTAACAGCCTCAATACAATATCATCCTTAATTTATAAGGATATAAATCAAACAGAAGAGTATATAAGGAATCTGGCAAGTACATATAAGTATATTCTCGAATCGGATAAAAAACAATTGATTTCTTTAAAAAAGGAAATTCAGTTTATTCATGATTATTGTTATTTGCTACAAATTAGATTTGGAAAGGCTTTTCGGGTTTATATTGATATTGAAAAGTCGTACGAAAAAATGTTTATTCCGCCAATTAGCATTCAGATATTGGTTGAAAATGCAGTTAAACACAATGTTTTCGACGATGAAAATCCACTTGAAGTGGATATTATTGCTAAAGAAAACTCCGTATATGTTAATAATAAAATACTTAAAAACCCGGTAAGCAGAGAATCGTTTAAAATTGGTTTAGGAAATATCCGTAAACGGTACGAAGTTTTTACTGATAAGAAGATAAAAATAACTAAGAATGATTTTTTTAAGGTTGAATTACCTTTATTAAAGCACGATATAAATGGTTAAGAATATTATACATAACCCTGTGTTTCGAATTTTTACACCCATATTTTATGGTGTAACTATGTATATTTTAATTCTTTTGATTTTTGATAGTATTCAACAGTTATCAGAAAATTTCTTTAGTATCGAAGTGTTTTTATGTGTAATTATTACTTATCTTATTTTTGAATCATTAAGAGTTTTTGCCCTTATAGTGGAAAAAAAGTGTTCCGTAAATTGTAGTGTTAGTTACCGGATTTTCATTCAGGGAGGAGGGTCCGTAGTAATAGCATTAGCAATCACAACTTTAATCATATCCTTTTATTTTTCTAAACTGGTTGGATTTAGTTCTTATGGGGCCGAGCTTACGGTATTTGATACAATTTTTGTATTAACCGGCATATTATATAATATGATTTATTTTAGTTTCTTCTATTTAAATCGTATTAATGTAACGCAACTTGAGCAGGAAGATATTTTGCGTAAAAATACTGAAATTGAATTAGATACTTATAAAAACAAAATTAACCCCGATTTTTTATACGATAGTTTAGAGTCTTTAATTAGCTTATCGAAAATAAATCCGGAAGATGCTGATCAGTTTATATTAAAACTATCGGACGTTTACAGAAATATTCTTTCAAATAAAAAAAGTGAATTAACTTTGATTAGCAGTGAGCTTAATATTTCAAAAACATTAATAGAGATTTTTAATTATAAACTCAACGGGAATCTGCAGTTTAGTATTGATTCTGAAATTGAAAATGGTTCTCATCATATTATTTCAGGAACCATGGTTGTAATTATTGAAGATATTATTAACCGGTCAATAATTTCCAATATTGAACCATTAGAAATTAATGGTGAAATTGAGAATAACGTCTTAAAAATTCATCATCCTGTTCAAAATAAGTTAGTTCAAAATTTTTCTAAAAGAACAGAATTGAAACAATTGAAAACAGCTTACCTGTATTATGGTAAAAAAAGCATTTCTATCGATGATAAAAATAATATTAGAACTTATAATATTCCTGTTTTTGAAATGGAAAGGTAATTTATTATGAGAGTATTAATTCTAGAAGACGAAAAACCAGCTGCTGAAAAGCTTGAATTATTGTTAAAAAAATACGATCCTCAAATTGATATTTTAGCTCAAATAAGTACTGTAGTAAAAAGTATAGAATATTTACAAAAAAATCAGGATCAGGTAGATTTAATTTTCCTTGATATTCAGTTAACCGATGGCCTGAGTTTTGATATCTTCAAATCTGTAAAAGTTGAAAAACCAATTATTTTTACTACAGCTTTTAACGAATATGCCATCGATGCTTTTAAATTAAATAGTATCGATTATTTATTAAAACCACTAAGTTATGATAGCCTGGTGCATGCAATGGATAAGATCAAAAGTATGCATAAAAACCTGCCGGTTGAACAGCCGCAAAGTAATATTTCATTAGATCAGATCGCTAAATTGTTATCAGGAGCTGCCCAAAATTATAAAACAAGATATTTAGTAAAGATTGGCGAACACATTAAGTCAATTTCAACAGAAGATATTTGCTTTTTTTATGCCGAAGGACGCATTGTTTTTATACTTACAAAAGAAAACAGAAAGTTTATTGTTGATAACACATTAGAGGAACTGATTAATCAGCTAAATCCTCAAAAATTCTTTAGAGCAAACCGCTCATTTATTATTAATTTCGATAACATTACCGACGTTATAGTTTATTCTACGAGTCGTTTACGGGTCAAGTTTCCGTTTGAATTTGAGAAAGAAATTATAGTAAGCCGCGAAAAAGTTGCAGATTTTAAAGTATGGTATGGGGGTGAATAAAAATTGATATTGTCAAATAATAAACTGTTGTTTTAAATTAATTTCTGAAATTATGAAAAAGAAAATTCTTTTAGCGATTGTTATTATTGCCTCAAATATTTTAACCGTAAAAGCCGCCTTTTCACAAACCGAAACTGGTCAAAAGACAAAACAAAGTGAAAATATTAAGGTGCTAATAATTACTGATGATAATTATGGATCAAGTTTTGTTTATGGTGATGAAAAAACTAAAAGTATCAAACAACAGTTTGAAAATTTTGGATGGAATATTACAATTGCCGCAATGAAGGATACTGTAATTCCTTGTGAATGGAGCAAAAAAACATTCGGTGCAGAGCCAATAATTGTTGCACGTAAAATTTCAGAAATAATACATCCTGATGAATTTGATGCTGTAATTATTTTACCTGGCAGAGGTTTTTCAAACCTGATAAATAATAACGATTTTTTAAATTTCATTAAGAATGCAAATCAGGAAAAAATAATCATTGCAGCCTGGTGCCGAGGTGTCAGATTATTAGCTGCTGCCGATATTATTCGTAATAAAAATATTATAGGACATTTCGATTATTTCGATGAATATAAAGCTGCCGGTGCAAATTATATTAATTACTCTTTTAGATTTGAGGATGGAAAGAAATTATTCACTAATACAACACCTCCAATACGAGATGGAAATATTATTACAACAATAAGGAGCCTCTATTACAGAAATGAAATGTGTATGCTTATGCAAAAAGCAATTGAAGAGAATAGGCTCAGTAAATAATAGAATTTACGATGAAGATTTCTTTTGTCAAAGTTCTGTTGGAGAGTAAAATATAATTTATAATTAAGACTGATACAAAAGCCCAAACAATTTGTTTGGGCTTTCTTATGAAAACAAACTGAATTATACATTTAACCAATAACTTAACTTCAAAACAAACATTAAATCTTTTTGGCTAAAATCGTATGAATTATAATTATTTGTTACTACAAAATATATGTCTGACATAGGTTTGTATCTCCACTGTATTCTACTATTTATATTAAAGTTTTCAGCTTGTGTATGATATTGTAGAAATGTTGTCCAAAACAATTTCTTAGAAAAAGAAATCTGAGTTTTTGCACCAATTAAATGCAAATCTTGTTTTCCATAATTTGCGGCTAAATCTACTTTATCTAATTGATAGTTAATGCTGAAATTCCCCCACGGTTGTTTCCTAAAATATATTTCGGTTCCCATTGTTAATTTATCACCATTAAAAAATGAGCCATAACTTCCATAGACTCTTCCACTTAAGTTTTTATTGGCCGATGTTCTATACTGTGCAAAAAACCCATTATAGTCATATCTCTCTGCTGGTAAGGCATTGTCGCTATCTATGATTGTTGTTGGGAATGGAAGTTTTACCATGTTAATATAGTATCTTGTATATATCCAACTTCTATTTTTTAAATTGATAAAATAGCTGGCATATAGTTCGTATTCAGTTAAAATGTTATCTGTATTATAAAATAATCTGGCCGATCCTCCAAGCTGATGACGGTTAATAAATCCACTTTTTGGATAAAATCGAAGTACATGTTGAGTGAAAACTCCCTTATATCCTAATCTTATAGATGAATCTCTGTCGGCATCATAATTGTATAAACGAGGAGTAAAGCCAACATCTGCAATATAATTCTTATCCATCTGACTCAAATCAAATTCAGCATAATATTTTCTTGAATTAAAGGTTGAATTAATATTGTAATATCCACTACCAGAGTATTTTTCAGGACTAAAGCTTTTATGATATTTAGCAGAACCTTGCATTTTACCATTCTCAGAAAGAAAATTAAATTCAGCACCGGCAACTCTATTAAAATCTTGCGAAGAAAACGAACTATTTTCAATTGTTTGCCTGTTTATCATAAAAGCTTTGATGCTCGATCTTTTTAATACTTTTTGTTGAATTGCACCCATGGCGTAATTTTCTGCGGAAAGATCACCTTTGTCGGCAGTTTGAACATCCATTAATCCAATACGTAGATTTTCGTTAACGTTTCCACTTAAACGTGTACCCAATATAATAGGAACGTTCTCTCCATCTTTTAATCCGATCTTTCTTGTAAATAATGGGCGTGCTTCACCCGAACCAAGATTCGAAAATAAATCGCTGTTTTCTAAAAAAAAGTTTCTCTTTTCCGGGAAATAAGGATTAAATCTTGAAAGATTAGTTACTTGCTGATCAACTTCAACTTGTGAAAAGTCAGGATTAACAGTTATATCTAAATTTAATGATGATGAAATTGCTACTTTTGAATCTAAACCAAAATTGCCCGTTGTGGATATAGGTAAATTATCAACATTATTTTTTTCCACACTTCCTAATGTAGATGGAACAATAACAAACTTTTTAGAACTTGCACTTGGTAAATCCTTAAATATAATGTTTCCTGTGTGACCAAGATCAATGCCCTGAAAATTAGTTGGGAATTTTGTCCACGTTGAGTAAGTATTACGCTTCATGTCGTTACGTATGAAGTTTATTCCCCATTCAGTATTTTGACTAAATTTCAATGAGCTAAATGGAATTGCCATTTCAATTTCCCAATGATCTTCAGCTATACTTAAATCCGAATGCCAAATATTGTTCCAATTAGCATCTATGGAATTATAACTACCATTAACAGCAATTAATCCATCAAATTGAGCTCCACCGGCATTAACGCCAAATATGTAACCATTACTTTTTGAATTTATTGGATCAATAATAACTGCAAAAGCATCACTATTCCAGTATTCGTTTTCGCTATCGCGTTTAAGCGTTTGGATAATTTTTTCACTATTATCATCATCTAATATAATAGCTAAATATAAAAAGTCTTCATCGTAAGTAATTTTGACTTCCGTTTGATATTCTGATTGGGTGCTGTCTGATGGCCAATGATCCCAAAAGTTTTTAAAAGTATATGCATTCTCCCATTCTTTGTTATTTATTATTCCATCAATAGTTGGAGAGATTTCAGATGGGCCAATGTTAGCAGTATATTCAGCTATGTTGAATGCAGCTTTGTTTGCTTGTATCTGCGAACATATTATAATTAGTAATAATAAGTTTATAAGCCTTTTCATATCCTAAAATTTAAATTTATCATATCAAAAGTATGGTGCATTATATTCTGTTTCAGGAAATATAGACGATCGTTGTAAGTTGCTGGATATAAAGCAGAAATTCTTTATTATCTGCAGTTAAGGAGATTTTAACTGTTACTAATCTTCAAAACAAAGCATTCAGTCGAAATTTTAATATTTCATTCTTTTACTGTATATTAAAGCTTTATTTTTACCGTTGTAAATAGTTTAATTATGCGGGGACTCACATCAAATAACGAAGGTTTTTCATTTAACAGGATTAAGTGGCATTTACTATTGTGGTTTTCTTATTTATTCTTTTACGTAATAGTGCTTGGTTCGTTAGAAACAGAACATTCAGTTTTTCAGCAACTTAAAATAGAATTAATACGGCTTCCGATAAAACTTATTGCAACCTATACGTTAATCTATTTTTTCATTCCGAGATTTTTATTAAGAAGACAGTACTATAGTTTTTTTCTTTCAGTTATGCCAGTAGCTTTTGTATTAGGTTTATTACAGCGATACATTGATTATCATACATTTTATCAGGAATTATGGCCTGATTATGTTATTGAGTATCCTTGGTTATATTGGCCAAAAGTATTATATGGTTCAATTGGTGTTTATACAATTGCTGCTATTGCGGCAATAATTAAACTTTTAAAACAATGGTTTACAACACAACAAATAAATAACTCGCTAAGACAAGAAAAACTTGCTGCAGAGCTAAAATTTCTAAAAGCTCAAATTCATCCGCACTTTTTGTTTAATACATTAAATAATCTGTATGCTTTAACGCTAAAGAAATCTTCAAAAGCACCAGAGGTTGTGTTGAAACTATCTGATTTATTAGATTATATGCTTTACGAATGCAATGTTCCAAAAGTTGGTTTAGATAAAGAGATTGCAATGCTTGAAAATTATATTGAATTAGAAAAAATAAGATATGGAGATGATTTAAAGGTAGATTTTAAGGTTGATAATGCTTCAAAAAGTGTATTAATTTCACCTATGTTATTACTGCCTTTAATTGAGAATGCTTTTAAGCATGGGGTAAGTGGGGAAATTAATAGTAAATGGTTGAATATAAATTTAGAAACTAATAATGGAAACTTAGAATTTAGTATTGAAAATTCGAAAGATCCAAAATCACAAAATAAGAAAGAATCATATACCGAAGGAATTGGTTTGAAGAATGTAATTCGTCGTTTGGAACTTGTTTATAAAGATGTGCATCAATTACAGGTTAATGATAAAGGAGAAAGTTTTAAAGTAGTTCTTAATGTTGAAATAGAAAATTAATTGTAATGCATAAAACGAAGTGTATAATAGTTGATGATGAGCCACTTGCAATTGAGGTAATTGAAAACCATCTTTCTAAATTTGACGATTTTGAGATCGTGGCAAAATGCAGCAATGCAGTTTCAGCATTTGAAATTATCAGAAAAACACACGTCGATTTAATATTTTTAGACATTCAAATGCCTAAAATTACGGGAGTAGATTTTCTTAAATCATTAAGGAATTCTCCAAAAGTTATTTTTACTACGGCATATCGCGATTACGCAATTGAAGCATACGAACTGGATGTGGTAGATTATTTATTAAAACCAATATCATTTGAAAGGTTTTTAAAAGCTATTAATAAGTTTTATGAAGTTTCAGGTCGAGACCTGAATATATTCAATCAAAATGGGAGTGTTTCTATTGATCAGGATCAATATACTTACATTAAAGCAGATAAAAAATTACATAAAGTTTTTTTAAAGGATATAATCTATATTGAAGCTTTAAAAGATTATGTAAAAATAATCTGCAAAAAGAAATCTTTAATTACAAAACATCCCATAAGTACTTTTGAAGAAAAATTACCACAAGAGTATTTTATTAGAATACATCGTTCTTATATAATAAATTTTGCTTTAATCGAAGCATTTAATTCCACTGAAATAGATATACATGATCGACAATTGCCTATAGGTAGAAGTTATAAAAATCATGTTTTAAAAGTTCTAAATATTAGCGAAGGTAGCATATAGTTCCTTTTTTTATTTATTTTTGTTATTTGAAACAAATCTAAATAAATAGGGAATGAAAATATTAAAGGTTTTAATATTGTTAACGTTGATTCTTCCTGCTTGTAATAGTCCAAAAGAGAATCAGCCAGACATAAAAAAAACAATTACTGTAAGCATTTTACCCCAAAAATATTTTGTAGAAAAAATAGCTGGAGATCATTTTAATATTAACGTAATGATTCCTCCCGGAGCAAGTCCTGTAACTTATGAACCCACTCCTAAACAAATGAAAGAATTATCAAATTCTTTTGTTTATTTTCGGATCGGGCATATAGAATTTGAAAAGTCGTGGATGAAAAAACTCATGGACATTAATCCTGATATGCAGATTGTTGATTTGTCAAAAAATGCAACTTTAATTTATCCGGAACAAAAGGTTGAGGCAGAACATGCACATGATCATGAAGGTCATCATCATCACGGGATTGATCCTCATATTTGGACATCGCCTAAAGAAGTAAAAAAACAAGCAAAAGCTATTTATGATTTTTTAATTAAATATGACTCCGGAAATAATGATGAGTATAGTGTAAATTATAAATTATTTAATGATGAGGTGGATAGTCTGGATGCTTACCTGAGAGAGGTTTTGCTTCCATACAAAGGACTAAAATTTATGATATTCCACCCAGCACTGTCTTACTTTGCACGCGATTACGAACTGGAACAAATCTCCATAGAGACAGATGGTAAAGAACCAACACCAGCAGGTATTCAGAAAATTATTGAAGTAGCCAAAAAAGAAAACATAAGAATTGTGTTTGTACAAAAACAATTTAGTACACATAATGCCGAAGTAATTGCAAAAGAAATAGATGGCAGAGTGGTTCAGATTGATCCATTAGATTATAATTGGGTTGAAAGTATTAAGTTTATTGCGGAAGAAATTGTAAAATCGTATTCAAACTAGAGTTTATGGAAAAAATACTCGGAATAGAGTCTGTATATGCCGGTTATAATAACGAAGTTATATTAAAGGATGTATCACTTGAAGTTTTTGACGATGATTTTATAGGAATTATAGGTCCCAATGGTGGAGGTAAAACAACGCTTTTAAACGTAATTCTGGGATTAATAAAACCATTCAAAGGATCGGTAGAATTTTTTGATGATTCCAAAGCCAGTCGTAATAATAGAATTGGTTATTTACCGCAAATAAACAAGATTGATAAAAAATTTCCAATTACCGTTAACGAAGTTGTATTGTCCGGACTTATTTATGGATCCGCAATATTTACGCGTTATACAAAATCCGACAGGGAAAAAGCTGTTGAAACTCTGGAAAGAATAGGAATTTGCGACATTAAGAACACATCAATTGAGGAATTGTCCGGCGGGCAGATGCAAAAAGTCCTTCTTGCCAGGGCTTTGGTGTCATCGCCGCGTTTGTTAATTCTTGATGAGCCAAATACATTTGTCGATAACCAGTTCGAAGGTGAATTATATGAGATATTAAAGGAATTAAATAAGGAAATGGCTATTATTATTGTTTCTCATGATGTAGGAACAATTTCAAGCTATATTAAAACAATTGCCTGTGTTAACAGAAGTTTACACTATCATAAATCAAACAAAATTTCAGAAGAACAATTAGCTTCTTATAATTGCCCTATTAAATTAATTACTCATGGAGAGGTTCCTCATACAGTATTAAAAAAACACCATCATTAATATGATTTCAGAACTATTGGAATATAAATTCATTGTTAACTCACTGCTTGCAGGAATCCTTGCAAGTATTAGTTGCGGTATTATTGGAACTTATATTGTTACAAGAAGAATGGTGTTCCTGAGTGGCGGTATTACACATTCATCATTTGGAGGAATAGGAATAGGATATTTTTTAGGTTTTAATCCTATAATTTCGGCTGCAATTTTTGGAGTTTTTTCTGCGTTAGGAATTGAATTTATTTCAAAAAGGTCGGACATTCGGGAAGATTCCGTAATTGGGATATTATGGTCTTTTGGAATGGCAATAGGTATTATGTTTATATTTTTAACACCCGGTTATGCACCCAATTTAATGTCTTATTTATTTGGAAGCATATTAACAGTATCAACATTTGACATTCTTTTAATGTTGGGTTTAAGTATTGTTCTTATTCTCGTATTTACATTTTTTTATCGGATTATTCTTTTCATTTCTTACGATCAGGAGTTTGCCCGGACACATAAAATTGCTGTTAGTTTAATTAATTACATACTTATTGGGTTAGTTGCTCTTACAATAGTTTTAAACATTAAGGTAGTTGGAATTATATTAGTTATTTCTTTGTTGACGATTCCACAATCAATAGCAAATCTTTTTACTAAAAATTTCAGAAACATTATTATTGTTTCAATTGTTATAGGTCTTATTGGTGCTTTTATGGGATTGGTTATTTCTTATAAAATCAATATCCCATCGGGAGCATCGATTATTTTTTCTTTAGTAATGATCTTTTTAATTGCAAAACTATTTCAGATAATTAAAGGGAAGATTAATTTGAAAAAACAGAAAATTTAAAAAGTTTTATAATAAAATAAATAATCTATAATTTCGCATTAGATAATTAATAATCGATTTATAATCAATAAAAATATTTAACAAATGAATTACGATTTAATTATAATAGGAAGCGGTCCGGGAGGTTACGTTGCAGCAATCCGTGCATCTCAGTTAGGAATGAAAGTAGGCGTTGTAGAAAAATCAGAACTAGGAGGTATTTGCTTAAACTGGGGATGTATTCCAACGAAATCTTTATTAAAAAGCGGTCAGGTATTTAATTATGTAAAACATGCTGCCGATTATGGTGTAACTATCGAAGGAGAAGCTAGAGCAAATTTTGAACAAATGGTTGCCCGAAGTCGTGGAGTTGCGGATGGAATGAGCAAAGGAATTCAGTTTTTGTTTAAAAAGAATAAAATTGATCATATTCAGGGATATGGAAAGTTAAAAAGTAACCAGACCGTTGAAGTAACAGATGCTGAAGGAAAAACTCAGGAAATAAAGGCTAAAAATATTATTCTGGCAACAGGTGCAAGATCTAAAGAGCTTCCAAATCTTAAACAGGATGGTAAAAAAATTATAGGTTATCGTGAGGCTTTAACTTTGCCAAAACAACCGGAATCGATGATTGTTGTTGGATCAGGAGCAATTGGAAGTGAATTTGCTAATTTTTATAATAATATTGGAACAAAAGTAACATTGGTTGAGTTTTTACCAACTGTTGTTCCAAACGAAGACGAAGAAGTTTCTAAACAACTGGGTCGTTCTTTCAAAAAGGCCGGAATTAAAGTAATGGTTGGCTCATCGGTTGAATCTGTCGATACCAGTGGCAATTTGTGTAAGGTTGTAATTAAAACAAAAAAGGGAGAAGAAAACCATGAGGCTGAAATAGTATTATCAGCAGTTGGAGTAACTCCGAATCTGGAAAATATTGGTATTGAAGAATTAGGAATTGAACTTGAAAAGGGTAAAGTAAAAGTTGATGATTACTACAAAACTAACCTTGACGGAGTTTATGCAATTGGCGATATAGTTCACGGACCGGCATTGGCGCATGTAGCTTCAGCAGAAGGAATTACATGTGTTGAAAAAATGACAGGACTAAATCCTGAACCAGTTGATTATAGTAATATTCCTGGTTGTACATATACATCACCGGAAGTGGCATCTGTAGGACTAACAGAACAAGCTGCCCAAGACAAGGGTTATGAAATAAAAGTTGGTAAATTCCCATTTACTGCATCGGGTAAAGCAAGTGCTGCAGGTGAAAAGGATGGCTTCGTGAAACTTATTTTTGACGAAAAATATGGTGAACTGTTAGGAGCTCATTTAATTGGAGCCAATGTAACCGAAATGATTGCTGAACTTGTTGTGGCTAAAAAACTGGAAACTACAGGGCATGAATTGTTAAAAGCAATTCATCCGCATCCAACTATGTCTGAGGCCGTTATGGAAGCTGCCGCCGCTGCTTATGGCGAGGTTATTCATATATAAAATTGAATAAAATGATGTATTATACAGGGATATGTTTTTACGTATTCCTGTTTTTATTAAAATACATCAGGTTTTTTTATCAAATGATTCATTTTGTACGCAACCACTTACGGAGTTTTCACATCTAATTTTTACAGAATAACGGAAAAAAAAGTTTAGCAAGCTTTTTGTTGTAGAATTATTCAATAAATTTGTATATCATCTGAAAATAAACGGGGATATCTTTTGGATAATTATTCTGATATTATTAAAGCTTGCATTAAAGGCAACCGTATTGCACAAAACAGACTTTATCAGCTTTTTGCAGATAAAATGTATGGAGTGTGTTTAAGGTATGCTGAAGATGAAGATGACGCAAAAGATATTTTACAAGATGGATTTATTAAGGTTTTTTTAAATCTTAACAAGTTTAAAAATAAAGGTTCTTTTGAAGGTTGGATTAGAAGAATAATTGTAAATACAGCTTTAGAGAAATTCAGAGATAAGAATTATTTGTTTGCAGTAAATATGGCGACTGAGATTGATGCAGCTGATAAAACATATGATCATATCATTAGTGAGTTGTCGGCAAATGATTTACTAAAGCTTATTCAGGATTTGTCACCTCAGTACAGAATGGTTTTTAACCTGTACGCTATTGAGGGATATTCGCATAAAGAGATTTGTGATAAACTGAAAATAAAAGAAGGAACTTCTAAATCTAATTTATCAAGAGCGAGAGATATTTTAAAAGATAAAGTAAAAAAACATTATAGCGTAAGTGTTAATTTTAGCTGATGAGTGCAAACTTTGAAAATATAGACAGTGAATTCAGAAGAGAACTGAGAGATTATTCTCAGCCTGTTCCTAGTGATGTGTGGGGTAATATTGAGAAAGGTCTTAATCAGTCCAAAAAGAGTAAATTTGCATCTTTTTATAAAATAGCAGCTGCAATAATGTCTTTCGCACTAATCGGATCTCTTTATTTTTATATCAATAGTAATAATGATCTTGAAACCGATCCTGTAATTGCTGATAGCCAGCAACCTGTAAAAACAGATTCTCAATCTCAGACCATTGATAACAACTTAATTATTTCTGAACCCGAAAGTAATTTATCTGAAAACATAAGCAAGACTTCGAAAAATGAGGATGACTTATTAATTACTGAAACTCCACTTATAACGCAGACAAAAAATCAACTAACTTATTTAGTGGCAGATGTTAATACTATCAGGATTAATGATAATTTGAGCAAAATTGAAAGTTATCCGATTATAATTAATGTTGATAAGCCGAAAGGGGAAATTATTGATGTCAGAAAAGAAAGGATTAAAGAATTATTAAATTCTATATCTGATTTAAATAATGTTATAGCATTAAATATTTTTTCAGACCAGGTAGAACAGAAAAGTGATAAATGGGCATTCGGAGGGGAGTTTTCTCCTTTATATTCATACCGACATATTACAGAAACAGTCAAAGAATCTGATAAAGAATATTTCAATAATGTTGAAAATCCTGTTATGACGTATTCCGGTGGATTAAATATGCAGTATAAAGCATATGGTAGGCTTACAGTTCAGCTTGGAGTTTATTATTCAACAATGGGCCAGTCACTTGATTATATGTCGGTGTATGCTAACAGTGTGTTTAGCGCGGTTGCAGATGAATACAAAGACCGATACCTAAATTCCTGGTCTCTTGAAAATTCAACCGGAGGTATTTCATTTAACTCAGAATATGTATTTATTGATGATAGAGCAGAGAGAGTAGTTAACCTGGCAGGAACTAAAAACACACCAGACATTACAAATCCGGTTTTTAGCGACCTTGATGCAGAGGTCCGGCAGAATTTTCAGTATGTCGAAGTCCCTTTTTTATTGCGTTATAAATTAGTTGATAAATTAATTGATGTGAATTTGGTAGGTGGGTTTGGTGCTAATTTCCTTATTGGTAACAATGTATTTCTTGTTTATGGAGATACCAGGGAAACAATTGGACACACTGAGGGTGTTAATGATATTAATTACAACGGAACAATAGGTCTTGGATTTGAATATCCTTTAATGAAAAGAATAAATATTCGCTTTGAACCTACAGTTAAGTATTATCTGAATGAAATAAATCCGGGTTCTCCGGTGGAGTCTCATCCATATTCGTTAGGAATTTATACTGGGATTAATTATTCATTTTGATTTTTCTTTTAATTTCACGTAAAAAAAAATCTAATTTTGTAACCTTTGTTATTAAAATATGTTTCTATTATAGCGATAACAAATTGTAGCACATCATATTTTTACAAAGGGACTACTTTATGAAAACAAAATATACATTTCTTTTAATAATAGGTTTGTTATTAATTACAACTATTTTTAAATTTTCTAAACCTGATGAAAAATCAGATGATGTAAATTATCAGCAGATATTTCAGAAAAAATATTCCGTTTTTTCGCTTTCGTTACCGGAAGAAGTTTCGTTTGCCGGAGAAAAGGTTCCTATGGATTATTTTGATGTGCGGGAAGCTCTTGATCAGGAAATCCTTGTTAATACATACTGGCAGTCACAAACCATCTTGTTTATTAAACGGGCACATAAATATTTCCCGCAGATTGAAAAAATACTTGCTGAAAACAATATCCCGGATGACTTTAAATATATAGTTCTTGCCGAAAGTGATTTGAAAAATGCAGTTTCATCAGCAGGTGCAGTAGGAATATGGCAGCTTATGAAAGGTACAGCAACTGATTATGGTCTGGAAGTAAATAGCGAAATAGACGAAAGATATCATTTTGAAAAATCCACAGAAGTGGCCTGTAAGTTTTTTAAAGATGCGCACGAATTATTTGGCAACTGGACTATGACTGCGGCTTCATATAATATGGGAAGAAGAGGCCTTATTAAGCAGGTTAACAGACAAAAACAGAATAATTATTATGACTTGTTACTTAATAATGAAACCGGGAGATATATTTATCGTGTTTTAGCTATAAAGTTGATCCTGGAAAATCCTGAGAAATTTGGATTCCATGTTCGTGAAAAAGATTTGTATCACTCAGTACCAACCTATGAAGTTAAAGTAGATACTGCAGTTTCTGATTTTGCCGATTTCGCTGAAAAATTTGCAATAAACTACAAAGTCTTAAAATATTTCAATCCGTGGTTAAGAGAATCATTTTTAACTAATAAGTCAAATAAAGAATATTACATAAAAATACCAAAAGAAGGATACAGAAGTTATTCAAAATTTATAGATTATTTTGAAATTGATTCAACTGTTGTTAATAATTAATTTTTGATATTTTTATCATTGAAAAAAAGATAATTGTAAGGTGGAGGAAAAAATCAAAAGAACTTCTGAAATTAATGTTCTGGGGGCAAGAGTTCATAATTTAAAAAATATTGATGTATCTGTTCCAAGAAACCAACTGACCGTAATTACAGGATTAAGTGGCAGCGGAAAATCATCGCTGGCTTTTGATACAATTTATGCCGAAGGCCAAAGAAGATATATAGAAACACTTTCGGCTTATGCAAGACAATTTCTGGGAACTATGGAACGTCCTGATGTTGATCAGATTACAGGACTAAGTCCCGTTATTTCAATTGAACAGAAAACAACAAACCGAAATCCAAGATCTACAGTAGGTACTGTAACAGAAATTTACGATTTCCTAAGATTATTATTTGCACGTGCTTCCGATGCATATTCTCATGTAACGGGCGAAAAAATGGTTAAGTATACCGATGAACAAATTATTCAACTAATTCTTGAGCAGTTCGAAAATAAGAATATCATTGTATTGTCACCACTTGTTAAGGGAAGGAAAGGACATTATCGTGAGCTTTTTGAGCAAATAAGAAAGAAAGGATTTTTATATGCGAGAATTAATGGCAAAATAAAAGAACTTGTTCATGGAATGAAGCTCGATCGGTATAAAACGCATCATATTGAAATGGTAATTGATAAACTGAAAGTATCTGAAAAAGATATTAAGAGGTTGAAAAGAACCATAAAAACTGCGATGGATCAGGGTAAGGGTGTATTAATGATTTTGGAAAAAGACTCAGATAAGGTTAACTTTTTCAGTCGTAAACTTATGTGTCCTGTAAGTGGGATTTCATATAATGAACCGGCTCCGCATACTTTTTCTTTTAATTCGCCACAAGGTGCGTGTACAAAATGCAATGGGCTGGGATACGTAAATGAAATTGACATTAAAAAAATTATTCCGGATTCAAGCTTAAGTATTAAGAATGGTGGAATATCTCCTTTGGGAAAGTATAAAAACATATTAATATTCTGGCAGCTTGATGCAATAGCTGCAAAATATAAATTTACACTCGAAACACCAATAAAAAGCATTCCTGAAAAAGCCATGCAAACAATTTTGTATGGATCCGACGAAACATTTAAGCTATTAAATACACCTTTAGGTAAATCATCAAATTATTTTTTAAGCTTTGAAGGGATAGTAAATTATATAAATAACTTTCAACGGGAAAAAGTTGTTGGTACTGGTAAAAAATGGTCAGATCAATTTGTAAAAAAAATAACTTGTTCTGTATGCAATGGTCATCGCTTAAAAAAAGAATCTCTTCATTTTAAAATAGCTGAAAAAAATATTGCTCAGTTATCTTCTATGGATATTGATGAGTTATATAGTTGGTTTATTAATGTTGAAAAATATCTTTCTGAAAGACAAATGATAATTGCGCATGATATTTTAAAGGAAATTAAAGAGCGCTTATCTTTTTTGCTCAATGTAGGATTAAATTATCTGTCATTAAACAGGACTTCGAGAAGCTTATCTGGCGGGGAAAGTCAGCGAATTCGTCTTGCAACACAGGTGGGTTCTAAATTAGTTAATGTGTTGTATATTCTTGATGAACCAAGTATTGGATTACATCAAAAAGATAATTTAAAACTAATAAGTTCATTAAAAGAACTGAGAGATTCGGGAAATTCGGTTATCGTTGTTGAGCATGATAAAGAAATGATTTTATCAGCAGATCATATAATTGACATGGGACCTAAGGCCGGGAGATATGGTGGTAAAGTTGTAACTGAAGGTTCGCCCGGTGAAATTATGAAATCAGATTCTTTAACCGCAGCATATCTGAATCATAAAAAACAAATAGAGACTCCTGCTGAAAGAAGACCAGGGAATGGTAAATTTTTAACAATTACAGGTGCAAAAGGTCATAATCTGAAAAATATATCAGTTAAATTTCCTTTAGGAAAACTCATTTGTGTAACAGGGGTATCCGGTTCAGGTAAATCTTCTTTAATAAACGAAACATTACATCCGGTATTAAGTAAACATTTTTACAGGAGTAGCAAACAATTGCTTGAGTACGAGTCTGTTGACGGAATAAAGAATATTGATAAGGTTATTGAAGTAGACCAGTCTCCTTTAGGCAGAACTCCACGATCTAATCCGGTTACATATACCGGAGTTTTTGGCGATATAAGAAAACTTTTTGAGATTACTCCTGAAGCTAAAATCAGAGGATATAAGGCTGGTAGATTTTCGTTTAATGTAAAAGGTGGGCGATGCGAAACATGCCAGGGAGCAGGAGTACAGACTATAGAAATGAATTTCTTACCCGATGTATATGTTCATTGTAAGGATTGCAACGGGAGACGATACAACCGTGAAACACTGGAAGTTAAATTTAAAGGTAAATCCATTAGCGATGTTCTGGATATGACTATTAATCAGTCGGTAGAGTTTTTTGATCAGATACCTTCGATAAAACAGAAGCTTAAGGCATTACAGGGTGTGGGACTGGGGTATATAACACTTGGTCAGCCATCTACTACCTTGTCTGGTGGAGAATCTCAAAGAGTTAAGCTGGCTGCGGAACTGGCAAAAAGAAATACCGGAAATACTCTTTATATACTTGATGAACCAACAACAGGTTTGCATTTTGATGATATCAGAGTACTAATGAAAGTATTAAACAATTTGGTTGATAAAGGAAATACAGTAATAATAATCGAGCATAATATGGATGTAATAAAACTAGCCGATCATATTATTGATCTTGGTAAAGAAGGCGGAGCGAAGGGAGGAGACATTTTATGTACTGGTACACCTGAAGAAATAATAAGAAACAAGGAAAGTTATACAGCAAGGTACTTAAAAAAGGAGCTTCAGTAAAATATTTCGCAAAAAAGATTAAATTAGTGTGATTAATGATTTATATATGATTTCAAATACTTTAGCATATGACAAACAAAGAATTAATACAGGACGCTTTTCAGAATAAAGACTGGAACGAAGTTCAGACATCTGATTCATGGGAAATTTTCAAGGTAATGGCCGAATTTGTTGAGGGCTTCTCTAAATTGTCAAAGATTGGCCCGTGTGTTTCAATATTTGGTTCGGCAAGAACAAAACCCAATAATAAATACTTTAAACTGGCTGAGGATATTGCTTTTAAATTAACACAACATGGCTACGGTGTTATTACAGGAGGAGGACCGGGAATAATGGAAGCGGGTAATATGGGAGCTAAAAAAGGAAACGGTAAATCGGTTGGACTAAATATTGATTTACCATTCGAGCAATCAGGTAATATATTTATTGATCCGGATAAATTAATCAGTTTCGAGCATTTTTTTGTTCGTAAAACAATGTTTGTAAAATATGCACAGGGTTTTATTGTTTTGCCGGGAGGATTCGGAACATTCGATGAACTCTTTGAAGCGATAACACTTATTCAGACTGAAAAAATTGGAAAGTTTCCTATCATACTTGTTGGCTCTTCTTATTGGCAGGGATTAATAGATTGGGTGAAAAATGTTGTATTGGCCGAAGAACACAATATCAGCGAAAGTGACCTTGACTTAATACAAATAGTTGACACTGCTGATGAGGCCGTTGATAAAATTAATGAATTTTATTCGGGGTATTTATTAAGTCCAAATTTTTAATTTATTATATTTATTTTTAAAGGTATAATTATTAACAAACCAGTAAAGTTATTAACAAATGTTAATAACTATTGTTGACATTTTGTTAGTTTTGTTTTAAATAGCTATTTTTATTGAGCTTTGATAAACTAATACATATGCATTATGATTAAACATTTAATGCTTCTCTTAAATATGTTTATACTGTTGGTTCTGAATTCTGTTTTTTCAGATGTGGCTGTAAACATGACTGCAGCAGATCAGGTAGAAGCAGGAGATGAGATTTATGTTGAAATAAATTTAAGTAAATCAGATTACGACAGCTTTGCAAGATTCCAACAGGAAATTCCGGCAGGACTAAATGCTGTGCCTGTTAATACAGCTAATGCAGATTTTAGTTTTAAAGATCAAAAAGTTAAATTTATCTGGCTTAAACTTCCTGATGATCAGAACATAACAATTTCATATAAGTTGCAGGTTAATCAAAGATTAAAAGGTAAATTTGATCTGAAAGGAACTTTTTCATATATCTCCGATAATGAAAGAAATTCTGTAGCAGTTACTCCTCAAAGTATAGTAATTACAGCTTCTGCAACAATCGACCCTAAAATGATTGTTGATATTAAAGATTTTAAAAACCTTGTAAGTCCTGTTCAACAAAGCAAAACAGGAATTGAGCAGGTAAAATGTATTAGACAAACACCATACCTTGCTGATCAGGGGAATGATTATATTGTCAATTTATTAGTAAACAAAGGTAATAAAGAAAAATTTGCAAAAATTCAGGAAGATGTTCCTGATGGTTATTCAGCTGTGAGTTTAGAAAGTAAAGACGCTATTTTTACTTTTAAAGATCAAACAGTTAAGCTCCTTTGGATGAACCTTCCTGCCGAAAAGTATTTTGTAGTTTCATATAAACTCGTACCGGACGAAGGGAATAGTGAAAAACCAAATCTGAATGGAACTTTTTCTTATATTGAAAGTGATAATACTCTAAGTATTAATATTGTTGAAAAAGATGTTAATCTTAAAAATGCAGCACCAGAGAACTTGCTCGCTATTATTAATTCTACCGAAGCAATTAGCAGTAAAGCAATTTCATATGTTCAACCGCAGGACTATTCCGGAAAAGTGAAAATAGAAATAGCCGAAAGCGCGCTTAAACTAATTAATGAGAATAGTAAATTAACTAATATGTTGGAACCTGAATCAGGTATTTATTATCGTGTTCAGATTGCTGCCGGCCACAGACCAATAAATATGGACAGATATTTCAGGAAATATAATCTGGATAAAGAAGTTCGCATTGAGTTTCACGAAGGCTGGAGAAAATATTCTGTTGGATCGTTTAATGTGTACAAAGCAGCAAGAGATTACCGGGTTCACATTTGGAATACAACAACAATTGATGATGCGTTTGTTTCAGCGTACAATGACGGAAAACGTGTTGTTGTGCAAGAGGCTTTAATGATAACAAATCACGAATGGTATCGCTAATTTAAACTGGACTTTTCCAATGAGGTTTATTAAATTTGTATCCGTATTAATTATTATTTTCCTGAGCGCCCAGCTTGTTTTTGCACAAGGCGGTTATGAAGATCTCCTTTTCGAAGAAGTTGAGGTGGAAAATCCTGTTTATATGCCCGTAATAGGACTTGGAGCAGGTGTTATTAATTATTATGGTGAATTAAAAAACGATGTAAAGAATCTCATCCAGGGTCAACCAACTTTTCGTGGGAATATTTACCAGTATATCGACAATAAACATTATTGGAAAGTAAATGCTAATATATTGTATGGGAAGATATCCGGTTATGAAAGTTCATATGAAGATACAAGCCGAAATATGAATTTTGAATCCAGTATATTTAGTGTTGGTTTAAATGTTGAATACAGTTTTGGAAATATTTATAAAGGAGGGAAAAAGATAGTGCCTTTTATTTCGCTGGGAGGCGAATATTTTAATTTTAGTTCAAAAACAGATAAAATATATGTAGAAAGGGATGGAAGCGGGAATGTAATATTTTCAGGTGATTACAGATATTTCCCTGATGGAACAATACGGGTTGGTGACCGATTGGTTTCCAGAGATTATGAATATGAAACAGATATTCGTAAAGAAGACCCTTTTGGAAGAGGTGATTATACACAAAGTTCAATTGCATTAACAGCGGATGTTGGTGTTGATTTTAAAGTGAGCGACAGGGTTGCACTCAGATTGGCAACATCACTTCATTATACGTTTACTGATGATCTGGATGGAGTTAGTAGCGACAACACAGTAGGTAGAATTGGAGATGCTGCTACTGATATGTTTACACTTACATATGTGGCATTGAATATTGATTTATTTTCCGAGGCGAAAACAAAAATTATAGAAAATCTATTTGCCGATGTTACCGGAGATTTCGACTATACATTAATTGCAGATAGTGATAGAGACGGATATCTTGATTTAGCAGATGACTGTCCGGAAACTCCGGCTGGTGTGCCTGTTGATTCATTAGGTTGTCCGCATGATGATGATAAAGATGGTATTCCAAATTATATCGATAAGGAACAATTCTCGAATAAAGGAGCTATTGTGGATGAATTTGGAGCTGAATTAAGTGCCAATAAAATCAGAGATGGATTATTTCAGGATTTAGCGGCTGTTGAACGTGACGCTGTTTACATGATGCCAATTGGAATGGGTTGGTCAAAATATGACGAAATGACTAATCTGGAAATACCTGAAAAATTTAAGAAACTGGATATTGACGGAGATGCTTATATTTCATTTGATGAATTACTTGAAGCCATAAGCGAATTTTTTGATTTTGATTCGGAGTTTAAAACCGAAGATATTTATGAGCTGAATAGTTTCTTCTTTGCTCAGTAGTTAACAGGAAAAATATATTAATATTTTCTTACGCGGTCCATGTCCCGTTTAAGGTCTTTGTTTTTTATTTCTTCACGTTTATCATATTCCTGCTTACCTTTTGCCAGCGCTATTTCTACTTTTGCCCAGCCTCTTTCATTGATAAAAATCCTTATTGCAACAATAGTAAGTCCTTTAACTGTTGATTTTCTTTCAAGTTTTTTTAACTCACGTTTATTTAAAAGGAGCTTTCTGTCTTGTCCCGGATCATGATTAACATGCGTTCCAAAAGAATATTCAGAAATTGAAAGCCCACGTATAAATAATTCTTTATTGTAGAATATACAGTAAGAATCACCCATGTTTGCTTTGCCGGATCTAATAGATTTAATTTCCGTACCAGTAAGTTTAATTCCGGCAATATACTTTTCTATAAAGGTAAAATTAAATCCTGCTTTTTTATTTCTGATATTAATGTTGTTTTGCATGTCATTATTTTTTTACCAGCAACAAAGTTATTTTATTTACTTTAACTTTGAATATAAAATTTGGTATTTATGAGTTCGAAGTATGATATGCTTACTATTCTTGGACCAACGGCAGGTGGTAAAACATCTGTTGCTGCGAGAATGGCTTATATTTTAAA
Organism: Bacteroidales bacterium; assembly: GCA_019038645.1. Classification (GTDB taxonomy): domain Bacteria; phylum Bacteroidota; class Bacteroidia; order Bacteroidales; family UBA12077; genus UBA12077. Next base: position 51,993 of record JAHOYT010000002.1, read on the forward strand.
AGGAGAGATTATTAGTGCGGATTCCAGACAGGTATATCGCGAAATGGATTTAGGAACGGGTAAAGACCTGGATGATTATATTGTGGAAGGGAGAAAAATTCCTTATCATTTAATTGATATTGTTGAGGTTGGGTATAAATATAATGTTTATGAATATCAGCGTGATTTTTTAAAAGTTTATTCGGATTTGAAGGTGGTTAATAAATTTCCTGTATTTTGTGGTGGTTCAGGAATGTATCTGGATGCTGTCTTGAAAGGATATAAACTTACAAAAGTTGCGGCAAACGAACAGTTAAGAAGTGAACTTGAAAATAAAGACACCGAAGAATTAATAGGTATATTAAAATCATTTAAGAAATTACATAATACATCAGATATTGACTCCCGAAAAAGAATGATAAGGGCTATAGAGATTGAAACTTTCTATGATGAATCTAAGGATGTTGATGATTATTTCCCGGATATCAAAACACTTTTAATCGGAGTTAAGTTTGACAGAGATTCCAGACGTAGAAGAATCACAGAACGCCTGAAGCAAAGATTAGATGAAGGAATGATTGATGAAGCTAAAAGCATCCTGGATAAAGGCGTATCTCCTGAAAATCTTATTTATTATGGTTTAGAATATAAATATCTTACTCAACATGTAATCGGAGAGATATCGTATAACGAAATGTTTAAGCAACTGGAAACTGCTATCCATCAGTTTGCAAAACGGCAAATGACCTGGTTTCGCAGGATGGAAAGGAAAGGATTTAAAATATTCTGGCTCGACGGATATTCACCAATGAAAGAAAAAACGGAGAGAATAATGGATTTGTTAAATTCCTGAGATTTTAAAAAATAAACCAGTCAAACTGATCTAGTTTAAATATTACAAAAAAAGTAATTATAAGATTAATTACGGAAAATATATAATTATACAATTCCCGGTATTTTTTGAAATTTCTTCGGAACAGAATGCCCAGATTAGGAATAAATAAACAGATTAACAAGCCAAAAAAGAATACTTCGCTTAGCTGATTCTCAATATCACTTGGACCATAAAACATGAATAAATAAACGCAAACTAAAAGAGTTGCTAAATAAATTAAATAAGAAATCTTTAAGCTAATTGTTGAAACTAGTCTTTTGTAATTTAAAAGAAATGGTTTTACAATTATAAATGCCAGAACATAAATAATCAAAAACACAATCATTAATAAAAAATGAAAAACTGTTTCCATTAATCAAGGACTGAAATGAATAAACTGAATTTGGAATAAATTTACATGATTTAAATAATAAAAGCAAAAAGCCGGAAATGAATGATTCCGGCCTTAGTTGTCTTATTGAATAATGTTTAGTCTTCGTCTTTCAACCATTGATCGAGCCAGCTAAAGAATTCTCTTTGCCAAAGTATTCCATTTTGAGGGCTTAATACCCAATGGTTTTCGTAAGGGAAATGAAGATATTTTGCTGGAATATCACGAAGACGAGCAGCATTAAACGCACTCATGCCTTGTGTATAAACAATACGATAATCTTTTTCTCCGTGAACAACCATTATTGGTGTATCCCATTTATCCACGAATTTATGTGGAGAATTATCGTAAGTTTTTTTATTTGCTTTATCCCAGTATGGTCCACCGATATCCCAGTTAACAAAAAACATCTCTTCTGTTTCAAGATACATGGATTCAAAATTAAAGATACCATCGTGTGAAATAAATGCATCAAATCGACCATCATGATTTCCTGCCAGCCAGAAAACAGAAAAACCACCGTAACTTGCTCCAACAGCACCAAGATTGTTTTCATCAACAAATGGTTCTTTCGATACAGCATCAATCGCACTAAAATAATCCTTCATATTTTGGCCACCATAATCACCGGAGATTTGATCATTCCATTCTTTTCCGAACGATGGAAGACCCCTTCTGTTTGGTGCAACAATAATATAATCGTTAGCTGCCATCATCTGGAAATTCCATCGGAATGAGTAGAACTGACTAACAGAACCATGTGGGCCGCCCTGACAATATAGCAAAGCCGGATATTTTTTAGCAGGATCAAAATTAGGAGGATAAATAACCCATACCAGCATATCTTTGTTATCAGTTGTTTTAATCCATCTTTCTTCTACGTTTCCATAAGTTAACTGATTGTGCAGATTCTTATTAATAAATGACAATTGAGTTTCTTCACCAGTATCAGAATTAATAGCATAAACCTCTGTAGGGAATGTCATACTTTGTTTCGATCCAATCAGTTTATTCCCTGCAGGTTGAACAGAGCGATAATTGTGAACACCGTCAGTTATTTGCTTTATTTCTTCAGTTTCGATATTTAAACTATAAATCTGGAATCTGGCATGATAATCACTTGTAAAATAGATTGATTTGCTGTCCGGGGTCCAAACCAGACCATGAACATCCTGATCAAAGTCAGCTGTATAGTCTTTCTTTTCTTCTGTAGCGAAATCCATGATAAATAATCTGTTCTGATCAGATTCGTAACCGTCGCGCTCCATACTTTCCCATGCAATCATCCTTCCGTCAGGTGAAAATACAGGACTTACATCATATCCTTTTAATCCTTCAGTTATACTTTTTGTTTCTTTTGTTTCAGAGTTATATAAATAGATTGCTGAATTTGTAGAAAGAGTATATTCTCTTCCTGACATTCTTTTACATGTATATGCAATTATTTTGCTGTCAGGACTCCAGTTTATTTGTTCCATTCCTCCAAAAGGATTCATAGGACTATCAAATTTTTCACCTTCCATAATGTCAATCTCATTACTTATCGATTTTCCGTTATAGTCAGCAATAAAAATGTGACTATATGCATAATCATGCCATTGATCCCAGTGTCTGTGCATCAGGTCGGTTTCAATTCTTGCTTCTGCTTTTGGAAGATCAGGATGAAGTTCATTTGGAGTTTTATCTAGTTTTACATCTTTTATAAAAACAACTTTGGTCTGATCAGGAGAGTATTTAAAACCACCAATTCCTTCGTCAACATCTGAAACCTGAACTCTTCCGCTTCCGTCAGGATTCATTTCCCATAATTGTAACTCTCCGCTTTCTGTACTTAGAAATCCTATTTTTTTGCCATCAGGTCTCCATTGAGCAGAGTATTCACCTGATTCTGTTTTTGTAATATTTACTGCTTCTCCACCTTCAGAAGGTAACATAAATAACTCTCTGTTACCTCTGTTTTCTTCCATATTGTAGAATGAAACACCAAATAAAACTGATTCATTATCTGGTGAAACTTCAACTCCGCTTACTCTTCCAAATGACCATAAAACTTCCGGAGTCATAATATCAGAAGTAAGCTGAATTTCATCAACAGGATTATCAACTACTATTTTTGTTTTTTCGCCAGTACACGAAGAAAGTATTAAAATGGAAAATATAACCGTTAATAGTTGTAGTTTTTTCATAGATCAAATATTATTTGAGTTTAAACGATTCCATAATTTTTAGCTCCAGTTCTTCTGCTAATTCAGGATTATCTTTTAAAAGTTGTTTTACAGCTTCACGACCTTGTCCAAGTTTTGTATCTCCATAACTGAACCATGAACCGCTCTTTTTCACTATTTCTTTTTCAACTCCAAGATCAACTATTTCTCCAATTTTCGATATGCCCTGACCGTATACGATATCAAATTCTGCTTTTTTAAATGGGGGAGCAAGTTTGTTCTTTACTATTTTAACTCTGGTACGATTGCCTGAAACATCTTCGCCGTCTTTTATTTGCCCAATTCTTCTGATATCAATACGTACGGTGGCATAAAATTTTAGAGCATTTCCCCCTGTTGTAGTCTCGGGGTTGCCAAACATAACACCAATTTTTTCGCGTAATTGATTAATAAAGACACAACAAGTATTGGTTTTGCTAATATTTGCAGTAAGTTTTCTTAAAGCCTGAGACATTAAACGAGCCTGTAAACCCATTCTTGAATCTCCCATATCACCTTCAATTTCAGCTTTTGGAGTAAGGGCCGCTACCGAATCAATAACAACTATATCAATTGCTCCGGAACGTATTAAATGATCAGCAATTTCAAGTGCTTGCTCACCATTGTCAGGTTGCGAAATTAACAGATTTTCAACATCAACGCCTAATTTTTCAGCATAAAATCTGTCAAATGCATGTTCTGCATCAATTATAGCCGCAATCCCACCTTTTTTCTGAGCTTCGGCAATAGCATGTATTGCAAGGGTTGTTTTACCCGATGATTCAGGACCATAAATTTCAATTACTCTACCCCGTGGAAATCCACCCACACCAAGTGCCATATCCAGTGAAATGGATCCGGACGAAATCGAAGGCACATTCATTATAGCCTTATCACCCATTTTCATTATTGCCCCTTTACCAAAATCCTTATCAATTTTATCTAGTGTGAGCTGAAGAGCTTTTAGCTTTTCTTTATTGATATTATCCTTTTTTTCTTTGTCCATGTTTGTTATTTTATTCTTATTTATAATTTCAGTTCCTGGAATATCTGATTTGTATGATCTTTTGTTTTTACCTTCTCAATTATTTTTTCAATTTTTTGCTCTTCATCAATAATAAATGTTTTTCTCAGAACCCCATCATATGTTTTACCGTAAAGTTTTTTTTCTCCCCAAGCGTTATAGAGCTTTAAAATATCTTTTTGAGGATCAGAAATAAGTTTAAAAGGTAAATCATATTTCTCGATAAACTTTATATGAGAAGTTTCTGTGTCCGGACTAACTCCTATTATATCAAGTCCTTTACTCATAATATCGGAATAATTATCTCTCAGATTACAGGCTTCCGCAGTACAGCCGGGAGTATTGTCTTTTGGGTAAAAAAATAAAATGACCTTTTTATCTTTATACTGATCGAGTATAACTACATTTCCGTTTTGGTCCAAACCCCTGAAATAAGGAGCTGTTTGACCTTCTTTAAGAATTGTCATAAGTAAGCTCAATTAAGTTTATAAAATTAAAAAAATATCATTGATAAGACAGAATATGTGGTTTAATGTTTATAAATCTTTATTAACAAACTTACAGGAAGTCAAATTATAGAATTTAAAATAGAATTGATAAGATATTTCTTTTTGATATTCAGCAATGTTTAAGGTGTTTTCAAACTGTATTAGCATTTAAATTGCGCAGCACATGAGCGTGGGGATAATGCTGTTAAACAGGAGTTAAATGAATAACAATGAAAAATATAGAAGTTGAAATCCAGACTATTTTTGGTGAAATTCACAATCCCCTTGATCAAGCTAAAAAAATCACTAAATAACATAAAAAAAGAATACCTTTATATTGATTTATATTGTATATTAGGCTTTTCAAAAAAAGAAGAAAATTTAGCAATGAATAGAAAAAGAAATCCCGGGAAGAACCCTGATTTGGAAAAAGTACCGGATAGTGGAAAGGATTATTCATTAGTATTACATGATGATGATATTCATGATTTTACTTATGTGATTGATTCTTTGATTGATATTTGTGATCATGATTTAGTCCAGGCTGAACAGTGCACTTATATTGTTCATTATCGAGGTGAGTGTGATGTTAAAACCGGAAAGTATGAACAACTCAAGGCTATGTATAACAGTCTCATTGAAAAAGGATTAACAGTTTCGATAAATTAAAGAATATGTCATTAACAGCTATTATATTTTTAATTATTTTAGGAATTATACTTTTTTATGTTGAATTCTTAATTATTCCGGGTGTGACTATAGCCGGAATTGTAGGTGCAATAGTAATAATTGTTGGAGTATACTTTGGGTATAAAGAATACGGTTCTCCGGGTGGACATTATATATTAGTTGCTACAGCTTTGGCATCAATCTTCTCGGTAGTAATTATGCTACGCTCAGGTACATGGAACAAAATTGCACTTAAAGCTAAAATTGAAGGAAAAACAAGTACTTCATTAGATTCTGAAATTAATATCGGGGATACAGGCGAAACGGTTACCCGGTTAAACCCTTATGGAAAAGCCTTAATTAATAATAAATTTTACGAAGCTAAATCTTCAGATTCATATATTGATCCAAAAGTGAAAATAGAAGTAAAAAAGATTGATGGATCACATCTTATTGTAAAACCCTTAAATTAAAATATTATGGAATTACTACCCTTAGTAGGAATAATAGTCGGAGTAATTATTTTACTCTATTTGTTTTTATATTTAATCCCAATCGGATTATGGTTTCAGGCACTTGTTTCAGGCGTTAGAATCTCACTTTTACAATTAATTTTTATGAGATGGCGTAAGGTGCCACCATCAATTATTGTTCGTGCATTGATTGAAGGAACAAAAGCCGGTTTATCACTAAACAGGAACGACCTTGAGGCACACTTTTTAGCAGGAGGTAGGGTTGCAGAGGTAGTACATGCATTGGTGTCAGCAGAAAAGGCGAATATCGGTTTGCCATTCAATATGGCTACAGCTATTGATCTGGCCGGTCGTAATGTTTTAGAGGCAGTACAAATGTCTGTAAATCCTAAGGTTATTGATACGCCTCCTGTAACAGCAGTTGCAAAAGACGGTATTCAGTTAATTGCAAAAGCACGTGTAACGGTTCGTGCCAATATTAAACAGTTGGTTGGTGGTGCTGGTGAGGATACAGTTCTGGCACGTGTTGGTGAAGGTATTGTTTCATCAATTGGTTCATCGAAATCGCATAAAGAAGTTTTGGAAAATCCTGATGCAATTTCACGTGTTGTTTTGGACAAAGGTTTGGATGCCGGAACTGCATTTGAAATACTTTCAATTGATATTGCAGATATTGATATCGGTAAAAATATTGGAGCTGTGCTGCAAATGGATCAGGCAAATGCCGATAAGAATATTGCTCAGGCTAAAGCAGAAGAGCGTAGAGCTATGGCTGTTGCAGAAGAGCAGGAAATGATTGCAAAAGCACAGGAAGCACGTGCAAAAGTTATTGAAGCTGAAGCTCAAATACCTTTGGCTATGGCAGGTGCTTTTAAAGCAGGTAATATGGGAATAATGGATTATTATAAGTTTAAAAACATTGAGGCGGATACCAAAATGCGTGATACAATTGCAAAGCCAGGTAAGAAAGATAAGAAATAGAAAATGAGGAAACTTCTTTTCATAATTAGCTTTTGGGTATATGTAATTAGTGTTAGTGCGCAGTCATCTGATACTATAACTACAGAAAGTGGTTTAAAGTATTATATTGTTGAAGATGGTGATGGGGAAAAAGTTCAGGAAGGAAAAGAAGTTACATTACACGGAATTGGTACATTGGAAAATGGAGAAGTTTTTTGGGAAACCAGGGAAAGTAATTCTCCATTTCAATTTGTTACAGGTAAAAATAATGTAATAAAAGGTGTTGAAGAAGGTGTAAGCAAGATGAGAGTTGGAGATAGATGGATTTTTATTCTCCCTCCTGAAATTGCGTATGGCGTTAAACAGCGAGGGCCAATTCCTCCGAACTCAACTCTTGTTTTTGATTATGAAGTTCTGGATGTTTCTGATCCCAAAAAATCAATTATTGATACGCTTTATAAAATTATAGAAAGCGATGGAATTGATCAGGCTTTGGATATGTACCAGTATTTAAAAGATCAAAAAGATATCTTTAATTTCAGAGCTGATCAATTGAATGTATTAGGTTATAAACTGATTGGTGAAGAAAAACACGATGCGGCAGAAGTTGTATTAGAACTCAATGCAAAGGAGCATCCTGACAATTTCAATGTTTGGGATAGTTTGGGTGAAATATACATGGTTTTGGGTAAGGATGAGCTCGCTGTTGAGTGTTATGAAAAATCCCTTGAGCTTTATCCTAAAAATACAAATGCCACTGAAATGATCCGAAAAATAAAGGCGAAAGAATAAGCATTAAAAAAATTGGATAACCTGCCTAAACTTTTTTAAGTTTTATTTGGTAATAAAGATCAATTTTATACTTTTGTGCAACATTTTGGAGAGGTGGGTGAGTGGCTGAAACCACCAGTTTGCTAAACTGGCGTACTGGGCAACCGGTACCGGGGGTTCGAATCCCCCTCTCTCCGCAATAATTTTACAACCAGTTTCGAAAGATTCTGGTTTTTTTATGTAATAAATTTCTTTGATTAGGAATTAATATAATAAGTTATATCCTGATTATGAGAAAGCTTCAAAAATGTTGTTATGATTGTATTGCTATTTTGAATAAAAAATATCAATTTTATTTTGATAATTAAAAAACTATTCATTTATTTGCATCCGCAATTCAGCATACGATTGCAACAAACATTTCGGGGTGTAGCGTAGCCCGGTTATCGCGCCTGCTTTGGGAGCAGGAGGTCGCAGGTTCGAATCCTGCCACCCCGACGAAAAAAGAAAGAGAGCAAAATTATTTGCTCTCTTTCTTTTTTTATTTATGGGTGATGCTGGTGAGAATCCTGGTTCGAACCGAGGAGCAAAGCGACGAGCTCATGAACGAACATCGTGAGTGAATAATCCTTGCCACCCCGACGGAATAAAAACAAATAAAAAAGCCGATCAGCAAACGATCGGCTTTTTTGTTCCTCATTACTATATCTTTAATACTTAATATTCAAGAGCCTCTTCCTGATTATCCAAAACTCTGAATATACCTTCCGCTAATGCCTCCATTTCATTTTCGCCCGGGCATATATGAAATTCTGTAAGCGCACCGACATATTCTTTTAGGTCATTATTAAATTTTTCGTTATATGCAATCCCACCGGTAATAACAATTGCCTGAGCTTTACATTTAGAAGCAGCATAGCATGCACCTATTTCTTTGGCAAGCTGGTACACGAAAGCGGAATAAATTAATTCTGCTTTTTTATCACCCTGCTCAACCATTTTTAATACTTCTCTTACATCTTCTGTTCCCAGATATGCTTTAAATCCGCTGTTTTGTGAAAAAAGTTTTATAACTTCGTCTTCCGGTTTGCTATAACACAATTTTATTACTCCCCGAAGAGGTAGAGCTCCTGCTCTGTTAGGTGTAAAAGGACCCATTCCTAATAATCCATCATTTACGTCAATTATTTTGCCTCCTGTTACTAAAGAAACGGAGATACCCCCACCTAAATGAGCAATCACATAACACGATTTCTCAAATGGGATACTCTGTCGTAATGCCATTTTGCGTGCAGTAATTTTAATATTTAAAGTGTGTGCTCTTCCATCACGAATTATACCCGGAACACCAGAAATTTCTGCTACCGGACTTATGCTGCTTGTTGACACAGGATCCACAGTATAACTGTCTGACAAGCCAAATTCATCTTTTATATAATTTACCAGCAAACTACCCAGGTTCGACGCGTGTTCTCCGTAAGTACCAGATTTTGCGTCACTTAAAAATGCCTGATTTATACGATAAGTTCCTCCCTTTATTGGTTTTACAATTCCACCTCTACCAACAACACCTATAACTTTAACTTTTGATTTTGAAAGATACTCGTTAATAAATGGCTTTAAATGCTCGTAACGATACTCTAATTGGTCAGCTATCTTCTCAAATTTGACTAATTCATTTTGAGGATGACTAATAGATTTAGAAATTAACTCTCCTTGCCTGGTATAGAATGCTATTTTCGTTGAGGTTGAACCGGGATTTACAACAATTACTACTTCTTTATTCATATTTTAAAATTAGGATGGAAATATACATAATAATTATAAATACTGCCATGTGTTTAATAATACTTTAATGTTTTTTTATGATATTTTAACTAAAAATTGATTTGATTCGGATTTCTTAATGTCCTTAAATATTTGCCGTACTTTCAGGACTAATAATTTGGTCAATTCCAATATCATACAAAACAATACAATACGAATCATATTAGGACATTATTATTTGTGTTTTAAATTATATTTTATCTATTTTTAAGGATTAATTTATCATTTTAATTCAGACAAAATTGTCTCTATAAATGATGAACAGGTTCTTTTAGGAATTAGTGCTGAGTTCGTGAAGCTAAAGCAGACTATGTTCAGTTAAAAAGAAAAATGGAGAAACTCACGTTTGATCATTATAATAAAACTGAGTGTATTTATGATAGAGCAGTTACGAATGATAAAACTTTGCACAATTAACAACAAATAAATATTCAGATAAACCTAAATATAAAAAACAATGAACTTTGACTACACAGAAGAGCAATTAATGGCCCAACAATCAGCAAGAGACTTTGCACAAAGAGAGTTAATCCTGGATGTAATTGAAAGAGATACTAAAGCTGAATTTCCAACTGAACATGTAAAAAAACTAGCTGAACTTGGATTTCTTGGAATGCTGGTTGACCCTGCATATGACGGAACAGGTATGGATACCATTTCTTATGTTTTAGCACTTGAGGAAATTTCGAAAGTAGATTCCTCCGTTGCTGTTATAATGTCTGTAAATAATTCTTTAGTAGCCTGGGGACTCGAAGAGTATGGAACTGAGGAACAAAAAGAAAAATATCTAAAGCCTTTAGCCAGAGGTGATAAAATCGGTGCATTTCTTTTATCTGAGCCAGAAGCAGGATCAGATGCTACTATGCAGCGTACGACAGCTGTTGATATGGGTGATCATTACCTTGTTAATGGTACTAAAAATTGGATTACTAACGGTAATTCAGCATCTACTTATATTGTTATTGCTCAAACCGATCCTGAAAAAGGTCACAAAGGAATTAATGCATTGTTAGTTGATCGTCATGCCGAAGGTATTAGCCTTGGTCAGCATGAGGACAAGATGGGAATGAGAAGTTCTGATACACATTCTGTAATGTTTACTGATGTTAAAGTTCCGAAAGAGAACCGACTTGGTGAAGATGGCTTTGGATTTAAATTTGCAATGAAAACGTTGGAAGGCGGAAGATTAGGAATAGCAGCTCAAGCATTGGGACTTGCTTCCGGAGCATACGAGATAGCTTTAAAATATTCTCAGGAGAGAAAAGCTTTTGGTAAAGAAATTATAAAACATCAGGCTATAGCTTTTAAATTAGCCGATATGGCAACCGAGATTGAAGCTATGAGATTTTTATGCTTAAAAACCGCCTGGCTTAAAGATAATAATAGACCTTATGGTACTGAAAGTGCTATGGCAAAATTGTATTGTGCCGAAACAGCCATGAAAATCACTACTGAGGCAGTTCAGATTTTGGGTGGATATGGCTATGTTAAAGAATATCACGTGGAAAGATTAATGCGGGATGCCAAGCTCACACAAATATACGAGGGAACTTCAGAAGTTCAGAAAATTGTTATCTCAAGAGCTATTTCAAGCTTGTGATAACAGTTAAATGAACCGATTATTGATAATATAAGTTAATAATACTAATTATTATTTTTTAGTAAACATCTGTAAAAAATATTTTAATTAACCTTTTTTTAGGTTTTATATTTAAGTATTTAAAAACGAATAAAAGCAAATGATTCAACCCGATATTTATAAAGTCACAAATAATATTAGAATTGTAACTGCCACATCTCTTTTTGATGGACACGACGCTACGATTAACATTATAAGAAGAATAATACAATCAACGGGAGGTGAAGTAATACATCTCGGTCATAATAAATCTGTTGACGAAATAGTGAATTGTGCAATACAGGAAGATGCACATGCTATTGCAGTTACCTCTTATCAGGGAGGACATATTGAATTTTATAAATATATGTTTGATTTATTAAAAGAGAAATCATGTGAACATATAAAAATATTTGGTGGTGGTGGCGGAGTTATTTTACCCGATGAAAAAATCGAACTGCTAAAATATGGGATTGCCGGAATATATTCTCCTGATGATGGCAGAAATATGGGATTGCAGGGGATGATAAATGATTTAATGCAAAAATCAGATTACCCGCTTGGTAATTCAGATATAAATTTAAAGAAAGTAAAATCTAAAGATCAATACGCAATAGCATCGCTGATATCAAAATCGGAAAATTATCCCGATCAGGCAAAAGATTATTTACAAACCATTGGTAAAGAAATAGCAAAATCAAAAACACCTATTGTTGGTATTACCGGAACAGGAGGAGCTGGAAAATCGTCTATTGTTGATGAAATAATCCGAAGATTTGTGGATTTATATCCTGATTTATCTATTGGAATAGTATCTGTTGATCCTTCCAAACGAAAAAGCGGTGGTGCATTATTGGGTGATCGTATTAGAATGAACTCTATTAATTATCCTAATATTTATATGCGTTCGTTAGCGACCCGACAACAAAACCTTGCTTTATCGGCTAATGTAAAGGATGCGGTTGATATTCTTAAATATGCAAATTATGATATAATTATTTTAGAATCATCCGGAATTGGTCAATCTGATACAGAAATAATTGATCAGAGCGATGTTTATTTTTATGTTATGACTCCGGATTACGGAGCAGCATCACAGCTTGAAAAGATCGCTATGCTTGATTATGCTGATATCATCGCCTTAAATAAATTTGATAAACAAGGAGCTCTGGATGCGTTGCGAGATGTTAAAAAACAATATCAGCGAAATAATTTATTATTTGAAACTCCTGTTGATGAAATGCCTGTTTACGGAACAATTGCTTCTCAATACAATAATGAGGGACTTAATAATTTATTTAAGAAGTTAATAAATATAATAAGTGCAAAAACAGGAGCCAGTTTTCCTGAAACAGATTATTCATTGAAGATTAGTCATAATGACCAGCAAGTAGTTCCAACTGGTAAAGTCAGATATCTTTCAGATATAGCTGATGCTATTCGAAATTACAATCTACATATTGATGAACAGGCTAAGATAGCAAACCGATGGCAGGCATTGGTTACCTCGGAAGAAGAGATAGAAACAGACAAAGGAGTTTCGAAGCAAATAGCAGATCGGATTACATTATTGAAGGATGAACTTAGCAAAGAAAGTATTAAGATAATTGAGAACTGGGAGAGCAAAAAGAAAAAATATAAGGATGAGTATTATACTTATGAGGTTAGAGGTAAGTCAATTAAAGTTGAAACCCACATTGAATCTTTGTCTCATTCAAAAATTCCCAAAATTGCACTACCGTCTTATTCTTCATGGGGCGACATATTAAAATGGAATTTGAAAGAAAATGTGCCGGGAGAATTTCCATATGCGGCTGGTGTATTTCCTTTTAAGCGTGAATCGGAAGATCCAACACGAATGTTTGCAGGGGAAGGTGGTCCCGAACGAACTAATAAACGATTCCACTATCTTTCTGAGGGACAAAAAGCAAAGCGTTTATCAACAGCATATGATTCGGTAACACTTTATGGTGCTGATCCGGATATAAGACCTGATATTTTGGGGAAAATTGGCAATTCTGGTGTTTCTGTCGCTTGTTTAGATGATGCTAAGAAGCTTTATTCCGGTATCGATTTACTTGACCCTTCTACTTCTGTTTCAATGACCATAAATGGTCCGGCTCCTTTAATGGTTGGTTATTTCATGAATACAGCTATTGATCAGAGTTGCGAAAAGTACATTATGGAGAATGGGCTCAAGGAAAAAGTCAAAAAGCAGATTGAAAAAATATATAAAGAAAAAGGAATTGAACGACCTGAGTACCAGGGCAAATTACCTAAATCAAATACTGGATTAGGATTATTCCTTCTTGGTATAACTGGCGATCAGGTTTTACCAAAGGATGTTTATAGCAAAATAAAAGAAGATACAATACACAGAGTAAGGGGAACCATTCAGGCCGATATTTTAAAAGAAGATCAGGCTCAGAATACCTGTATTTTCTCAACAGATTTTGCTCTAAAAATGATGGGTGATATTCAGGAGTATTTTATCGATAATACTGTTAAGAATTTTTATTCAGTATCTATTTCCGGATATCATATAGCTGAAGCAGGAGCTAATCCAATTACACAACTTGCTTTTACTTTGGCAAACGGATTTACGTTTGTTGAGTATTATCTTTCACGTGGAATGAAGATTGATGATTTTGCACCCAGCTTATCATTTTTCTTTTCAAATGGTCTTGATCCGGAATACTCAGTAATAGGAAGAGTTGCCAGAATCATATGGTCAAAAGCCATGAAGTATAAATACAAAGCCAACTCTTTATCTCAAAAACTAAAATATCATATTCAAACTTCAGGCAGATCTCTGCATTCACAGGAAATAGAATTTAATGATATTAGAACTACTTTGCAGGCACTTTCAGGGATTTACGATAATTGTAATTCATTACATACAAATGCTTACGATGAAGCAATTACCACACCTACAGAAGAATCTGTGAGAAGAGCAATGGCTATTCAAATGATAATTAATCATGAATACGGATTGGCAAAAAACCAAAATCCTTTGCAAGGATCATTTATTATTGATGAGTTAACAGAGCTTGTTGAGGAAGCAGTTTTGGTGGAATTTGACCGGCTCACAGATCGTGGTGGTGTATTAGGAGCAATGGAGTCTATGTACCAGAGAGGAAAAATTCAGGATGAATCGATTTATTATGAATCTCTAAAGCATAGCGGTGAACTTCCGATTATGGGAGTAAATACATTCTTGTCTTCTAAGGGCTCGCCAACTATTGTTCCAAAAGAAGTAATCAGAGCGACTGAAGAAGAAAAAAACTATCAAATTAAAAACTTAAAAAGCTTACATAAAATTAACGAAGGATTATCGGATAAAATCCTCGAAGATCTTAAACGAGCTGTTCTTGATAATAAAAATACATTTGAATACCTGATAGAAGCAACAAAATATTGTTCTATTGGGCAAATTACAAATGCATTGTACGAAGTAGGAGGACAGTACAGAAGAAACATGTAAGACAATTTGAAACTGATCGAATTAATTTAGTAAATATTAAAAAACTGTAAATTCTTACCCATGAAATATAAGATAGATTATTCTGCAGATAGCTTGATTGTTGTGATTAATCCAAGAACATTATTTACGAAAGTCGGGGTTTACAATAATAAAAATCTTGTGTTTTTAAAAAAAATAAAACACAAAGAAGATGATCTGCATAAATTTTCAAAACTTGAAGATCAGACAGAATATCGAACAGATGTAATACTAAAGGAGTTGAAGGAAAATGATATTGATTTTGAAAAAATAAGAGTAATAATCAGTAGAGGAGGTTTGCTTCAACCGGTAAAATCAGGTGTTTATTTAGTAGATGATAAGGTAAAGCAAGATCTCATGAACTCAGTACAGGGTACAGATATCGTTAACTTAGGAGGGCTGATATCAGGAAGTATGGTAGCAAGTTTCCCAAATGCAAATGCCTTTATTGCAGATCCGGTTGTTGTGGATGAATATGATGAAATTGCAAAAATTACTGGTTTACCCGAGATTAAAAGAAGATCAATCTTTCATGCACTAAATCAAAAATATATAGCTGGCCGATATGCAAAATCTATTGACAAAGAGTATAAAGATTTGAATTTGATTGTTGCTCATATGGGAACAGGAATAACAGTAGGTGCACACAAAAAAGGATGTGTAATAGATTCAAATATGGGTTATGATGGTGATGGACCGTTTTCGCCTGTTAGAGCAGGAAGCCTCCCTACAGGAGATTTAATAAGACTTTG
Source organism: Bacteroidales bacterium (assembly GCA_019038645.1). Taxonomy (GTDB): domain Bacteria; phylum Bacteroidota; class Bacteroidia; order Bacteroidales; family UBA12077; genus UBA12077. The sequence continues at coordinate 67,525 of JAHOYT010000002.1, forward strand.
TTTTAGTGGAAAGTATACCGAAGAAGAGCTTTTAAGAAAAGTTAGCGTAGAGGGTGGATTATATGCTCATTTTGGTACTTATAGTGGAATAGAAATTGATCGGAGAGTTACAGAAGGCGATAAAGAAGCAACTCTTGTTTTTGAAGCTATGGCATATCAGATATCAAAAACTATTGGATCTATGTTTGTTGTATTGGAAGGAACTGTTGATGCAATTATTATTACAGGACCACTTGCCAATAGCACATGGTTAGTTCGTAAAATAGTTGAAAAGGTAGAGAAAATTGCACCGGTTTCCATTTATCCTGGATCTGACGATATAAAGACACTGGCTTTAAAAGGCCTCGCAGTATTACATGGAGATGAAGATGTAAAAAAGTATTAACCCAATTAAGCAGTCAAAAATCTACCTTTTAAATAATACAAAACAAAAAGTGTTGCTATTTTTTAGCAGCATTTTTTATTATTTCTTTAATATATTTATCGGGAACCTGAATAGTAATTACTTCACCCGTTGCGGTAACAACACCGTTTGCGAATACCTCCACATCAACGGTAACCTTTTTCCCGCTAATCTCTTTAATTTTACCTCTTATCTCTAAAGTACAATCTATTGGTGTTGGTTTTACATATTTTACATTTAACGAGCCGGTTAAAAATCTGAAAGAAGGTTCTGTATCCATCTCTCTGTTTTCTTGTTTATACATAGCGGCCGCCGCCGAACCAGTTCCGTGGCAATCTATAAGTGAAGCAATTAATCCACCATAGACAAAGCCAGGGACTGCAGTATGATATGGCTGAGGAGTGAATGTTGTTACTGTTTCATCACCATCCCAAACAGTTTTTATTTGATATCCGTGTTCATTCAGACTACCACAACCATAGCAGTGACTTAAGTGATCAGGATAATAATCCTGAAATGCTTTTATATTCATAAAACAATAATTTTACTGTTAATATCCGACTAAAATAATATTAAATTGATTACTACCCAAAGGTTTCTTTTCAAAATTGCAATATTGTTATGGCAGGTCAGTTCTAACAAAAAGTGTATTGCGTATCAATCTCAGGTTTAAAAATCTGGCAATAAAAAACAGAAGATTTTCTATCGAAATAAATTAGATTGCAACAGTATAATATAAATCATTAAATAGATAATCTTAAATCCATATATTTACATCAAATGACGATAATGGAATTGAAAGAGATAGTTAAACACTTTATTTCAGGTAACACCATTAAGGATATTAGAATATTTGGTAACGGGCATATTAATACTACCTACAAGGTTACATTTGAGAATATTAGAGATGAATATATCTTACAAAAAATAAATACGAAGGTTTTTGAAAATCCACAAATAATAATTCAAAATCATTTAAAGCTGCAGGAACATTTGTTATCCGCTAAATCAGATATTGAAATTCCACACTTAGAAAGTATTGGTATAAATCAATTTCTTTACAAAGATGACGATAAGAATCAATGGCGAATGATGAACTTTATAAAGGATTCGTATTCTGTTGAAGTAGTGGAAAATGAGAATCAATCTTACGAAGCAGGTAAAGGGTTTGGATGGTTTCTAAAAGCTTGCTCAATAATAAATTCATCTGAATTACATGAAGCTATAAAGGACTTTCATAGCTTATCATTTAGAATTAATCAATTACATAAAGCAATTGAATATGATTTAGTCAATCGTGTTTCTAAAGCAGGTCAATTAATTAGTTTTTATAAAGAAAGAGAAAATGGCTTACTGGAAATCGAAAGTTCTTTTCAGAAAAATAAGATTCCACTGAGAGTTGTTCACAATGATACAAAGATCAACAATCTTTTATTCAGGAACGAAAGGGCTGTAGCAGTAATTGATTTAGATACTGTTGGACCTGGAGTTGTTGTATTCGATTATGGCGATGCGATTCGAACTATAACAAATACAGCTGCTGAAGATGAAAAGGATTTGAATAAAGTGAATTTTGATATAAAAATGTTTGAGTCATTTACAAAGGGATACCTTGAGAATGCAAGATCAATTTTAAATGTTAAGGAAAAAGACTTGTTTTTACATGCTCCATTTTATATGACCTTTATAATGGGAATAAGATTCTTAACAGATTATATAAATGGAGATATTTACTATAAAACTGAATATGCTGAACACAATTTTGTGCGTACTTCTGTACAAAAAAGACTTGTCGAGCAAATAGAAACTAATAAAGATATTATAAAACAAATTATTGAAAGATATACAATCTAAAGCTAAAACATCCCTAAAATTAATGTTATGAAAAGGTTATTTATTTTACTTATTATTGCTGTAACTCTTACTAATTGTGATTTTCAGAATTCGAATAAAACGGAATTATTTAAAGCTCAACAAGTTTTTAAGGAAGATGAAAGGCCCATCGGGCAGCAAGATGTAATTGAATTAAGATGCGAACCGATTGATACGGTGCGAATGGCAATTATCGGATTGGGTATGAGAGGGTCAGGAGCTGTCTATCGTTACAACTTTATTGAAGGAGCTAAAATAGTTGCTCTTTGTGATGTTGTTCCTGAAAATGTTGAAAAAGCTCAGAATGCGCTGTTAGATGCGGACAAACCCAAAGCTGATGTTTATACTGATTCATTGGGATGGCAAGCAATTTGTGAACGTGATGATATTGATCTTATTTATATATGTACTCATTGGGATTTACATACTCCAATAGCTGTTTATGCAATGGAGCACGGGAAACATGTTGCAACAGAAGTGCCTGCAGCATTAACAATTGATGAGTGTTGGCAATTGGTTAATACTGCTGAAAAAACACAACAACATTGCATGCAACTGGAAAATTGCAACTACGATTTTTTTGAAATGGCTACATTAAATATGGCTCAGAAAGGATTGTTTGGTGAGATTGTACATGGCGAAGGCGCGTATATTCACGATTTACGCTGGCTTAATTTTATGGAAGAAGGTGGATACTGGAATATGTGGAGATTAAGGCATCTTGAAAAAGAAGATGGAAATACGTATCCGACTCATGGATTTGGACCCATATGTCATATTATGAATATTCATAGAGGTGATAAAATGGATTATCTGGTTTCTGTGTCGGGTAATCAGTTTGGAATGACAGCTTATGCGAAAGAAAAATTTGGCGAAGAATCTGACTATGCTAAAACAGAATATGCTAAGGGTGATATAAATACAACCATTGTTAAAACGAATAAAGGTAAAACAATTATGATTCAGCATGATGTTACAAGCCCAAGACCATATAGCAGGATTCATATGGTAAGTGGTACAAAGGGTTTTGCTCAAAAATGGCCCCGAAAAGGTATTGCTTTAGAGCCTAATGCTCATAGTTTTTTATCGGATGAAGAAATGGAAAAACTTCTGGTTGAATATGAACACCCGATAACAAAAGAAGTTGGAAAAAAAGCAAAAGAGGTAGGTGGTCATGGAGGAATGGATTTTATTATGGATTATAGATTAATTTATTGTTTACGAAACGGATTACCATTAGATCAGGATGTGTATGATGCTGCTGAATGGTCTGCCATTATTGAACTTTCACAAATATCTGTTAAGAATCAGGGAATGCCCGTTAAAGTGCCTGATTTTACAAGAGGTGCATGGAATAAAGTAAACACGGTAACATATTTTACAAAGTAATATCCTTATGATAAACTTAAAGGCTGTTTCTTGTGTTATACGGAAACAGCCTTTTTCTTTAGGAAGATATTAGAATAACATAAATATTTGGATGGTTCAAAAACTATTAGACTTTCGGAATTTGAACAAATAGAGTTGTAGTAAGTAATACGTTATTATGGGTTAATTAAACAAACAAATAATTACTAAGTCCTGTGGTTTTAATATATAGAAAATACTTTTAAATGTAAATAATTAGTATTAAATTCGATTTCCAATCAGAAAAAGAAAATAATATATCGTAAAAGAGAAATCGGTGATTAAAAAGTGGCGTAGTTATTTGTTTCATCCTTTAATTCTGGGAATTATTTTAAGCGTTGTTGCAATTTTTATATTTGCAGCATACCTGCCAAAATATTATACAGAAATTATTGAGGAGTCTATGCTATTTAATAACGGAGAAATATATTTCTATGATCTCGATAATGATGGTAACAGCGAAAAAATCAATTATTGTCACTACGATAAAATATTTCAGCCCACTTTATACTTGTATGATTCAGAAGATAATTTTAAAGCACTTTGGAATTTTTTCGAATCTCCGGTAAAGAATAGCAGGATATATTCAGGCGATTACAATAACGATAGTATTAAAGAAATATTTGTTTTTACAGAAAAAGACGATTCAGTTTTTTTATATATACTTAATCCCGAAAATGATGCTGAGAATGTAATTCAAAGAGAGTATATAACAAGTATCACCGGAAATAAAGATATTTACAAAATATTATCAATAGGATTATTTGAGAGTAAACAAAAAAATGAAAAAGATTTTTTCTTTTCTATTGATGCAGGTTATCCGGACAATCCGGTTAAACTGTATTCGTTTAATATTTCCGGTAAATCTCTGAAATCTTCACCAAACATTAATGCAAAAATTAAAGCTCCTGTAATTGTTGACGATATTAATAATGATGGAATTGCCGAAGTGTTAATCTCAAATGAATCTGTAAATGTGCCGGGAAACGGCAGCACCGCTCAACTAATAGTGTTGGATAATAACCTTAATTATCTTTTTAATCCGGTTGGTTTTCAGGGTACAAGGTCAGAATTAACAACTGATATTGTTAAAATAAACAATAAAAATTTTATTGCCGTATTAAATAGCGGGACCACAACCGAAAATACTTTTAATAATCTGATGTTGTACGATATTTCCGGAAAAAGAATTCAGGAAAAAATAATTTCAGGAAAATCAAACCTGGAAATAATAGATAACTTAACTTATCATGATAATTTATTCTTATTTTCTGGCAAAAAGATTATCAGATATAATTCAGATTTTAAAAAAATAAAAAGCTTTTTAATTAGCAGAAAGGCAAAAGTTCAGTTTATTGGATCAGTAGATATTTCCAGCGATGGAAGACCTGAATTAATATTTAAAAATAACAATGAGTTAATTCTGGTAAATGAAAATTTACGGTTTAGTTCTAAATTAAATATTTCAGGCGAAGGTACATTGAACATTAGTATTTCTGAAAGTACCGAAAGGCATAATCAATTATCTGTTCAGCTTGGTGATAAATGGTATTTGATTGATTATTACAGGAATGATGCTTTTTTTTATAATCAGATTCTTTATATTTCAATATTTGTAATTATTACATTCCTTACTTTTATTGTTTTTTCAATAGTAAATAGAAGAACGTTAATTAGCGGAAAAATAAAAGATAAAAAATACAAAGAAATAGAAGAAAATATTGAAGACAAATTATTTGGATTAAAATCAAGACTGAGCGAAATAAAGAATGAATTCAAGGAATATTCTTATAACAAAGTTATTGATGAAATTGAAGATACTTTCGAAGAAGTAAAAACGATAACGAAAGAAATAAGAGGTAGTGCAGATCACAAAGTTGATTTTAATAAAAGTCTTTCGGCATTAAGTAAAAGAAATGAAGACAGAGTAAATTTAAGTTACTCATTATTCCCTGAACAAGATTGGGGAAAAACTGCTCCGGTAATAGAATTTAGTATTATTGAATTTTGCGATGGGTTATTCAGCAAACTTGATAAATCCACAGGCAGGATTAATATAAGTATTCAACTTATTAACCACAGCGAATATATTAATGTATTAATTGAAGCTGAAGATTTTTATATAGAAAATAAGTCGTTGAGAGATAACAAGGATTTAATTAATATTTTAAAAGGTGTTAACGGTAAATATGACCTGGATACATTTTCCGGGTTTGGAACAGTATTTAATGTTGCTATTCCTCTTAAATTTAATAAAACTACTGAAAACAATAAAGTTCAGGGGAAAATCAGGGTTATTCTTGCTGAAGATCATGAGGTATCACTTTTTGGTTTAATTTCATTATTTAAAACTAAAAACGATATTGAGATAATTGGTACAGCTAAAAACGGAATGGAAGTACTCAAGATTCTTGAAACTAAAAAAACAGATATTGTTATAACCGATATTTCAATGCCGGGAATGGATGGTATTGAATTATCCGAAAAACTGCAAAGCGACTTTCCTGATGTTAAGGTAATAGTATTTACAATGTATATGGAGAATTGGTTCGTTGAGCAACTGTTAAATTTTGGTGCAAAAGGTTTTGTGTCAAAAACCTCAAAAATTATTGAATTGCATGGTGCTGTTAAAAACGTCTATGCAGGGAATAACTATTATTGTCCACAATTTAAATCAAAATTCGGATTTAAGAATAAGAGTAATGGAAACGGAAATGGAAATCGACTTGACTCCTTAACAAAAGCAGAATTACTTATCATTAAATTTTACGCCGAAAATTTGACTAAAAATCAGATTGCTGAGAAAATGGACCTTAGTATGGAGATAACCGAATCGTTCATTGCTAATATATTATTAAAACTAAATGCCGGTGATGAAGAAGAAATTATCCGGATAGCCAGGAAACAAAAATTTATCTAAGATTAAATATTTAGAATTCAACTTTTTTCCCAGGATTGACCTAAATTTGTACTCAAATTGCGTATATGTTTATGGAAAAATCAGAAGAGGTTAAAAAACTGATTAGTAGCAAAGAATATGAGCAGGCTGTTGCTAAGCTTAATAATTTGCTGAAGGAAAACCCGAATGAAGGTAGTTGGTTAATTTTAAGGGGAAATGTATTCTATTTACAACAGAAATTTGCAAAAGCGTTAAACGATTATAGAAAGGCAATAAAATCATCCCCGGAAAACAAAATCCTTGCTTCAAAAATTGAAATGATAAAAGAAATTCTTAAATTTCAGGCATGGGACATTTACGCATCAACAAATCTAAATAGTGATCCCTGGTTAGAAGATTAAAACTATGCAATTAAACTACAATTCATCTCAAAGTGATCACAGTTATTCGGGCCGTTTATTTCTTTTTGCAAAAAGAAATCTTTGGCTTTTTGTACTTGATTTGGTAATTATTCTATTTTTAATCCTTCCGCCATATTCATGGGATGAAGCTCAGATAATAATTGGATTACTTATAATATTTTTAATTCGCGATGTTTTTATCATAAAATTAAGCATCAGGCATCTTGGCAAATTTAAAGCAAAAGGCAACGATATAACTATTGGAATCTTAAAAGGAAGTAAGATAAGCAAGGAAATTAAGGAATGGCTCCCCGATATTGATCTGGAAATAAGAAACTCATTTGGATTTCCGGTAATGTGTATTTATAAAGAAAATGAAACTATATTTAAACAATACCCATTTGGTGACTGGAGCGGAAAAAAAATGAAAGAATTTGTAGATTCCTTTTACGACTATAAAAAGGAGCAAAATCTTTGGAAAATGTATAAAGGAGAAGAGTAAACTTATATTTATATGACATACAATACTCCTTTTCTCGATTCACGAAATTCTATTGATAAAAGCTGGAATGATTTTTTAAGTCCTGATATTATTGAAGAAATAAAATCCATTGAAAGTGCAATAGTTAAATCCGGAAAAGATTTTACACCCGATATTCCAAATGTTTTAAGATTCTTATGCACACCATTGCAAAGTGTAAAAGTAATTATAATCGGACAGGATCCGTATCCACAAAAGGGAGCAGCAACAGGAAGGGCTTTTGAAGTAGGAACACTTAAATCGTGGAACGAAAAATATAGTAATATTTCATTAAAAAATATAATCAGGGCTATTTATTATGCCCATAAAAAGGTTTATCTCAAATACAGCGAAATAAAACCAAAGTTGGAGGTTGATTTTCAACTAAAGCCTCCATATGAGTTATTTGTAAATTGGGAGCAACAAGGTGTTTTATTATTAAATACTTCGTTTACCTGCGAAACAGGAAACTCCAACAGTCATGAAAAGCTATGGAAAAATTTTACCATTAAATTGCTGGAATATTTAGCAGGTATAAATTCTGATATAATATGGTTTTTGTGGGGGAATAATGCAAAATCTATTGTCAACAACATTGAAATAAAAAATAAGATCGAATCAATGCATCCAATGATGTGTTACAATAAACCCGGAAGAGATGATGACTTTCTTTTTGGCAAAATAAATCCCTTTTTTGAAACAAAAGATCTTGTTAACTGGTTAGGTTGATCTTTCATTTATGTAGTCTTCAATAGATTTATTGTATAAACCTGAAATTTTTTGCAAAACCTGATTTTGAGTGTAAAATTCAAATGAATCAATATTATTTACCGGTAATATTTTTAATGATGTTCCACTTAAAAATGCCGAGTCCATTTCAGAAATTTCTGAAATGTGAATTTTTTTTTCTTTCAGTTTAATATTTTCAGATTTACATAATCTAATAATATTCAATCTTGTAATACCTTGTAAAACATCAGATTCTGGTGGGGTTATTAGTTCGTCATCTTTTATGAAAAAGACATTGGACCTACTGCCTTCAGTTATAAAACCATCATTATCCTGTAAAATAACTTCAAAAAGTTTTTTCTCTGCTATTGTATCGTTAGCTCTTATTCTGGCTTCGGAATTTAAAATTTTCACTTGAGGATTAAGTCTTATTGCTTTACAAAACCCTGTCTTAACACCTTTTTTACATTCCTCTGAAGTTGGGAAATAATGTGGCGTAAAATAAATTAATAAATTCTTTTCCTTGTCACCATTTACAGTGTTAAACTGAACAATTATTTTTATTTTACCCCGAAGGATATTATTCTTTGTTATTAATTCTCCCGTTAAAGTTTCAAAATCACAATAACTTTCATTAATAGAAAAATTTGAAATTTCAGATGATTTATACAATCGGTTAAGATGATTTTCAAGAAAAAGCGGAACACCATTCTCTATCCTGATTACTTCATAAATAGAGATACCGTTTTTAAGAAACGAATCATCAAAATGATCTGATTTTATAAATTTAAAATTATGCAAATAAAAATTTCCTGAGCATTCCATAATTTCTCTATTTTATTTTAGTTAAAAGTAATAATTAATGGCACATTTTCGTATTGTATTTAAGTTTTAAAAGCAATTTATCTTTTAAATAAGAGCCGAATGTCCGATATAGAACATAAAATGTACAGATACGTGCAGCATTCAGGGTTGTATTAATTTTAGAAACCTGTAATAACTAATGGAAAATCAGACAGATAAGCGTTTTGGTATAAAACTTGAAAGTTTGTTAAAGTACTCATAAATCGAATTTAGGAATGATAGAACTTAAGGGATTGCATAAATCTTATATAACTGGTAATAATAAATTACACGTACTAAAAGGCCTTGATCTTATTATTGAGCAGGGAGAACTGGTTTCCGTTATGGGATCATCCGGCTCGGGAAAATCAACCTTATTGAATGTGTTAGGTATTCTTGATTCATACGATAATGGGTCTTATAAACTGAATAATACCTTAATGAGTAATCTTACAGAAAAAAAGGCAGCTCATTTCAGGAATAATATGATTGGTTTTGTTTTTCAGTCGTTTAATCTTATTTCTTTTAAAAATGCAATGGAAAATGTAGCTCTTCCATTGTATTATCAAAGAGTCGGACGAAAAACAAGAAATAAAATAGCAATGGAGTATCTCGATAAAATGGGTATTAAGGATTGGGCTGAACATATGCCTAACGAATTATCAGGAGGCCAGAAACAACGTGTAGCAATTGCAAGAGCAATGATTAGTAAACCGAAAGTTATTTTGGCAGATGAACCCACAGGAGCTCTTGACTCTACAACATCACTTGAAGTAATGGATTTATTTCGTGAGATTAATAAATCAGGTATAACAATGATTATTGTTACGCATGAAAGGGATATTTCTGAAAAAACGAACAGAATTATACAATTAAAAGATGGTATTATAGAATCTGATCTTATCTCAAAAAATTAGCACATGTTCGATCTTGATAAATGGCAAGAAATATTCTCAACAATAAAAAAGAACAGGCTTCGGACTTTTCTTACAGGATTTAGTGTAGCCTGGGGAATTTTTATGCTTATTATTTTATTAGGATCCGGACGAGGACTTGAAAATGGAGTACGAAATCAGTTCAAAGGCTCGGTGAATAATGGAATATGGATAAGTTCGGGAAGAACTACAATGGCTTACCAGGGATTCAAACCTGGTAGAGACATTAAATTTACAAATGAAGATTACGAAAGAGTTAAAGAAACAATAGACGGTATTGATGTAATATCAGCCCGATCAATGATAAATATTAATAACACAATTTCATACAAAAACGAATATGGTAATTTTACTATTAGTCCTTGTCATCCTGGTTACGCGATTATTAAAGATGTAAAAATTGAAGAAGGTCGTTTTTTAAACGATATAGATCTTCAGAAATACAGGAAAGTAGTTGCAATAAGCACAATTGTGCGGGATGCTCTGTTTAAAAACGGAGATAAAAAGAAAGCCGTTGGTAAATATATTAAAATCAGCGGAGTACCCTTTAAAGTCGTTGGAGTTTTTTCCGACGAAGGCCTTGAAGATGAACAACGAAGAGTCTATATACCTATTTATACAGCTCAACGGGTATTTTTTGGTAGTAATGAGATTGATCAGGTTTCATTAACAACCGGTGATAAAACAATCGATGAAGTAGATGCAATGGTAGAACAAATCAGAAAGCAATTTTCTGCTATACATAAATTTGATGTCGAAGACCATCGGGCAATTAGTATCTGGAATAAAGCACAGGACTTTAAAAGAACTATGGATCTGTTTGCCGGCATAAGATTGTTTGTCTGGATTGTAGGAATAGGAACAATAATAGCCGGAATTGTTGGAGTTAGCAACATAATGATTATTGTAGTAAAGGAAAGAACCAAAGAAATTGGAATAAGAAAAGCCATTGGAGCAACTCCTTATTCAATAGTAAGTACAATTATTGCTGAATCAATATTGATTACAGCATTTGCAGGTTACGTTGGTTTGATTTTGGGTATCGGGTTGCTTGAATTAATTTCAAAGGCATTACCTCCAATTGAGTTTTTTGTAAACCCGGAAGCAGATTTAAGGGTAGCTGTGAGCGCAACTATTCTGTTAGTTGTTTCCGGAACTCTGGCGGGTTTATTCCCGGCTTTAAAAGCTGCAGGAATCAGACCTATAGAAGCATTACGTGATGAATAGTAAAAATAAAAATATCCGTAGATATGTTCGATACAGATAAATGGCAGGAAATATATTATTCTTTAAAACAGAATAAATTACGTAGTTTTTTGACTGCATTTGGTGTATTCTGGGGAATATTTATGTTAATTGTAATGCTTGGTTCCGGAAACGGGCTTCAGAATGGAGTAACTCAGGGTTTTGGAGATTTTGCCACAAATAGTGTATTTATCTGGACACAACGAACAACAGTTGAATATAAGGGTTTTCCTAAAGGTCGATTTTTCAATTATAATAATGCTGATATAACAGCAATACAAAAGAATATAAAAAATATCAGGTACCTGGCACCAAGATTAAGAGCGGGCGGCTTTGGTGGAGGTGATAATGTAATTCGTGGATTAAATTCCGGTGCATTTCAGATTTCAGGTGATTATCCTGCTATGAATTTAATCGACCCTATTAATATTGATAAAGGAAGATTTATTAATGATATTGATATTGAGCAAAAAAGAAAGATTGTAATTATTGGAACAAGAGTACAAGAAGCTTTATTTGAGCCAGATGAAGATCCAATGGGTGAATATATTCGTATACAGGGAGTTTATTTTAAAGTTGCGGGTATTTTTTCTTCAAAAAAATCCGGCGAACAAGGTGATAGAGAGAATCAAGGAATATATATGCCTTTTACAACTTTACAAAAGACATATAATTACGGCGATATTGTAGGATTTTTTGCTATAACAGCTTATGATAATGTATCTGTATCAAAGGTTGAAGAAGAAACAATTAAATTGTTAAAGCAAAGACATCTTATTGCTCCTGAGGATGATCAGGCAATTGGTCATTTTAATGTTGAAAAAGAATTTAAACAGATGAAAGGTGTTTTTTTGGGTATTGATGGACTAATTTGGTTAGTTGGCATTGGAACCCTTTTAGCCGGAGTTATTGGTGTAAGTAATATTATGCTTGTTATTGTTAAAGAAAGAACAAAAGAAATAGGTATTCAAAGGGCAATAGGAGCAACACCGGTTAAAATAATGAGTCAGATTATTACCGAATCAATTTTTATTACAGCTTTTGCAGGATATATTGGACTTGTAATTGGTACAGGATTGATTGAGTTAGTGAGCTTTGCTTTAATTAAATTTGAAGTAGATTCAAATATGTTCAGGAATCCGGAAGTCGATTTTCAGGTTGCTGTTACAGCGTTATTAATTTTAGTTATCTCCGGTGCATTTGCTGGCTTTATACCTGCAAAAAGAGCTGTTAGTATAAAACCCATCGATGCTTTAAGAAGTGAATAATATATAAATAATAATAAAATGAAAAAAGTATTAAGAATTACTCTGTTAATTGTCATTATTGGAATTTTTGGCTGGACAATTTACTTTTTATATCAGAAGTCAAAACCCGAACCGGTTGTTTATGAGACCAAAACTCCACAAATTGCAAATATAATTAAGAAAACTGTTGCAACCGGATCAGTTGTTCCAAGGAAAGAAATTGAAATAAAACCACAGGTTTCCGGTATTATTGAAGCGGTTTATATAGAACCCGGAACAGTTGTTAAAAATGGTGATTTAATAGCAAAAATCAGGATTATTCCGAATATGATCAATTTAAACAACGCAGAAGCCAGACTTGATCAGGCTAAAATTGATTGTGAAGATGCAGGACTAGTATATGATCGCCAAAAAAAGATATTTGATGAAGGTGTAATTCCTGCTGCAGAGTTTCAGCAATATAAAATTTCTCTTAACAGAGCAAAATCTGAATTGAATGCTGCAGAAAATAATTTACAGTTAATCAGAGAGGGTGTTACAAAGGATTCGGAAAATACCACAAATACACTTATACGTTCAACTATTGAAGGAATGGTTCTTGATGTTCCTGTTGAAGAAGGTAACTCAGTTATTGAAAGTAATACTTTTAACGCGGGAACAACAATTGCTATTGTTGCTGATATGGGCGAAATGGTATTTGAAGGCAAAGTAGACGAGACTGAAGTTGGCAAAATTAAAACAGGTATGAAATTGTTACTTACAATCGGAGCTATTGAAGAAACAAAATTCAATGCTTATCTTGAATATATATCACCTAAAGGAATTGAAGAAAGCGGGGCAATACAATTTGAGATAAAGGCTGCAGTTGAACTTAAGCAAGACTATTTTGTAAGAGCAGGATATAGTGCAAATGCCGATATAGTTTTGGCTCGTAAAGATAGTGTATTGGCCATTGAAGAAAGTTTATTGCTTTTTGAAAATGATTCAGTATTTGTTGAAATCGAAACATCAGCACAGTTATATGAGAAAAAACTTATTGAAGTTGGTCTGTCTGATGGTATTTTAATTGAAATAATTTCAGGGGTATCACAGGATGAAAAAATAAAAGTACCATTATAGGATTTAGATTATAATTTTATTGTTAGATGTGCCCGGAATTTATGTTCCGGGTTTTTTAAACCCTTTTTCGGAAAATATATCCAATCAAAGCAAATTAATGAATTTTGAACTTTATCAAATATTGTTACATTTGTTAACGGTTGAAAAAAATAACAGATAATAAATATTATGCAACAAATTAATGATTTCTTTCAGAACCTCCATAGTGTATTAGGAGGTCATCCATGGTTTGTATTCTTTTTAATTGGTACAGGACTTTTTTTTACGATTTATCTAAAGTTTCCACAATTAAGATATTTTGGACATGCAATAAAAATTGTAAAAGGTAAATTTGATAAAAAGGATGATAAGGGAGATACATCTCATTTTCAGGCATTAACAACTGCACTTTCAGGAACTGTAGGAACAGGTAATATTGCTGGAGTAGCATTTGCAATTTTTATGGGAGGTCCGGCAGCTTTGTTTTGGATGCTGGTTACAGCCTTTTTTGGAATGACAACAAAGTTTGTTGAAGTTACATTATCGCATAAATACCGTGGCTTTGATGAAAAAGGAATGGTTGCCGGGGGCCCGATGTATTATATGAAAGAGAGATTGAATATTAATTTTAAGAATGGAAAGATACTTAAAACAGGTAAGTGGCTGGGTATATTTTTTGCGGCAGCAACAATCCTTTCTTCGTTTGGATCAGGTAGTATGCCTCAGATAAATAGTATTACAGACTCTGTATTAGCAACATTTGGTATTGAAAGAATAATAACCGGTGCGGTATTGGCAGTGTTATTAGGATTTGTAATAGTAGGAGGAATTAAAAGAATTGCAAAAGTAACGGAACGTCTGGTACCGGGAATGGCATTAATTTATCTTATTGGGGCTTTTGCAGTAATAATTACAAATTATCAGAACATTATACCTTCGTTTGGTGCTATATTCTCAAATGTTTTTTCAGCACAAGCTGCTGTTGGAGGATTTTTGGGAGCTAGTTTTGCTTTTATGTTTAACCAGGGTGTTAATCGGGGATTATTTTCTAATGAAGCTGGTCAGGGTTCTGCTCCAATTGCTCACTCAGCAGCTCGTGCACACGAACCAGTTTCTGAAGGTTTGGTCGCAATTCTTGAACCATTTATCGATACGTTAATAATTTGTACAATTACCGGATTAGTTCTTTTATCTTCAGGTGTTTGGAATGAAAAACTGGATAATCAATTCCAGAATACAGATATGATTGTGTTTGCTGATACCTATAATGATGAAGTTAAGGAGGATCAGAAAGCTATTCTAAACCACTTGTCAAATGAAAGTTCATTACCTTTATTCAATGGAGAACTTGAAATTAATAATGGAGAAATCCAAAATGAATTAACAATTTTACATGCTCGTTCAATTGCCGAAGATATTAAAGTGCTTTATGATGATAAACCATTCAGTGGCAAAATAAATATTAGCAATGGAAGAGTAAAAAATGGCGAAGTTGATGTTGTATTTACCGGAAAGTCGTTAATGCATAGTGCTCCGTTAACAGCAAAAGCATTTACAAGGAGCTTTTTTGGAGAGTGGGGTAAATACATTGTTTCCATTGGATTATTGCTATTTGCATTTTCAACAGCCATATCCTGGTCTTATTATGGTGATAGATCCGTAACATTCTTATTTGGAGCAAAATATGTAATATATTATAGATTGTTATATGTTGTCGGATTTTTCTTTGCAGGATTTACCGATACAACAATAATATGGAATTTATCATTGTTGACAGTTGTATTTATGGCTATTCCTAATCTTTTTGGAATATTGCTTTTACACAGAGAAGTAAGGTCAACAATTAAAAATTACTGGGTTACGTTTAAAAAGGAAAACCCCGATGTAAAAATTCCGGAAAAAGTGTAGAGATTAATTGATATTACTTAAATCATCCTTGTTTATTCAGGGATGATTTTTTTATAATCGAAAGCCAAAGATCATAATATCATCAACTTGTTCATGTTTTCGTCCCATCCATTTTTTTAGATTGAGATCGATCAGGTCTTTCTGGATTTCAAGTGGTTTATTGTGAATTTCAAGAAGCATATGTTTAAATCTTCGCGAGCGGTATTTTTTACCATCGTCACCACCAAACTGGTCTATAAACCCATCTGAAAATAAATAAAACATATCACCAGGTTCAAATTCTATATCATTATTTTGAAATGGAATTTCTATTGGTGTTAAACCAATTGGATTTCGTGTAGGTTTATATTCATTTAATTTATTATCCCGGACTAAATATAATGGCAGGTTTGCCCCTGAATACTGAAGTATGCCTTTATTATGATCTATTACGCACAGAGCAATATCCATTCCGTTATTGTGTGAATAATCATCGTCAGATTGATTTAGTGTTTCCTTTAAATCGTATCGTAAAACTTCCAGTGCCTGATTTGCTTTCTTTATTTCCTTTCTTCTCACAATTTCATTTAATAAAGTAATTCCTAAAACACTCATAAATGCTCCTGGAACACCATGCCCGGTACAATCTGCGGCAGCAATAACTGTAGACTCATTAATCTGTTTTGCCCAATAAAAATCACCACTTACAATATCTTTAGGGATATAAAAAATAAAATGGTTTGGGAGGATTTTTGCAATGTATTTTTTTTCTGTCAGAAGTGCTGTTTGTAAACTTTTGGCATATTGAATACTATCTGTAATTTGTTTCTTTTGAAATATTAGCTCATCTTTTTGAGAGATTGAGATGTATTTTTCTTCTCGGTAACTTTTTACTAAAATTGCCACAACAAAATAAATGAGCACAAAAGAGAATAAAAATGTTATAGATACGTCATAAAATTTAATGAAATCACTCTCATAAGGAGTAATTAAATCCGGAAATTTCCTTTCCAGATAAAATAGAAGAACAAGGTTTAATAAAAAGGAAGTCATTACTATTACCCTGTTTCTGCCTTCTGTAATTATTACGAAAAGAACTAAACCAACAAGATAAACAAATACAACAGGTCCTTCAGAGCCCGCATTAAAAAACCATACTATGGATAATACTATTAACGAGTAAATGATATAAGGTGTAATCAGAGGCTTAAAAACTTTTCTTTTTCTTGATAAAAAATAGAAAATAAATAGAATTACTGTAGAAAACATGGTGAAGATTGTAAGTCTGAAATCCAGCTGCAAAGCAATATTTGTAATACTCGCAAAACATGCAGCGAGAGCAGAGAACAGACTAACAGAGTTAAAGAATCTATGCTCCAGACTATAATCATTCCTGCTTCCAAAAAGTAAATCTGTATAGCTGTAATGAATTTTATTTTCAGAATCTGATATGTCTTGTGTCATTATTCTGTTACTAATAAATAATGCCGGAATCAAATTTGAAAAATGTTATTTTCCGGCAATAATGTTAGCTAATTTAACTAAATAATATTAATTATCAAACCGGAAAAGAGTGATCTAATGATATATAACGGTTTTATGGGTATGAGGCTTTAATATTGATGTATAAATGACAATTACCTCCTTAGTAAAAGTACAATATTTTCTACGTGGTATGTATGTGGGAACATATCAACAGGTTGTACTTTTATTACTTTATAATCAATATCTAAAAGATTAATATCTCTGGCCTGTGTTGCAGGATTACAACTTACATAAACAATTTTTTCAGGCTTTGCTTTCAGAATTGTATCAACAACATCTTTATGCATCCCTGCACGCGGAGGATCCGAAATAATCACATCCGGATAACCGTTATCTTCCAAAAATGTATGATTCAGAATGTCTTTCATATCACCTGCATAAAAAGCAGTATTTGTTATGTTGTTAATTTTTGAATTCAGTTTTGCATCTTCAATAGCATCAGGAATATATTCAATTCCAATTACCCTTTTAGCTTCTCTTGCAATAAAATTGGCAATGGTTCCTGTTCCTGTATATAAATCATAAACCGTTTCTTTTCCTGTTAAACCTGCAAATTCTCTTGTTTTAGAATATAGATTATGCGCTTGTTCTGAATTTGTCTGGTAAAAAGATTTTGGTCCGATTCTGAATTTAAGATCTTCCATTTGCTCAAAAATGTGATCATTGCCCTTAAAAAGAATAACATCCTGATCGGTAATGGAATCATTTGCTTTTGAATTAACAATATACATTAAAGAACTTATTTCAGGGAATACTTCAGAAAGATGATTCAACAATGATACAATGTTAGCTTTATCGTTTTTATAAAAAACCATAATTACCATTAATTCACCTGTTGTTGATGAGCGAATAATTACATTTCTTAAAAAACCTTCTTGTTTCCTTAAATCAAAATATGAAAGATTGTTCTTATCGGCATATTTTTTTATCTCTAAACGAATTGCATTCGACGGATCTTTTTGTAAATAGCATTTGTTAATATTAACTACTTTATCCCATATTCGGGGAACATGAAATCCCAATGCATTATCTTGTTTTAGTGTATCAGGAGTATTTATTTCTTCTTTTGTAAGCCAGCGTTTGTTCGAAAAAGTATACTCAAGTTTATTTCTGTAAAACTGTGTTTGATCTGATGACAATATATAATCTATCTCAGGCAATTCAACTTTTGCGATCCTTTGCAAATTATCAATTACCTGTTGATGTTTATATTTTAATTGTTCATCGTACGGAAGGTTTTGCCATTTGCAACCGCCACAAACACCAAAATGTTCACAAAAAGGCTCTGTTCTAATGTCAGAATATTTATGGAATTTTACGGGTACAGCTTCCAAAAAACTTTTTTTCTTTCTGGTAACCTGAATGTCAACAATATCTCCCGGAACAGTTTGTGTAATAAATATTACTTTATCATCGATCTTTGCAATTGCTTTTCCTTCAGCAGCAACATTCGTAATCTCTACTCTTTCAATTATTGGTAATGACTTTTTCTTTCGTCCCACGGTTTATCCAGATTAAATTTTTGCAAAGATATAATAATTGTTTAATGCTTAAATATTTCGAAGAATTTATAATCCTGTTAAATTGTTATCGTATAAATTTTATCTTTGCGGGAAATA
Organism: Bacteroidales bacterium; assembly: GCA_019038645.1. Taxonomy (GTDB): domain Bacteria; phylum Bacteroidota; class Bacteroidia; order Bacteroidales; family UBA12077; genus UBA12077. Next base: position 86,175 of record JAHOYT010000002.1, read on the forward strand.
TTATATTATCATATGATTTCTGTTGATCAGTTAACCATTGAATTTGGAGGTTTTCAATTATTTAATGATGTTTCTTTTTTAATAAATCCAAAAGATCGTATTGGACTTGTAGGTAAAAATGGCGCCGGAAAGTCAACCTTGTTAAAAGTATTTATGGGTATGCAAAATCCAACGAAAGGAGTTGTTACAATACCCTCAGATATTAGTTTGGGCTACCTTCCGCAAAATATGATTTGCAAAGACGTACGGACAGTATTTGATGAAGCCCGAGAAGCTTTTTCGGAAGTATTAAAATTGGATGAGAGCATAAAGAAAATTAATTTACAATTAGCTGATCGTAATGATTATGAATCTAAGGAGTATTTAAAGCTTATACATGATTTATCGGATGCAAATGACAGATACCATATTTTGGGAGGAGGCTCACTAGAAGCCAATATTGAAAGGATATTACTCGGTTTAGGGTTTAAATCAAAAGACTTTAAAAGGCAAACATCCGAATTTAGCGGTGGCTGGAGAATGCGAATTGAGCTGGCTAAAATCTTGCTGCAAAAACCGAACGTTTTATTGCTTGATGAGCCTACAAATCATTTGGATATAGAGGCAATACAGTGGTTTGAGGATTTTTTGATAGAATACTCAGGAGCTGTTGTCCTAATTTCGCACGACAGGGCTTTTCTGGATAATATTACAAAACGAACTGTTGAAATTTCGTTGGGTAAAATATATGATTATAACGTTCCGTATTCAAAATATGAAGAACTGAGAAAAGAAAGAAGAGAACAACAATTAGCAGCATACAGAAATCAACAAAAATTAATAGAAGAAACTGAAGATTTTATTGAACGATTCAGATATAAGGCAACAAAAGCGGTTCAGGTGCAGTCAAGAGTTAAGTCACTTAAAAAAATAGATCGTATTGAAATTGATGAAGAAGATAACGCAGAAATGCATATAAAATTTCCTTCTGCACCACGTTCCGGAGATTTGGCTGTAAAAACAGATTCTGTTACGAAAAATTACGGAGATTTAACGGTTTTTAAGGATATTGATCTGACAATATTAAGAGGTGAGAAAATTGCGTTTGTAGGCAGAAATGGTGAAGGAAAAACAACACTTTCAAGGATTATTGTTGGTGATCTGGATTATACCGGGGAATTAAAAATCGGGCATAAAGTTTCGATTGGTTATTTTGCACAAAATCAGGATGAGCTTCTTAATGAGAAACTCACCGTTTTTCAGACAATTGACGATATTGCTGTAGGCGATATCAGAACTAAAATAAGAAATATACTTGGTGCGTTTTTATTTAGTGGCGAGGATATTGATAAGAAAGTAAAAGTTTTGTCGGGAGGCGAGCGATCAAGACTCGCAATGGCAAAATTGCTTTTAAAACCTTACAATTTGCTGGTTCTTGATGAGCCAACAAATCATCTTGATATGCGTTCTAAAGATATTCTTAAAAAGGCATTGAAAGAATTTGAAGGTACTATCATAATTGTATCGCACGACAGAGAATTTCTGGATGATTTGGTTGAAAAAGTATATGAATTCAGAGATAAAAATATAAGAGAGCATATTGGTGGAATTTATGAATTTTTAAAAAAACGGAAACTTGAAAATTTAAAAGAACTGGAAAGGAAAGAGAAACAATTCTTACAAAAAAAGCCTAAGGCTATTTCTGAAAACAAACTTTCGTATCTGGAACGAAAGGAATTTGAAAAGAAAATAAGAAAAGCCAGAACACTGGTAAGCGATAGTGAAGAAAGAATTGAAACTTTAGAACTTAGTATTAATGAAATAAGTAAAAATTTATTGGATCCTGAGAAAATGACCGATGATAAGTTGTTCATTAAATATGATGAACTTAAAAAGGAGCTTGATTACGAAATGAAAAAATGGGAGATGCTTACTGAAAAACATGAAGAATTGAAACAACAAAGAAATTAAGTATCTTTATCTTCAGGAAGATTAATATAACTCTATGTGCAATAACCACAAATATTTATGCCTTTTAATTATTTCTCTTTTTGCATGGAGTTGTAAGGTGTCAGATAAAACTACTATACCGAGAAATCTTGAGGGAATTTATAATCCTGCAAGTACTTCTGTACATCCTGAAACAGAAGTTTATAATACTTCAGATACGAGTTCACTTATAATTGAAAAAATTTATTCAAAGGAACTGCTTTTTAATCAGGCCAATAAAGAAAATAAACTTTTGGCAAATGTATTAATAAAATTTTCTTTGTATGATTTAAATGATAAACAGAGACTCGTAGATAGCTTAACCACAACATATAAACTTAGTAAAAACCCTGATAAATCCTTTTATACTTTTAAAATACCTGTAAATACATTAAAAGGGAATGATTATATTCTTGAAATAATCACACTTGACCAAAACCGCAATAGCAGTCAGTTTTCTTTTTTCAGGATTTCCAGAAGTAATGAATTAAATAATCAGGATTTTATAGTCTTCAATAAAAACGACGATGAGTTTTTAACTAATCATAATATAAAAAGTAATTTACAGTTTGGAATTAAGCATTATAAAAAAGCATTTGATTCATTAAATGTATTCTATTTTAGAAATACCGATACTGTTCCTGAACCTCCTCATATTAGGGATACTATTACAGAGAATTTCTTAAATCCAGACACAATTTGGGTTTGTATTTTGGATTCTATTTTATACGAAAACTTTAACAACGAAGGAGTATATTACTTTTCTCCGAACAAAAAACCTGTTAATGGATTTGCCTTATATAACTTTGGATCGGGATTTCCTGCCATAAGAACTCCGGATGAGCTGTTTAAACCGTTAAAGTATCTGGGAAATAATTTGGAAGTGGCAGATGAAGATTCAACCGGAAAGATGACAAAACTTGCAGTTGATAATTTTTGGCTTGAAAAAGCCAATAATGTTAATAAATCGAGGGAATTGCTTAAAGAATATTACACCAGGGTTATGTTTGCAAACTTATATTTTTCTTCGATTAAAGAAGGTTGGCAGACAGATCGTGGAATGATTTATATAATATTCGGATTACCGGATTATTTGTATAAGTCAGGAGAAGAAGAAAAATGGATTTACAATCCGGCATCCATTGGACCTGGAATAAGTTTTTCTTTTTTGTATTATAAAAATCCGTTTAGTCTGAATCATTATGTTTTGCAAAGGGGCAAAATAAAATTTTCAGGTTGGGATTGGGATCAAGCTATTAAAATGTGGAATAAAGGTGAAATTTTTTATTATCAAAATTAATATATGCAACAAAGTAAAGATTTTATATTTGGTATTCGTGCTGTTATTGAGGCAATAAAATCAGGCAAGCAGATTGATAAACTGATGATTCGTAGTGGACTTAAAGGTGAGCTGATTTTTGAGTTAATGGCTGTGATTAAAGAATTACAAATCCCATTTCAATATGTTCCCAACGAGCGAATCAACCGGGTAACAATGAAAAATCACCAGGGAGTGTTAGCATTTATTTCGCCAATTGAATTTCAGAATATTGAAAATATATTGCCATCGTTATTTGAAGCCGGAAAGAATCCTCTATTTGTAATTCTGGATAAAGTGACTGATGTGAGAAATTTTGGTGCAATTACACGCACTGCCGAGTGTGCAGGTGTTAACACCATTATTATTCCTGAAAAGGGATCTGCACAAATTTCCGGTGATGCAGTTAAAACGTCGGCAGGCGCATTGCTTAAGATTCCTGTTTGCAGGGTAAAAAACCTTTCTGAAACTATTAAATTTTTACAGCAAAGTGGAATCCAGATTATCGCTGCTACGGAAAAAGCAGAAGATTTTTATTATAAAGTTGATTTCTCGATACCAACTGCAATATTAATGGGAGCAGAGGATAAGGGCGTTGATATGGAATATTTAAGAATTGCAGATAAAATGGTAAAAATTCCCGTTTTAGGAGAAATAGATTCACTTAACGTTTCTGTAGCGGCATCAATAATGATTTACGAAGCTGTCAAACAAAGAATAAATTAGGCTGATTTTAAAGTAAAAGTAAAGCTTGATCCTTTTCCATATTCGCTCTCAACTTTTATTGAACCTCCATTTTGTTCAATAAATTCCTTACATATAATTAAACCAAGACCTGAACCTTTTTCCCTGTTTGTCCCCGGATTGGAAAAACTTTGATCGATACTAAATAGCTTCAGTTGGTCTTTTTCGGTAATTCCAATACCCTGATCAGAAATATCGATCTCAATAAAATCAGATTTTGTAACGGCGCTAAGGGTAAATATGGATTTTTTGTGAGAAAATTTTATAGCATTAATAATCAGATTTCTGAAAACAGTACTAATCATATTAACATCTGCAGAAACATTAATTTCCGGAGCAATTTTAACAATAGCTTTAAGCTCTTTTTCTTTTATAAGGTCATCGAAAACAGGAAGAATATTACTAATTAGTTTTTTCAGATTAATTTTTTCCGGGTTTTGTTTTAAGCTTCCGGTTTGAGTTCTCGACCACTCAAGTAAATTTTCGAGTAATGAATACAATTGTTTCGATGATTGATTCATTTTTATGATCAGGTCATGCATATCATCAGATGGCAGATTTTGGAAATCTTCTGCAAGAAAATCTGTCTGACCTATAAAACCTCCGATTGCACCCTTTAGATCATGTGATATTATTGAGAAGAATTTATCTTTCGTTGTATTTAATTTGTCAAGAACTTCACTTTGTTCCGTAATTTTTTGATTTTTTGCAGACAGCATGTGGAGTGCTTCCTTTTTAGCTTTCCCCTGTCTTTTAAGCAGAATTACCAGAATTATAAAAACAATAAATGCTACCGACAGAATTACAATAATTATTCTGCCAAGTTCATTTTGTTTATTTAATAATTCAATTTCTTTTTCCTTTTTATTCGTTTCATATTGAATTTCAAGTTCTGCAATTTCTTTCCCGGATTCAAGACTAAGTCTATTGTTCCTTAAATCTGTATACAACTCAAAATAAAAAAGTGCTTTTTGAAAATTTACTTTACGTTTATACATTTTATATAAACATTTGTAATTAATTTCAATTGTATGTTTGTCTTCAATTAATTCTGAAATTTCCAGACTTTGTGTGAAATAACTTAAAGCCAGATTATAATTATTTAATAAGCTGTGTACTTCTCCAATATTAAGTAAAGAAGTTGCAATACCTGATTTATTATTTAATGCTTTCTCGAGCTCATATGATTTTGTATAGTAATCAAGCGCCTGTTTATAATCATTCATATGAAAATACAAAACACCGATATTGTTATAAGTGCTGCTTATACCAACCGAGTCGTTCACAGTTTCTTTAATTTCAAGACTCTCAAGATAATACTGTATTGCAGTTTCGTATTTTTCAATGTATCTGTATACAATCCCAAGATTATTATAGGCTGTTCCAATACCATCAATGTCTTGTTGCAGAATATTTATTTCAAGAAATTTCTCAAAATATTCTATTGATTTTTCAATATTATCCAGATAAAAATATGCCTCGCCTAAAAATGAGCATGCCAGGTCAATGTATTTTAAATTTTTGGCTTCTTCGGCCAGTGTTAAAAGTTCATTAGCATATTTTATAACATCTTCAACAGAATTGTTCATATGTTCTTTGGAAATCTGTTTTAAAGTTTCCATTCGCATTTCACCTTCCTGATTTGAAAGAACGGTGAGTAAACTATCTGTATTAATAGAATTTGCCTGTAAAAATCCAATAGAAAAGAAAAATGAAAAGTATAATAATATTGTTGAAAATTTAAGCATTCCGGAACTTTCCCATTTGGTAAAAAGAGTTTAAATATAAGAATTAATCTTTTATATACATTTTCCGGAGAATTTAATGTCTAATTTTTTCATCATGTACAGGAAGTGAAAAGATAAAAGCCGAACCCTTATTAAGTTCACTTTCCACCCAAATTTTGCCATTATTTTTTGCAATAAATTCTTTACATAAAATAAGACCTAAGCCTGAACCTTTTTCTTCGGAAGTACCTTGTGTTGTAACTTGCTGATCAATTTTAAAAAGCTTTTCCTGATCGGTTTTATTAATTCCAACTCCGTTATCAATAATGGATATCTCAACGAAATTATCTTTTTGATTACATCTTATGGAAATAGGTTCACCCGGATGAGAAAATTTTATTGCATTACTTAAAAGATTTCTGATAACCGTTGTAATCATATTTTCATCGGCATAAACCATTGTTTTTTCTTCAGCCTTAATATTTACCTTAATTTCTTTGTTTTCAATATTTATCATTAAAGTATCTATCGTATTTTCTATCATACTTTTGACGGACACAATTTGTGGATTAAAAGAAATACTATCCGTTTGAGATCTCGACCATTGAAGCAAATTTTCCAGAAGATTATAAAGTTGTTTTGAAGCCTGATTCATTACATCAATAAATTCCTTGCTTTCTTTTTCAGAAAAAACCTCAAAATTACCCGATAAAATTTCTGTAAGATTAAGAAATCCAGCAATGGGATTTCGTAAATCATGTGCTATAATCGAGAAAAATTTATCTTTACTTGCATTTAGTGCGCTTAACTTTTCACGGTGTTTTTCAATTTCTTCTTTCTGAATACTTATTGTTTTTTTAGCTTTTTTTAAATCAATCATCTTTCCAAAAAGCTCAATTGTTCTTTCCCTGAATTTCTGATTTGATTTTTCCAGTTCTTCCTGATGTTCCTCTATTTCTTTTTGTTGCTTACTGAGCTTTTTATTTTGAAGGCTTATTGTTTTTTTTGCTTTTTTCAGGTCAACCAATTTGCCAAACAGATCAATCGTTTTTCCACGGAACTTCTCACTTGCTTCCTCCAGTATTTTTTGTTGTTTGTCAATATTTAAACGCTGCAATTCAAGTTCGCGGAATTGCTCAAATATTATATCCTGACCATTTTCGAGGCTGGCAATTTTTTCTGTGAGTTTTATTTTCTCTTCCTGAGATTTTTTAAGGATCTCATTTAGTTCAGTATTTGCCTTAATATTCTCTTCTTCGGTAAGATTTAATGTTTGTTTTGTTCTGCGTTTAAATTTGTTTATTGACATAAATAATTATCGATTTAGTATTACTTCTGAAAGCAAAAGCAATATCAGGAATTAAGTTTTTTTACGACTTAAAATAATAAATGTTTCTTTTCCTGGTTTTTCCACTTTGCCTGATAGTCATAATCAACAAAATAGATTTTTAAGTTAGCCTGATAATCATATTTGGTAAAAAAAACTGTTTTGTCGGCTTGATAATCATATTTTGTAAAGAACCATAAACCTTTATTATCATTTGCCTGATAATCGTATTTCACTTTGTATACTAATAAATCTGCCTGATAATCATGATCAGTAACAAATATTTTGACGTCAGCCTGATAATCATAGCTGACAGAATATATTTTTTGTGAAAACCCGTTATTTATGAATGCAAAAGTTATAAGAAAAATAAAAACAAACTTATACTTCATGCTTTATATCTGGTTTGTTAATTTCATAAAATCATAACCGGTTGGATTCTGGAAAACTCTCAGATCAAATTCAGGAACAACTGCAAAAATATGATCAAATATATCGGCCTGTACCTGCTCAAATTTTCCCCAGTCCTGATCTTTGCTAAATGCATAAATCTGTATAGGCAATCCATTTTCTGTGGGTTGTAAATGACGAACAATAAGCGTGTAGTTTGATTCTATCCCATGAATTTTAGGATGTTTCTCAAGATATATTTCTATATACTTTCTGTAAACGCCTATATTAGTAAGGTTTCTGCGACTTGCCATATCAGTATCATCAACTTCCAGATGTTTATTATGATTTTCAATTTCCGTTTGTTTTTCGTCCACATATGCCCGAATTAATTTAATTTTTTTAAACTTATCCAGCATTTCATTGTCACAAAATTTTATGCTTTTTAAATCAATATATATGGAGCGGGCAATCCGTCTTCCTCCTGATTCTTCCATTCCTCTCCAATTTTGGAATGATTCCGAAATCAATGAGTATGTCGGAATTGTTACAATGGTTTTGTCAAAGTTCTGAACTTTTACTGTATTCAAAGTAATTTCAATTACTGTACCATCTGCATCTTTTGATGGCATAGTTATCCAGTCGCCGGGTTTTACCATTTGATTTGCTGACAGCTGAATACTTGAAACAAAACCAAGAATTGTATCCTTAAAAACTAAAATTAAAATAGCAGCAATTGCACCTAAACTTGCTAAAAGTGTTCCGGGAGATTTTCCTAAAATAACCGATAAAATAAATATTATTCCAAAAGCGTAAATAACAATTTTTACACTTTGAATATAGCCTTTTATTGGTTTCTCTTTTGAGATTGGCAGAGTAAGGTATGCAGAGTGTAACGCACTTAAAAATGCATCCAGAACCAACATTCCCACAAATATCATATAGATATATGCTGCGGATTGAATAATTGAAGCTGTTACCGGAAATTCGGCAAGTCCCGTTAGCGCAAAATAATAGATTATAATTGCCGGAACAATATGTGAGAGTCTTTTAAAAACTTTCTTTTGAAAAATAATGTCATCCCAGGCATATTTTGTTCTTCTTACAAGCTTACTAATAATTCTGAATATAACTTTATTAGTAATTAAATAGGCTAGATATGATATCAATATAATAGCCAGAATTATAATTGCTGATTTAATAAGCGAAGCATAATGTTCCGGGATGCCAATGCTAATAAACCATTCCTGTAGTTTTAATCCAATTAAAGAATTCATAGTCAAATAAGAGTTTTGGAGTAGTATTTTGTAAATTTAACAACTTAATTCTTGCTAAAAAAATTATGAGACACTTTACAACTTTTTTGTTTTTAATATTGAGTTTTTCGGTTAAACCCCAAAATTCTTATTTTGATTATTTCACAGATAACTCAATGCGGATTGATTTTGTTTTTGCAGGTAATGCTGTAGAAGAAAACATATATCTTGATAAAATAATAAAGGAACCTTTTTGGGGTGGTTCTAAAATAAATCTAACTGATAAATTTGATTATGGCGAGTATAAATTTGAAGTATTTGATAATGAAACAAACACTTTAATTTTTTCAAAAGGTTTTTGTACTTTATTTGAAGAATGGCAAACAACGAATGAAGCAAAATTAATTGATAAAAGCTTTAATCAAACCATAACATTTCCTTATCCTTTAAAAACAGTAGCTCTTAAGATATATAGCAGAAAATGGGAGGGCGATTTTGAAAAAATATTTGAGATGAATATTGATCCAGGGAATTATTTTATTAATCCTGAGCGATCAGATTTTACATATGTAAAAGCAATCGATAATGGCGATCCGGCAAAAAAAGTAGATCTTGTATTTTTAGCAGAAGGATATACTGAAAGTGAAATGGACAAATTTGTAGAAGATTCTGAAAGATTAATAAAGTATATGTTTTCACAGGAACCATATAATAAATATAAAGACAGGTTTAATATTTGGTTAGTAAAATCAGTGTCGAAAGAGTCCGGAACAGATATTCCTGGAGAGAGATTGTATAAGAAAACAATTATCAATAGTAACTTCTATACTTTCGATAGTGAACGTTATCTGACGACTATGGATGTTCAAAAAGTGAGGGATATTGCTTCGGTTGTTCCATATGATGATATTTGTATACTGGTAAATTCTGAAAAATATGGTGGAGGCGGAATTTATAATCATTATTGTATTTCTACTGTGGATAATTCTTTATCCGATAAAGTATTTATTCATGAACTTGGTCATTCATTTGCTGGTTTAGGAGATGAATATTACAATTCTGTTACTTCTTACAATGATTTTTTTAATCTGGAAATAGAGCCATGGCAACCAAATTTAACCACAATGGTAGATTTTAATCAAAAATGGAAAAACATGATTACAGAAGATATTCCAATTCCTACACTTCGCGATGATCAATTTAAAAATGTAATTGGAGTTTTTGAAGGAGGAGGATATGTGAACAAAGGAATGTTTAGCCCGTTTATGGATTGTAGAATGAATAACAATGAAGCCGAAGGCTTTTGTCCTGTTTGTAAGGAAGCTATAATAAAGATGATATTATTTAAATCTGAATAGAAAATATCTATATAAAAAAACATCCGGAGTTTTGAACGCTTCGGATGTTTTCTTTTATCACATTTACAATAGATTATTCTTTTCGAACATGTTTTTTGGCTATAAAGTAGTATACAACTAATCCAATACCACCGAATAAGAAAATCATTGATAAGTACGCAACTCCTTCATCTAAATGAGTTGTTTCGCTTAAAATTGCACCCATTAAGAATCCAATTGCAATACCAATACAGAATATTCCGTATTTTAAACTTGGAGATACATTTGACTCGCTGTTAAAAATTGCTGCAGTTAAGCCTTTATCAATTAGTGCAAGTCTTTCTTTTCTTCTTACATATAAATGGAAAATTCCATAAACTACTGCGAAGAATGCTATTCCAATTAAAAATTCAAAGTCCATAATAATTTGTTTTAGTTTAACATTGTTTTATTGCTATGACGCCATGTTTTTTATTTGGGTTACACTTTGCGTTAAAAAATGTTGTAAATTGTTTTGTTTATTATCTGTAACCTGATTAATATTTTTGCGTCATAGTAAAAAAGAACAGGATTGAAAGAAGATAAATATTATATCGAGCGCGTTTTACTGGGTGATGTTAATGCTTTTAGTTTTCTGGTTGATAAGCATAAAGGTCTTGTTTATACTATAGCATTAAGAATGTTGAAAAATCCGGAAGATGCAGAAGAGTTAGCTCAGGATACTTTTGTAAAAGCATATAATTCCTTAAAAGAGTTTAAATTTGAATCGAAGTTCTCAACATGGTTGTATCGCGTAACATATAACGGAGCAATTTCAAAATTACGAAAGAAACAAATTGAAGTGACTGATGTTGACCATGATAATTTGCCTGATAGCGAAGTAGTTTCAACATATAGTGCAATAAGCGAATTAAAAAGAAACGAGCAAAAAAAATATATTAATTATGCAATTGAACAATTAAAAGAAGATGATGCTTTAATGATAACAATGTATTATTTAAATGAAAGTTCAATTGAAGAGATTAGCGAAATTACACAATTAACTCTCTCAAATGTAAAAGTAAAATTGCACCGGGCACGAAAACGATTTTACGATGAACTAAAAGTGATTTTAAAAGAAGAAGTAAGGGCAATATTATGAACAACAATAAATTAAATTCCGACACTTATACCCGTAAGTTAGTAAATATGGGCGGACTTGAACAGCCTGGTTCTGATTTTACTAAGAATGTAATGAGCCAAATCTTAAAAGATCCATCGGTAAAGGTGAGCTTTATTACAAATGATGACAAGAAAAGTAATATATGGTTGTTTATTGCAATTGGTGCAATGACTATTGGATATTCCATTTTTTATTATATCAAAAATGGTTTTAGTTTTACTTCAGATACAGGTGCGATCGAAACTCCTGGTTACTTTAAAGTTTTTTCTCAATTTTTCTCAGGTTTATTTAATGAATTAAGCTTGTCACCGTACATATTGATTGCTTTGATCGGTGTTGTAGTTTTAGTTGTTTTGGATAAAACTATAGTTCGATATTTGTATTCCATTTAAAAATATATAAGCCATTAGTTTTAAGATCGTAAAGTGTTACGATCTTTTTTATTTTTAATTTAATCAGTAATTTTTTTAGATTTGGTATAATTTATATTACAAATTGTTCAGCAAATTGAAATACTCTGCTACCAGAAATTTAATAGAAGGCATTCGTAATCAGGATAAAACTACACTTCGGAATATATATTCTGATTATTTTCCTACGATAAAACGATATGTAATTGAAAATAGTGGAAGTGAGCAGGATGCGAAAGATGTATTTCAGGAAGGAATTGTAATAATCTACAGAAAAATAAAAGAAGGAACATTTGAGCTTACTTCTTCGTTTAAATCATATATATATTCTGTTTGCAGGTTTATCTGGATAAAACAACTGTCAAAAAACAAGGAAAACGCTGAGCAGCAGAATGTTTATCTTGAATATGAAGGAGTTAGTGATATAAGCCCGGATGAATATAAAAAAAATGAACAGTATAAACTTTATCAATATCATTTTAAAAGACTTGGTAAAGATTGTCAGAAATTATTAACTTTATATTTGAAGGAAGTATCCTTAAAAGAAATAGCCGAAGAATTGGGAATTGATAGTTTACATTATATTAAGCGTAAAAAATATAAGTGTAAAGAACAGCTGGTAAGATACATAAAAAGCGATTCGAATTATAAAAAAGAGTGATGGAGAACAGATTTGATTTGATAGAGAAGTATTTGATGAATGATATGTCAGTCGGTGAACAAAAGGAATTTGAAAGATTATTAAGTACGGACACCGACCTGAAAAAAGAATTTTTGCTCAGAAAAGAGATAAATGACGCAATTCTGGAAGATGATATAATAGATTTGAGGAATAGTTTAGAAGAAATTACAGAAAAAGATAAGAAACACAATCTATATCTATTTACTCAAAACCGAAGAAAGTTTCTTTCAATCGCAGCAACAATAATTATTTTAATTTCGATTTCAGCATCTTTTTTATTTCCATTCAGAAAATCATCAAATCAGCTTTTTCTATCCTATTATAATGCATATCCTGCCTTAACAAATATCAGGTCTTCAGAAAATAGCAATGAGTCAGAAATAAACCTGAAAAAAGCGTTTTCGTTTTATGAAAACAGCGATTATATTCAGGCATCTGATTATTTTTTTAAAGTTCTGAATATGGATAGTAATAATTCAATGGCTCAGTTTTATCTCTCGGTATGTGAGTTTGAGAATAATAATCTGATTGTTTCAGAAGAGTACCTTATGGATTTAATTTTAAAAAAGGATCATATTTTTTGGGAGCAGGCACACTGGTATCTTGCAATGGTTTATTTAAAGCAGGATAAAACAGAAAACGCAAAATCTGTTCTCGTAGATATAACAAAAGAAAATATGGTTTATAAAACTGAAGCAAAAAGAATAATCAGGCTGTTACATTAAAATTTGTTATATCGTTTTAAAACAATTCCAAAAACAATAAACAAGATTATTAACCCGGAGATAATTGTATACTTTTTATAAGGAAAGAACAAGGATTCGTTATTTCCGATTACCACATATCCTGACCAAAAATAAGGATGGGCTCTTAACTGATCAGCTTTTTTTATAAAATCAATTTTTGATTTCCTTATGGATTGTGATTTGTTTTTTCCCTTTAATAAATAGGAATAGAACGATGTCATAAGTTTTACTCCTGAATTATCTTCAACGGACCAAAGAGTCATTATTATTGACGGACAACCTGAATAAACAAATCCTCTGGCCATACTTAACACACCTTCTCCACGATGTAATATTCCGCTACCACTATTGCAGGAGCTTAATACAGCCATTCGTGCATTTAAATTCATATTATAAAGTTCATAGGTATTTAGAAAGCCGTCTTCAGTTGTATCATTAGTTTGAGTAAAAACCATTTTCGAATACATTGGATTTATGTCGTCCATAATTGTATGCATTGCCAAATGAAGAATATCATATCCGGAGGCTACTTTTTTGAAATTATATTCGGTTGCTTCATTATCAATAAATACATCTCCCCCAATCAGTTCGTTAATTATTTCAACTTCTTCAGTAATTCCTTTTAAAGGAAAAAGCTTTTCTCTGTATTTCTGTCGAAACGTAAGATTATTATCCTGAAGTCCTTCAATGTTATCATAAGTAGGAGCAAACCCTGCTAATTTACTTAAATCTGTTTTTTCGTTTGTCTTTTCATCCAGCAAAAAATTAGCTGAATACGAATAGTTTATCGTGTTTTTGTATATAAAGTAAGATAAATCTCTATAATTAATTTTGTTAAAGTTTTTATTTTCATATGTTAACGAGCTGAAAGGTAAATATGCCAGCTTTCCGTCAGGAATTATTATCAGGTTTTTATTATTGATTTTATCTTCAAAAGGTTGAATTAACTTACTATATAAATAAAAGGATGATTCCTGAAATTTGCTAAATTCTTGATAACCGTGATTTGAGAAATTATTGTTTGAAAGAGAAATTAAAATATCATTTAAATGATTATAAAATGGCTGATTGATTTCCTGCTCAAAAAGCACAGATTCTTTTTTATCAATGTAAAATATGTAGACCCTGTTGTTATAAAGATAATATTCAATCAGGGCGTCCTTTGCAGATAATTTGCTCTGTAAATCGTTAATTGAAAAATGTTGGCTTGAATATTTTAAGGAATGGTATTTTTGGAAATTATTTTCCAGAGATTGTAAAAATTCGGCATATTCCTGTTTTTTCTCAAACAGATATTTGCTCCAATATGCAAGTTTGTTATTATCCGGGGTTTTTTTCTTGTTTTCTTCGTATATTAATTCTTCATATGCCCAGATACTTTTTTCAAGTTGTTTCTCTTTTAAAATCAAATTATCCGGAATACCTCCAATATTTAGGGCATGAATATTTTTTAATGCTTCCGTTAAAATTGCAGATTTTCCAGATTCGCTATAATTAAAAGCTTTTTCAAGATATTTTTGTTCATTAGTTAATTTATATAATTCGAAACTTGTTTGTAACGCATTCGAAAATGTTTCGAACTCATTATCGGCTAAAAAAAGCTTGCTTTCCTCGCTCAAATATCCCGACCTGATCTGATTAATGGTTTCTATTGCAATATCGTAGGTTGCTAAACTTAGTTTATGGTTAGCTGTATTCTTGTTTTGTGAAGCCAGAATGGAAAGAGTAAAGGCTTTATTTTTTAAAGAACTTAATAAATGCGTTTTAGAGAGAACTTTGTCTATATCAGGATTTGAACTAATGCTGGTATCATTAAATTCCGGAGATAAAGCAATTAATGATTTTTGAAAGTAATCTAAGGCAAGATCCGGTTTATTTTGCTTCTGATAAAACTCTCCAATTTCGTTATAGCAATTGGACAGATCAGGGTGCTTTTCAATGAAATTGCTTTTATAAATATTTAATGCCAGTTCATAATATTTTTGAGATTCATTATTTCTATTAATAATTTCTAAGAAATTCGCGTAGTTTGTGTAGTTTAATGCTAAACGGGTACTGTTATTGCCGTAATATTTGATTGTTGTTTTAAGTGTATTTATATAATAATCCAGAGCTTCGCTATAATTATTGATCTTTTCATAACATAACGCTAAATTGCCTAAAGTTGAGTAAGATGTATTGTTTTCTTCTTTTAATTTTAGACTTTTATTATAATATTTTATTGCATTTACATAATCACTGTTTTTTCGATAAATATTTCCAAGATTATTGTAGGTAGAAGCCAACTGATTTTTATAAGCGATTGAATCCTGTTTAAAAATATTGATAGCTCTTAAATGAAAATCTCTGGCCTTTGTATAATCTTGTTGTATGAAAAAGATATTGGCTTTATTTCCATAAATATATGCCAAAAGTGATTGCTTAGATTTTAATCTGTATATCTCTTCAGATTTATTGTAACAAATAATTGCTTCATCATATTTTCCTAAGAGCTTATTAATAATTCCCAAACTTTGAAAAGTATTTGCTAAAAGTATACTATCTGTTTGAAGTACACTTTCAAATAGATTAATGGCATTTTGAGTATAAAATAATGCACTGTCTAAATCTCCTGCTCTGCCGAAATTAACCCCTTTAATATAAAGTATTCCTGCTTTTTTAAGTGTTTCCTTATTTTCTAAGTAGTATGTATCCTGTGAGTCAGCATAAGAATTTACTGAAATCAACAGGAATAAAATGAATATAATGTTTCTTAAGTGCATTGTTTTTATTCTGTAACCATTGTATACTTAAAATATACTAAAAAGTTTAAAAAAAATTACGCGAATAAGTTTTTGTAAATCAATTATTTGACTAAGTAAAGTAAAAAAAGTTTAAAAAAAAATGAAAATAGGGGGTCACCTTTTGGTGTTTTTCGGAATTAATAGGTGAGAGGACATTAAAGACAATAATTATTAAAATATAAATTAAAAACAGAAACCATGAAATCATTAAAGAACATTTTCGAAACTAAAGAAACAAAAAGAACAATGAACAGCTTTTTAAACAAGCTTGATTTAAACGCAATG
The DNA here is from genome assembly GCA_019038645.1 of Bacteroidales bacterium. Lineage (GTDB taxonomy): Bacteria > Bacteroidota > Bacteroidia > Bacteroidales > UBA12077 > UBA12077. The sequence goes on from JAHOYT010000002.1 coordinate 102,310, forward strand.
ATTATGATAAAAGGAGGCGAAGGAGACAATGATGATGATTTATGGCCACCAACAACTATACCTCCAGGAAACGATTAGTAGCCCTCCCTTTCGATTCAAATATACGTTCTTAAAGTACTGATCAACTCAATGTAACATTGAGTTGATCATTTTTGTCGAAATTAAAAACTAACAGATATGAATAATAACACTGAATTTATAGAAAAATATATTGATGGAGAGCTGGAAAAAAATGAAATTCTCAATTTTGAGAAATTACTTTCCGGCGACCAGGATTTAAAGCGTGATTATGATCTGAGTGTGGAAATTAATAACTCTATTATCGAGGATGATGTTATGGCGCTTAGAGATACATTGGATTACATGTATAATGATGAACAAAAAGTAAAAAGAACTCCTTCAGTTTTTGCCAACCGAAGATTTTACTACGCAGCAGCCTCAGCTGCATTGTTAATTGCCACGGGAGGAATGGTTCAAAGATTATCATCACCCGATTTAGGCAACAACGAAGTCTTCGAAAAATATTATACTCCATACGAAATAACGGTTACTCACAGATCGGGAAATACCGAAGTAGACAGATTATTATTGAATGCATTTGAAAAGTATGAAAACAAAGATTATGAACAGGCTTTAGTTTTATTTGAAGAAGTACTGGAGTCAAGAAATAATGACATGGCTGTTAATTTATATTCAGGTATATCGTATTTGGAAGAGGAAAAATATCAAAAAGCGAAATCATCATTTAGTAATGTCATTTCGGATGACGATAATCTGTTTATCGAGCAGGCAAAATGGTACTTAGGAATGTGTTATTTAAAAACTGAAAATGCGAACAAAGCCGAAGATATTTTTAATGAGATTGTTAATGAGGAAAGTCATTACAAAGATGTTGCAATTAAAGTTTTAAAAGACCTTAATTATTAAACTATGATATATACAAAAAGATACTATGAAAAACGGGATTAAAACCATAAACGATTTCATTTTGAAAGAAAACCATAAAAAATTCAATTCTGAAAGGATAAGTTTTCTTTCACATATTTCACACGGCATAAGAACACCTTTGAATGCCATTATGGGTTTTTCCAAATTATTGGTACTAAGGGATATTAATGGTAAAAAGAAGGAAGAATATATTCAGGGAATTTTAAGTGGTGGAAATTTACTTCTTCAGTTTGTTGATAATATTATGGATTTATCCCAGTTTGAAGCGCAAAATTATTCCTTGCGAATAAGAAATTATGATGTTAATAAAATTGTGCGGGAGTTTACAGATGATTTCTATTACAGAAAAATTGAAAACAATGACACGGATATTAACCTGGTATTGGTTAGGGATTCTAAAGTAATTGATCTTAATATTGAAACAGATATTATTTTACTAAAAAAATCTTTACAAAGATTATTAAACCTTGTTTCTGTTAAATTTCCTGTGGATGAGTTTGAGCTGGGTTACAGAAAGCATGTTAATGATTTTATAAGCATTTATATTCGTCCTGCGGTTGAAAAGCTGCCGCCTGAAATATTACTTAATGAGCAACAGCTATATTCAATTGATCAGGACAATTCATTTGATTTTTTCAACTACAAAGTTCTTTCAGAATCAGTATCAATGCTGGGAGGAGAGGTAAATCCTGATTCCGAAAATCAGGAATTCTCGTTTAGTATTCCTTTGAGAAATATTAGAAATGCTGGATTTAACCAATTTAATATTTAAAATTATGAACACATATAATATTTATGTTCCAACCGAAAACGGTAAGATAAAAATAGATTGTAGCAAAATACTTTACCTGGAAACAAGTTTGCAGTTTACTAGAGCTACACTTGCAAACAATGAAACTATCGAAATATTGCTAGCCATAAATGAAATAGAGCAATTGCTTTCTGACCAGGGTTTTTTCAGATTTAATAATAATACTATTGTTAATCTTAAATTTGTTCAGATAGTATTTCCATCTGATGCCTCAAAAGTTATTCTTGAGAACGGAAAGGAAATATTTGTTAATTATAATAAAAAAGATGAATTGTTTGAGAATTTACGCAAGATATACGATCTGCATGAGTTAGTATAAAATACAGCAAATATAATTTGGTGTTATCAAATTAATTTTAAAACTGTCATATAGAGTATTAAGATAAGTATATAGAAAATTTATTAACCCGATAAATGATGAAGCTATGGAAAGTATTACTATTAATAATGAATTATTAAAGCTCAACGAGCTTAAAGAAATTATATATCTCGAATCCATTGGTAATTTTACAAAAGCATATAAATGCAATGGGATGGAATCAATGATTGAGGATGTTTTGACCTGTCTGGAAGCAACACTTCCTAACAAAAAGTTCTTTAAAATAAATGAATTACTTATTATTAACGCTGATTACCTAAAGAAAGTTAATGTAACTACAAATAAAAAGGCATTAATGCACGATGGAATAGAACTTAAAATCTCAAAACAAAAGTATAATGATTTGTTTAGATTTCTAAAAATGAGATACAATATTTGGTAGATAATTATTGGAGTATTTTATTTAATTTTTTCATTTAAGATTAAATCTATATTTTAGGCATTCAATAAAACCTTGTTATAATATGCCTTTTCCCTTTTTTAAGCAACTTGATGCCATGGATTGCGGTCCTTCCTGTTTAAGAATGATTGCAAAATTTTATGGCAAAAACTATTCATTACAAACACTCAGGGATAAAAGTTACATAACGCGTGAAGGAGTTTCAATGCTTGGGATTAGCGATGCTGCTGAAGCAATTGGATTTCGGAGCATGGGAGTTCGGATTAGTTTTGAGCAATTAACAAATGAAGCACCATTACCATGTGTGGCCCATTGGAAACAGAATCATTTTGTGGTTGTTTATAAAATTAAGAAACAGCGTAATGGAAAAATATTTGTGCATGTATCAGATCCGGCGCGCGGATTAATAAAATTTACCAAAGAAGAGTTCATATCGGGTTGGGCAAATACAAAAGAAGGTGGCGAAGATAAAGGTCTCTGTTTATTACTCGAAACTACACCCGATTTCTATAAGTCAGATGATGAAAAACTAAATAAATCAGGATTCAGATTTTTGTTTTCTTATGTGCATCCTTATAAAAAACTAATTACACAGCTTGTTATTGGCTTGGTGCTTGGTAGTTTATTACAATTAATCTTTCCATTTTTAACTCAGAGCATTGTTGATAAGGGTATTAATACCAGAGATTTAAGTTTTGTCACATTAATAATAATTGCTCAACTGGTTTTAATTTTCTCAAGAACAATAGTTGAGTTTATTCGAAGCTGGATATTGTTGCACCTCGGAACGAGGATTAACATTTCTTTAATTTCAGACTTTCTGATAAAATTAATGAAATTACCGGTTGCTTTCTTTGATTCAAAGATGATAGGTGATTTAATTCAACGAATTGGCGATCATAAAAGAATAGAAAACTTTCTGACTTCATCAACATTAAATATTTTATTTTCTTTTATTAACCTGATAATATTTGGGATTGTTCTACTGATTTATAACGTAAATATCTTTTTAATTTTTCTTATCGGAAGTACTTTGTACACTTTATGGGTGTATCTTTTTATGAAAAAGCGTCGTGAACTGGACAATCGTCGTTTTGCTCAACTTTCAGATAATCAGAGTAATGTTATTCAGTTAATTACAGGAATGCAGGAAATAAAATTGAATAACTGCGAAAAACAAAAACGCTGGGAGTGGGAGAATATTCAGGCCAGGTTATTTAAAGTTAACATGGCAAGTTTGTCTTTAAATCAGTATCAGCAGGCGGGTGGTGTTTTAATTAACGAAGTAAAAAATATAATCATAACATTTATTGCAGCAAAATCGGTTATTGATGGTAATATGACTCTGGGTATGATGTTGGCGGTACAATATATTATTGGACAGATGAACAGTCCGATAACTCAAATGATTAGCTTTTTACAATCAACACAGGATGCTAAAATTAGTCTGGAACGGTTAGGTGAAATTCATAAAAAGGATAATGAGGAACTGGACGAAGAACCGAAAATTGACATTTTACCGGAACAAAGAGAGTTAAATATTGGCAAAGTATTTTTTCAGTACGAAGGCCCTCATTCTCCGTTTGTACTAAACGATGTAAATCTGAGCATTCCTGAAAAGAAAATCACTGCAATAGTTGGGACGAGTGGTAGCGGAAAGACAACCTTAATAAAATTGTTACTTGGATTTTATAATCCGGTAAAAGGAAAAATTAAGCTGGGAGATTTGTATTTAAATAATATAAGTAACCGAATGTGGAGGAATAAATGTGGAGTAGTTATGCAGGATGGTTTTATTTTTTCAGATTCGATTGCGAATAATATAGCAGTTTCTGATGAATATCCTGACCGTGAGAAATTGTTGCATGCAGTAAAAATTGCTAATATACAGGAGTTCATAGAATCATTACCGCTTGGCTATAATACAAAAATAGGACAAAATGGAGTAGGATTGAGCCAGGGTCAAAAACAGAGAATATTAATTGCCCGTGCTGTTTACAAAGATCCTGAGTTTATATTTTTCGACGAAGCAACAAATGCACTTGATGCTAATAACGAAAAAATAATCATGGAAAACCTTGATCAGTTTTTTAAAGGTAAAACGGTAGTAGTGGTTGCTCATAGGCTGAGTACAGTGAAAAACGCAGACCAGATTGTTGTTTTGGAAAAAGGCGAAATAGTTGAAAAAGGAACACACAAGGAGTTAACAAAGAAAAAGGGAGCTTATTATGAGTTGGTTAAGAATCAACTGGAACTCGGGAACTAGTAATTTGCAAAAGTTAAAAAATGAAAATAAATAAAGAGGAAACTGGGAAAATAGAACTTCGCTCAAATGAAGTACAAGAGATTCTTAACAGGCCTCCAAAATGGATTGTCAGATGGGGAATCACAATCGTCTTTCTTGTGGTTATGGTGATTGTAACCGGAAGCTGGTTTTTTAGATATCCTGATATTGTTACAGCAGATATTACTTTAACGACTAAAAATCCTCCGGCGCCAATTTTAGCAAAGACAACGGGTAAAATCCAAAATTTATTTGTTTCTGATAATGAATTGGTTTCTAAAAAACAGGTTTTAGGTGTAATTGAAAATCCCGGAAGTTATGAATCCATTGTAAGTTTAATGGAAAATCTGGAGAAGTTTAAAAGTAATTTCAAACTCGGAGAGATTATTAATATATCAAACAAAACTTATTTGCTTGGTGAAATTCAGTCTTATTATGCAACATTTAATAAAAACACTGAAGATTATAATAAAACTATTAAGTTAAATTATCATCGAAGAAAAATTGAGCTATATGTAAAGGAACTAAAGAAATACGACCTTTATCTGGCAAACTTACAAGTTCAAAATGGAATATTAAAAGAGGAATATCAGTTAACAAAGAAGCAGTGCGATCGTGATTCTGTATTGTACGAAAAGGAATTATTATCTGAGGCAGATTTTGAAAAATCTAAATCTGAATTGCTTTCCGAATCATATAATTTCGAACAAAACAATGTTTTAATTACAAATGTTGAAATTCAGATCGAAAATCTAAATCAAAGTATTCTTGAACTTGAATTACAGCATGAGAAACAGATTTCGGATCAGGTAATCCGGATTTCGGAATCATATGAAAATCTCCTTTCGGTAATTGATTCCTGGAAACATAAGTTTGTATTGATTGCTCCAACAAATGGAATAGTCACTTTTAATCAGTTCTGGAATGAAAATCAATCTGTAAAATCCGGAGAAATAGTTTTAATAGTTATTCCTAAGGATGAGGGCGAAATGATCGGTAAAGTACAATTAACGTTTCAAGGTGCAGGAAAAGTAAAAGAAGGCCAATTGGCTAATATTCAATTTGCAAATTATCCATATATGGAATTTGGAATGGTTAAAGGAATAATAAGATCAATATCACTTGCACCAAGTAATAATTTTTATACCGCCGAAATAGAACTACCTGACGGTTTAAAAACCTTTTATAACGTTGAATTGGATTTTAAACAGGAAATGAAAGGTACAGCTGAAATTATAACCGAAGATATTCGTTTACTGGAAAGAATAATAAGACCTTTCAGATATGTTCTTAATAAAAATACAAAGATTGGTACATTAAAAAAGGATTAATTATGTTAAATCACCCCTTCGGAATTTATAATTTCACTATTAAGTCATACAATTCAGATCAGAATGGGAAATTAACTTTACAGTCCTTATTTCATTTTTTGCAGGAATGTGCCTGGGATAACGCACGATTAAATGGTTTTGGATTTGAGTATTTGATAAAAGAAAATGCATTTTGGGTATTATCAAGGCTTATTGTTCAATTAGAACATTATCCGGAGTGGAAAGATGAAATTGAAATAAAAACATGGCCAAAAGGTACAGATGGTCTTTTTGCAATACGCGATTTTGAAATTTACAGTAATGGAAAAAGTATAGGGAAAGCAACAAGCGCATGGTTAATCCTCAACCGTGATTCAAAACGTCCGGAAAAACCTGAAAAATTCAATTTTACACATGAAAATTTTATTCAGGAAGATGCAATTGAAAGGAGACCAGGAAAGATCGTTTTTAAAGGCGATCTGGAGGAAAAGGATAAAAGAAAAGTATACTTCAGTGACCTGGATGTAAATAAGCATGTTAATAATGCAACATATGTAAAGTGGATACTAGATTCATATTTTTCTAATGTGAAGCAAGAAGAAATTTCAGAATTTGAAATTAATTTTATGTCAGAATTGTTATTACATGACGAGTTTACTATTCACAAAACCTTGGATGATAAAGAATGTGGTTACGTACTGAAAAATATGAATAACAGAGAAGTTTGCAGAGCAAGAATAATATAAAAAATCCGGCACTCAGGTGCCGGATTCAATTGAAAAATATTTAGAATGGTAAATCATCCGAATCGTTTTCAGGGGGCAAATCATCAAGCGATGGAGAAGGAGTATCATTATTTTCAGACTTCTCACTTGTATTTTTTTCAATACGCCACGCATCCAGGTTAGTAAAATAATTAACCTTTCCTTCACGCTCCCACTTTTTGCCACGAATATTGAAATTTACTTTTATTTCATCATTTATTTCTAAATTATCAATAAGATTACATTTGTCTTGTGTTAACTGAAATTTAATGTGATCAGTAAATTCCATTCCTCCATTTGATTCAGTTCTTTCAACAACAAATTCACGTTTTTTAAAACGATCATTAACCTGAACAATATCGTATTTTTCTATTATTTTCCCTGCTATCTCGAAACTCATATGTTTTTACTCGTTAATGATTATTTTTTCAATTTTATCACCTTGCTTTATTTCATCAATTATTTCAAGGCCTTCGTAAACTTTCCCAAAAACAGTATGATTTCTGTCAAGATGTTGAGTATTCTCACGGCTATGACAAATGAAGAATTGTGATCCTCCGGTATCTCTTCCCGCATGAGCCATAGACAAAACTCCTTTGTCATGATACTGATTATCACCATCTAATTCACATTTAATTGAATAACCAGGTCCGCCCATTCCTGTACCATCAGGACAACCGCCTTGAATAACAAAATTTGGAATAACTCTGTGAAATGTTAAACCATCGTAATAACCTTGTTTTGATAATTTAATAAAATTGTCAACTGTACCAGGAGCATCTTTTTCAAAGAACTCAACTTTCATGATACCTTTTTCTGTAATTATTTCCGCTTTTTTCATTCTATGAAATATCTTTAATATAGATTTTACATATTAGTGAGAACTTCTCTTTATTCTTGTGGTCCTTCAATTACTTCCAACAGTTCAACTTCAAAAATTAAAGACATATTAGCCTCAATAGTTCCTCCCGGACGTACTCTTGTTCCATATGCTAATTCAGATGGAATATAAAATTTATATTTAGCGCCTTCTTTCATTAACTGAAGTCCTTCCGTCCAACCTGGGATTACTCTGTTTAATGGAGTCTTAAACGGTTCGCCTTTTTCAACAGAACTGTCGAATACAGTACCATCAAGTAGGGTTCCATGATAATGACATATTACAGTATCTGAAGTTTCCGGAGAATTACCTGTTCCTTCTTTCAATATTTCATATTGTAAACCACTCTCTGTAACTATTATGCCTTCTTTTTTCTTGTTTTCTTCTAAAAATGCTTTACCATCTTCTAAATTTTTAACAAGTCCCATTTGTCTTAATTCCGCAAAAAACTTTTGTATGTACGGTTTAATTTCCTCTTCTTTTATTTTAAATTCATTCTCTTCAAAAGCATCTGTTATTCCTTTTAAAAAAGCTTCGTAATTAATTTCTTCCAATTTTGCACTTTTTAGACTATTTCCAACGTCTGCGCCTAAGGCATAACTTAAAGTGTCCAAATCTGTAGTGATTTTAACATTACCAGTCATTTTTTGACCACATGACGATAAAATTATAACTGCACCAACAATTAGTAGTAATAAATTTTTAATTTTCATGGTAATTATTTTTTGTGTTTAGTTTAATTTAAATTATGAAATGCAAAGTTGCTTAATTTATTTGTAATGACAAAAGGAAGTATTTTAAAAAATGTTAAATTTATCTTTATATTTATTTTTTTTCTGCTCTTAAAATATGTCTTTTGCCGTTTGGCCCCGGCAAACGTGTAATAATAAAACCTGCATCCCGTAAATTTCTTTTTACAACTCCCTTGCTACTGTAGGTTGTTAAAACGCCATTATTATTTAATGCATTATATAGTTTTATAAAATTCTTTTTACTCCACAAATCGGGTTGAACGTCCGGTGCAAATGCATCAAAATATATTAAATCATATTTATGATTTATTGTATAGTTACTAAAATCTGCCTGAATCTTACTAAATATAAAATTATCTGAAATATTAATATCTGAACTCCATGGAGAACTATGCATTTTATTAAAAGTGAATATTTCTTCAGGAGTAAACAATTTATCATAATTTAAACCGGAAATAATTTCTGATTTAACAGGATATAATTCAATTGCATTGTACTTAACAGTAAGGTTGTTTTTAATGCTTTCAATATATGTAAGAATTGAGTTAAGACCCGTTCCAAAACCCAATTCAAATATATTTAATGATTTTAATTCACAGTATTTTAATCCGCTTTCTATGTACACATGCATAGATTCATTTAAAGCACCAAAAGTAGAATGATAGTGTTCTTTAAATTCCGGAGAGTACAGGGTATTAGAACCATCGGCTGTTTTAACAATATTTGACATAAGATTGTATATAATGGAGAATTTGCAAATCAGATTTATTAAATACCATGTTTCATGGTTGCAATTTAGTAAAAGAATTCCACATCAATTTAAGTTAATTAGCAACAGCCTATAAATTAAAAATGTCATTATATTTTAGCCATTATAAAAAGAAAAAAAGATATAAATATGAAAAAATATTGTATAATACGCAGATATACATTCTGTTAATAATTAAATTTAGATTGATTTTAAATAAGATTCTGTTTTATCTATATGTGCTCATTTTGTTGAAAAAAGCTCTTATTGAATATCAATAAATGCTATTTATATGTTTTTTAACATTACTTGACTTTTAAATTTTTTATTAAGTATTTGCAACCTGAAAAACTAATTATTATTTATTAACCAAATTACAAAACTATGAAATTTAAAAATTTATTGTACTTTGTTTCTGTGATTGCATTATTGTTTACTGCATGTAGCAAAGAAGAAGATCAATTGATTACGAGTGAAGATGAAATCTTTGTACTTAATGACGTTAAAAATGGAGAAATTATCGAAGGACAGTATATTGTCGTTTTGAACGAAGGCACAATTAAGGCTGCCAGTGATGCAATTTACATGGAAAAAGTAAATGAGATGAAGGCATTTGCTGAATCTATGATAAGAACTAAGGCAACCAACACATTTGAAGTACGGAATGCATATGCAGAAGCATTACATGGCTTTAGCGTAAGAATGTCAAAAGAAGATGTAGAAATACTTGAGAAAGATTCCAGAGTTAAATACATATTACCGGACAGGATATTTAGTCTTGGTAATGGCGGCGGCGGCGGCGGCGGCGGTGGTGGTACTACTGATCCTCCGGTTGATCCTGATGAAACAATTCCATACGGTATTGAAAGAGTCGGATACGGTAATTATAGCGGAACCAATAAAATTTGGATACTTGATACAGGAATTGATTTAGATCATAATGATTTAAATGTTGATGCTGCAAGTGGATATGATTTTATTAATAATGATGCATATGGTGACGATGATAACGGACACGGTTCGCATTGTGCTGGTACTGCTGCTGCAATTGACAATACAATTGGTGTAGTTGGTGTTGCAGCGGGTGCTACTCTTGTTCCTGTAAAAGTTTTGGACAGAAGAGGTAGTGGTGCATATTCGGTAATTATAGCCGGAGTAGACTTTGTTGCTGCAAATGCAAATGCCGGAGATGCTGCTAATATGAGTTTAGGTGGTGGTGTTTATGAACCAATTGACGATGCTATTTTAGCTGCTTCAAATAATGGAATTTTCTTTTCATTAGCAGCGGGAAACGAAAGTGATGATGCTCTTTATCATTCACCTGCCAGGGTAAATGGACCATATATCTGGACAATTTCTGCAATGGATGTTAATGATAATTGGGCTTATTTTTCTAATTATGGTACTCCTGTTGATTACTGCATGCCTGGAGTTAATATATTCTCTACATATAAAGCAGGTGGATATGTAACTATGAGCGGAACTTCAATGGCTGCTCCTCATATGTGTGGTGTTCTATTAATGACTAATGGAAATCCTGCAACTGATGGTTATGTTAATGGTGATCCTGATGGAGATCCTGATCCAATAGGACATATCTAAAATATCCTAAAATGATTCTGAAAGACCGCCGAATGGCGGTCTTTTTTTATTGGTATAATCTCTGTTAATTAGTTGCTTCTATAATAAAGTCGAGTTTATTTTTTTTGAGACATTGAACTATTGTCTTAAACTATTGTTGTAACATTGAAATTAAATACAGAACAAACTTATATGGCAAGTTATTCAATTAAGGAGCTGGAAAATTTATCAGGGATAAAAGCCCATACCATACGAATTTGGGAAAAGCGATACGCAATAATTAAACCAGCCCGTACCGATACAAATATCAGATATTACTGTGACGATGACTTAAAAAGGTTATTGAATATAGCAATTTTAAATCGTTCGGGAATGCGAATATCTAATATTTCAAAACTATCGGATACTGAATTGACTAATAAAGTAATGAATGCGTCTTCAGATTCATCGAGTTCTGAAAGCAATATTGAAAACCTTATTATTGCTATGGTTGAAATGGATGAATATAAATTTGACAGAATTTTATCGCGCTATATAATGCATGAGGGATTTGAAAATACTGTTATTAAAGTAATATTCCCATTTTTCGAAAAAATTGGATTATTATGGCAAACAGGCTCAATTAATCCGGCTCATGAACATTTTGTTTCAAATCTTTTCAGGCAAAAATTAATGGTTGCTATAGATAATATCGTAGTTTCGGAAAGCCAGACAGCTAAAAAGTTTCTATTGTTTTTACCCGAAGGCGAATATCATGAGTTGGCATTATTATTTTATAATTACTTAATTAAAAAATCGGGACGACTGGTTTATTATTTAGGAAGTTCGGTACCATTTAAAGACGTACTGGAAACAAGTAAAATGGTAAATCCTGATTTTTTGTTCACTTCTTTAACGTCATCATTAAATAAAGATGAGACAAAGGCGTATTTAAAAAATCTTTCAGAGACTTTTCCATTTCAGAAAATATTTGTTACAGGATTACAAATAAAAGAGAATTTTATCGATTTGCCATCAAATGTTCTGAAAGTATCATCTCCAGTGTATTTTGCCGAGACTTTAAAAAACAACTAATTTCTTTAGAATAGTTCTAAATAATATGTCCTGCTTGATTTTGAGCAGGATTTTTTGTTTAAACCAGTGTTAATATTTTCACACAATCGTTAAACAAAAAAGATGAACTTTTTTGTAATTTAGAATTAAGAAGTAAAAAGGTAACGCAATACCGAAAAAACAGTACATTGAAGAACTGTTCTTATTTAGATTAGTCGCGTATATTGGGTCCTGGAGCATTCCTATATTTGCTTTTTGGTCCTTTGGTGTTGTATATTTGTTTAACAATTATATAAAAATATACAACTATGACAGCAATTGAGTTTAATCATCAGCTAATAAGTTTAGAAACTAAACTTTCAAGGTTTGCTATGAGTTTAACTTCAAATAGAGAAGAAGCTCAGGACCTCTTACAGGAAACATATTTTAAAGCTTTATCACATCGTGATAAATTTGTAGGATATACAAATTTAAAAGCGTGGGCTTTTACGATAATGAAAAATACTTTTATTAATAATTATCGAAAGCAGCAGAAACAAAATACACATAACGATACAACACAGAATTTGTATTTCCTTAATTTAACGAAGGAAACCTCTCCAACAAGGCCTGATAATGAGCTTACTACAAAAGAGATTTTGCAGCAAATAGAGAACTTACCAGGAGAATTTAAAGAGCCGTTTACAATGTTTTTATCAGGCTATAAATACAAAGAAATTGCAGATGAGCTTGAATTAAAAATAGGAACGGTAAAAAGTAGAATATTTTTTACAAGGAAAAAGTTAATGGAAAGCTTAAAAGATTTTCAATAAAAATAATTTCATTTGCTAAATATTATAGTTCAAAGAACTTTTTGGAACTTATCCGGAACCAAAAAGTTCTTTTATTTTTAACTCCCTGTAATTAAATATCTCTTCAATTCGTTTTCTGATAAAAATTTTATGTAATAATTGTCCAACAAATCCAAAGCGAACGTCATAGAACAAAATGTCTTTCATTTCAGTACCGTTTGCAATTTCTTTAAAATGATGTTCGTGGTGCCATATTTTATACAGACCCTGAATTTGATGGTCAATAAAGTATTTGTGTTTTTTAATTTGTGTAACTTCTGTGACCCATTTTACAACGAGATTTGATAACGAACTAACTTTGTAGCTTATTATCATTCCTGGATACATCTCACCTGCATCAGACCTTGATAAGATTTTGAAATGAAGATTTGATGGAGTGATTTTTTCTATATTATCAGGTTGCGAAAAAAACTCCCATGCTTCCTGTACAGGAAGCGAAATATTTTGTGTCTTTTTAAGTTTGTGCATTAATAATTTGAATTGTACTGTGCTAACAACAATTTTTTACGCTTTTTGTTTGAAAGAAGTAAAATTAGGTATATTCAGTTTAAACATTTTAATGTCTGATTCTTAAACACTAATTGAATTTATTAATGGATAGCTATGACGATTATGGTAAATTATTACTCGTTAAATGACTTTAAAAACTCCTCTAAAAGAGCTTTAGCTTTTTCAAAGTGTTTCTCAGAAACTAAAACATGTGCTTCAGAACCCACATAGCCACCACCAAATCCTGCTGCTTTTCCCGAGCTCATTTCGTTCCTTATTAATGAAGGAATCTGATTATCATCAAGTATTTCTTTAAGAACAGTGGTATTTATTTCTGATCCGGTAAATAATAATATTAAATCTTTGTGAGTTGTCATTTGATTCGTTTTAGAATTTTTCAATAATTATTGTTTAATAAAGATATTAAAT